>JAZLLD010000065.1:0-96015 GCA_045597945.1 Bacteroidales bacterium
TATGATGTGCTCCGGGTTCTAAGGGGATCTCTTCTTGACAAATCGCCTATTCGAGAACTTTTCTCGGCCCCAGTTGCCGATATGGATAAGTGTTCTAGCAACAATGGCCAACTAGAACTTGATTTTTAGTAGACATTAGTGTTCGATTTGTATAAAAAAAGAACTGCGATTTTTTTGTCTATCACACCTGGTACCGTTTTTTTTCAAACTCATCCGACCGGCCTAGACTAAATCCAAAATACACCTTTATCCATCTTTCTCGGTGCCTGATAGCACCACTCTCGAGAAGGCCGCAAGTGCTTGGACCACAACAAACGGTTGCAACTGGAATATAGTCCCAGCATGATTGCCGCGAACCATATTTTGTTCCGAAAAGACGATGGGTGATTCTTATCACCCCAGAAGATAAGCTTGTTAAGTTCCGGATAGGTATGATACCACAACTTGCGATATTTCCTCTTACGTGTTACACTAAGTAATATATTCCGAGTCATAGACTTAGCCAACACATAACTCATCTCATATTTTTCCACCAATCCTTGTTTCTCCCAGAACTCAACCAACACATTGGTATTGACCAAATGCTGTTCAAATTTATCCACCAGCGCAGTTTCTCCCTTACGATTCATTATTGAATCGGGATTATAATTATAATGATAAAGAGGTATTGGCAAATACACGACTTTCTCCGCAAACACAGTCAGAACCATACTTATAATCAAATCCTCTGCCATAGAGCTTTTGGGCCAGACCAACTGGTCGTTATCCAACAGCGACCTACGGAACAACCTAATCCATATATTATGCCATGCGCTGCGGTTCAGCAAACACTTGACAGGATCCTCTCCAAGCACCGAAGAATGTATGGCCTCTATTCCTTCCGGTGTATCCTTGAAGCAATCGCACTGCACAATGTCTGCTCCAGTAGCCACAGCTTCACCATACAGCCTCTCCCCCATCGTAACTTCCAAATAGTCGTCGCCATCTACAAAAAGCACAAACTCGCCGGTAGCGGCTTTGGCACCATTCCAGCGATTGAGGGCAATACCCTGATTGGTCTCATTGCAGATAAATTTCACATTATTTTGACGCTGAGGGTATTCGCTTAACTGATTCCGAATCAGCTGCAAACTGTTGTCAGTCGAAGCATCATCACAGAAAATAATCTCTATGTCATCCAACGTCTGCTCAAACAAAGACTGCGCACACCGTTCAATATAATCCGAAACATTATATACAGCTACAACAAAACTAACCTTAGGCATCATCATTATATTTATGAATTCATAATTATCATTTAGGCGTAGGCTGCCAGCCCAAACTCTTAATTTTTAACTATTAACTCTTCTATATCCTATCCACCTTCATAAAATTGGTCTGACCGTCTTGTGGGTCAGCGTGGAAACCGCCTGTGGTAATCACGATGTCGCCCTTCTGCAGGTCAATCCACTCCTTAGCCGCATTCATTGCCACGGTCAGCACCTCGTCAGTGGTCTTGCTGGCATCCACCAACTTAGCATAAACGCCATAGTTCAAAGTCAACGACCGCATGATGCGTTCATCCGAGGTCATGGCCAGAATAGGACAGCTGGGCTCCAGATTGCTCAGCAGTCGTGCGCTGACACCCTTGACCGTAGGCACCAAGATAGCCTTGGCTCCAAGTTCGTTAGCTGTCGAGGCCACACTATTGCACATAATCTCGGCAATGGTCGTGGGGTTGGGCTTGGCATATTTGTTGCGATAATGGTGCGATTCTTCGATGTGCTCGCATATCTTGGCCATAAATGCCACTGCCTCCACGGGATATTCGCCGGTAGTGGTCTCGCCCGAAAGCATCACGGCATCGGTGCCGCTGAACACGGCGTTGCTTACGTCGGTCACCTCGGCGCGGGTGGGGCGGATACTATGCTTCATGCTCTCCAGCATCTCGGTGGCCACAATGCTAATCTTGCCATAGCGACGGCAGGCCGAAATAATACGCTTCTGATAGATGGGCAGGTCCTCCATAGGCACTTCCACACCCAAATCTCCACGGGCCACCATGATGCCGTCGCTCACCTGTGCGATGGCTTCCAGATTGTCCATACCCTCCTGGCTCTCAATCTTGGCAATCACCTGCATATCAGCTCTGCCCTGGGCTGCCAGCACCGAGCGGACCACCATGATGTCGGCAGCCGTGCTTACGAAAGAACAGGCCAGATAATCGCCATCATGCTGGCACGCATAGATAATATCCTGCAAATCCACATCGCTGAGGAAAGGAATCTGCAACCTAACACCGGGCACACTCATGCTCTTCTTGCTGCCCAACGTGCCGCCGATGCGAACAATACAGCGTGCCGTGGTGCGGTTCACATCGGTCACCTCCAAGGCCATGAGGCCATTCTCAAGCAAGATGCTGTCGCCAATCTTCAGTCGGTCAATAACATGGGGGTGGTTGACCGAGAACTGGCTCTGTGTGCCAAGCACCTGTTCTTTGACGATATTGATGGCGTTGCCTTCCACCAACTCGATGCCACCATTCTCCATCTCGCCGCAGCGCAGCTCGGGGCCTTTGGTATCGTAGAGGATTCCCACATTATGACCGGTGCGGCGGCGGACCTCCTTCACCGTGGCCACAGCCATCTGCTTCTCCTCCTCAGTGGCATGACTGAAATTGATGCGAGCCACGTTGGCGCCGGCCAACACCATTTTCTCAAACACGTCGGGGTCGTAGCTCGACGGACCTATGCTGGTAACTATCTTAGTCTTCTTCATCGCAATACATATATTTATTATTCCAATAACGCAAACTAATAAATATTATTGCACACAAATTCTGACGAAAAACCGCCACCGCCCCTCCCGCCATTGCCGCACCCGACTGGCAGCCCCATTGCCCACCCCGCAAGGCAAAAGCCATATCGGTGGAAAATTTGGGGATTTCTCGAACTTTTCATCAAAAAAATTTGGGGATTTTTCGAACTTATACTGAATACCAAGCAATTAACCAGCACCCTATTCTAAGCACGTCTTTCCTGCCCTCAAAAACCATAAAACGGCATATCCGCATGCTCTATCTGATGTTCCTAACATCACATAGAACCCCTTGAAATACGATATCTCATCCCCCACCCTACTGCAGCCCTAGAGCAAATACAGTTCAGCTACGCATCATACGGCAACTGATTAGCGAACTCTTGCAGAACAACTTCAATAAGATGGCTTTCCCACGTCGCCTTGGTAGATTTCACATAAATTCTCTTTCCGATTGACACCGGGAAACCCGTACTCAATATCTTATCCAATGCGTCTTGCGCTATGTTCAGCGGATCGTTGTCAACAATAAAGCAGGTTACAACTTCTTCTGCCAAGCCTTTATCCGCGCCTTGGCCTGCTATCGTCAACGAGCTCACTCCGGCTGGATTAAACACTATGGCCTTGCAGCCTGTAGCCAACGCATTGCAGATGGCCTCACCACCACCTTGAGAATGCCCCGTAAAATACAATTTGCCACCCTGCGCCTTAACCCGTTCCGACAACACCTTGGCATTCTCTACCGAATACTCATACTGCGAGGACTGACCGATTATCTGAAGTATATTATGCTTCCAATCATTCACCGTTATCGTTCCAGCAGTTGCGTACATATACTCTTTTCTGCCGTTTATAGTCCGGCAATACAGCCGTGACTTCAAACCTGATTTTTCATCATTGAAGCAAAGGTCTTGGAATTCATGAGATTCCTCCCATCCTCCACAAAACATCTTGCTTTCGTCCTCATACACATCGTTAGCCATCAATGCCGCTTCTCTATATAGGCGATTCTTTAACAGGCTTTGAATGTTCTTAGAATCTTCTTTCGCAAGTCTTCTATGGTCTATAATAACCGACCATGTGGACAATAATAGAACAGCAGTATCCACAAAACGACCAGCTGGAGTCATTCTTAGTACAGACTTTAACGGAAGGTACACCGCACGAAGGGTTCCATCAACTAGGTTTACTGCCTCCAATTTTATCTTTCCCATCTATGATTTCGAAATTAGATTCAATCTTTAATTATTCATCCAAATAAAATTGTAAACAATAATCAATTATCGGTAAAAAGTAATTTCAGACAACTCAACCACTACGTCTTTCATTCCTTTTTGTTCTAGAAGGGTCTCTATCTGAGCCTGAACAGTATCTGGATCATCCATGCGCCTCCCAATTATTATTTCTTCCAATTTTATAGGGATTTCTTCTAACGGAACGTCTATATATGGATTAGGTATATTATTTGCGTTTGTCAACAACCAATCAGGCACTTTTCTTTCGCTTTTATATGCAGAAGATTTTTTATTGTCAAACAGTAGTCGCACTTCATCCTCTGATGCAAACTTGCTATCTTTATAATAAAAAATCAAAGGACTTAAATCTGAGTACCGAGCATCTTCAGAACGGCATAGATCTTTCATCTTGTTTATCAAATCATCCTCAACCATAATTAGACCGTCTTTGCCCTTCTTATGACAACTCACCCCATTCGTATCAAGATAACGGATTGGGTGCAAGAAGAATCTATCTGAGACTTCATCCTTCACGGAGAATACAAGACACACTCCTTTCGCATCATTTCCATATATTTGCCACTGCGCAAGATTCTCCTTTTTATCAATCACTGAAAAGGAGGTTATAAAGGCATCATTCACAAGTTTTTTTCGGTTTATTAGCAATCTATTCTCTACTGTATTTTCTGCGGGACTAACCATATTCCAAGCAAACAGGCCCTCTCCTTTATCATTCATACCAGGCAAGCCATTCATCCTCAGAGTCTGATTCTTGATCATAAAAAACAAAGAATCCAAAGAAGTAAATCGGCATATCATCTTTTCGGGCAATACATCCAAATGTCTTCTACACCATTCCGGATTCACCAAATCTTTGGCGAAATCCTCTTGTTCTTTATCTTGAACATCTGACGAAGTTAGGATGGCCTGGTCGCCCAACTTCTTTTCAATCTCTTTCAATCGCCTTACCAATTCATCGCACGAATTCATCGGTGTCGGATTTACAGAACCTCGCTCATACAATGATATTTCAAGATTATCATCAGTCGACTTCCCATATATCACAACAGCATAGGAAAGTCCGTCCCTCAAAACACCATTAGCAAAAGAATCTTCTGTCTCACGCCAGAGCGGACGCTTCTTAAAGACGGCGATATTCTTAATACCACATCCTTCTTTTCTTAACGCCAAGTCAAATATTCTCAAGTTATACGCAAGACCATATGACACTAAAGGAACGACATTATAACCACCTTCTACAGGAAATGTATTCGCCAAAGCTTCTTTTAGGTCTTTTTGGACTTTTAATGGTTGATATTTTTTGAGTGTTTCAACCGCCGCATTACCCAAATCAGCAGCAGTTCCAACAATGACTTTAAAACCCTCCTCACTCATAAAGTCTTTTAAACCCATACCAAATGTATATTAATTCATTTTTTCAGTATAATACATCAAGTTATTTAAACAAATTGTGTCGGACAAAAAAGGCACAACGGCAGTCGAAAGAACTTACTTAAGGGCTGGCACCCGCATGGACTGGAGAATCTTTGAGAGCAACAACATCCTTACAAATTATTTCTAATCGTTGCCTACTTTGTATTATTCTTCAAGAGTTGACTCGCCGATTTTTCCATATCTACAGCTAAGTCTGCTACACATTTGTCCAACACTGATTGAGCCTTGTTGAGATAAAGGGTTTTTCTATTTCTGACTGTTGCCTGGAAATAGTACTCTAACGATCGGTATGCGATGTTTGCTCGCAAAAAGTCATCTTCACCATCATCGGTAATACCGGCAGAATACATGCATTTGAAAAGGTCAGGATTGATCGCACCTTCAGATTTTATATATCTCATACAAAAATCAAATTCTTCTTCCGTTTGTATGAGATAATCGTTGCATAACTCCACGATAGCAGCTTTTACAATTTTTTGCATGCGCTCGGTGTCATCCTTTTGAATAAAATCGGCTACTTTTTTTGAAGCCCAGCCTACAACACCTCCGCCCACAATAGCACCAGCTAATGCAGCCCAGCCTCCATATTTGCTAGCAAGTACACCACCAACCGTTGCTCCTCCAAGAGACACACCATTCACCACAAGGCTTTTCACGAACTGTTTACCAGAAATTCGTCCTCTAAACAAATTCCATGTGTCTGGGATAGTGACCACAACCAACATGGCAAATTGTGCAATGAAATTTGTACGTAAAAACTTGGTAACAACTTGCTTGGCAGCACCACCCGAGACATTTTTTTGAAGTATGTTAGTCGCCACTTGTTGAATTAATTTTTTCCCAGCATCAGTCTGCCATACAAAATTCACAACTAATTTTGACCCTCTGGTTGCACAACCAGCTAAATATCGCCCTACAGAAGTCTTTAATACCTGAGAAGTAGCTATGTGTGACGACATACTTATCGTTCCAGATACCAAGCCTTCTAAATAGGACAATTTTACTGCTTCTTCTACACTTAACCCATTCTTATCTCTTGACAGCAAAATCATACAGAGGTTTATAGCAAACGAAATACCAAAAGCGGAACACGAAGTAATAACACCTGTTTCAAAATCAAATTTTAAAGAATCAATATTGCCTGCTTTTGTTAAATTTTTTGCTTGCTCATAAGTGTAAGTTCCCTTTTTAACTATATTAGTTGCCTCGTCCGGATTAGTGATTCTGTTTCCATTGGCATCAACCACCTTACCTTCATTGATTTTTTCCCGCATCAAAGCTACGCACTTGTCGTACTGATTGCTAGGGACTTCCAATAGTTGTGGTTTTCCGGTTTCGTTATCCCAATACGCATAGTTGCCAGAGTTGGATTTTGGAAATCCTGCGTCAATACTTTCTTGGGGGGATGCACAATATTTTGTTTGTATTTGGACTCCATCGACAATCCTATCAGCGCCATAGCGGCTATTGTCTCGACCAGAAAGTTCTACATCATGCCCTGCAACATAGTCATGGAACGCATTCAGATCTTCTGCCGCGTACCCATGGCCACAAAGTCCATTCGGGCCACATTTGTATTTAGCCCACTGAGTGTTACATTCAAGTTGTTGGGCAGTAAGCGATGCCATTGCTTTTGTTGCACCATCCTCAAACCTATCAACAAATTCGCAGTATGAGCAACTTGGACAGACAACTTGGAACGCTCCCAATTCCTTTCCGCAATTAGGACAATAGTGTATCATTAGGCATACAGGATGTTTAGTTCGTCATCAGACTTTTGCGAAATAATTCTAAGATAAGCAATTGCTATAGTTGCTGGTATCGTAACTCTAAATGCTGGTCCTGCAACATCAATTAATGCCCACACTGCTGATGCTGCCCAACCCACAGGGCCTGTCAGCATAGCAAAGATTCTTCCTCCAGCAAATTTAGCAGCATAACCGCCTAGAGCGATAAGACCATTTCTCTTAGCGACTTCAATAACTAACGTGGTCACCATCTTGATGATAAGGGGATCACCTACATGAAATAAACCCATGTTTTTGAGAAGCATATCTTTTGTTTTCGTATGAGCATCTCCTAAATGCATTACATCTTCATCTGTCATCTTTTCAGCTGCCATCATAAGGATCTTTTGAAGAAGATACTTCTCCAACAATTCTACAGATGTATCCTTGTTAAAGTTCACTTTATTTTGTTCACATACGTCGATGAGTATTTCACGGTAAGACACACCATGCCCGCGAAACATATTAGCTATGGTATTACCGCCAAAAAGCTGCAACTCGTTAATTACTAGCGGAATCACTGCCTTTATATTATTCGGGTAGGATCTTTTGAAGTCAATGTGGGTAGTAAGCTCTTGAGTATATCTTTCTTGGCCGTCTTTGTCATAGACAAGTATATCAACAAGCATTTTAAGTTGATCATTAGAACACTTGTAAAGGAACTGTAAGTCTTTGTCATTAGCGAACGTGGTATCCATACTGATTATTATTCAATTATTTCTTGAATTATGTTTTCACAGCCAACAGAGTTCCCAAGTCGGCGGTTAATTATACAAAGAAAGCATAGAACTCGGTTGTCTCGTTCTATCACTTAGAAGGTATCGCCAAACACCCTGACAAAATAAAACGGAAGAAACTTATCCTATGCTTAGCGTTATGTAGAGGCACAAAAACCAATACATACAAGCAAAAGGCATCGGTATCAAGTTCATTGTCTAAATTTTGGCGAATTTGTCTAAGTTGAACTATACAAATGCTTTCGTAGCAGTTAGCGCACTAACTCTTGTGCGATAATTCGACTGCAAAGATACGCATTTTTTTTGAATACTGATGCCTTTTAAGGAAAAAAGTTTCTTCTTATATTAGATTTCTAGACTTTCTCAATGGCAATGCGACAAATAAACATTTCATTAGATGACAGATTTTCAACCAATAGCAGCCGTAAGGCAAAATATCTGAGAATGTAAAATTATACTTGTAAAATGTATAACAGATTGGGGGGCGAAACTGCCAAACACACAGGTCATTGTGTAGTTTCAGAATCATCCGACCTCAGCCACGATACCCGACGTACGCAGCTAACAACCAAGAAGATAACCATCATCATCAAACCGTTAAAATGTAAAATTGTAAAATCACGTTTTGTAAGCAAAACCACGATTTTGCCCATACTTGCTGATTTTTGATTTTACATTTTACATTTCGTAGTCAATTTTACATTCTCATTTTACATTTTCCGATGTTTTTGCCGGACCAACAGCAACTGCTCATGCCTAATTTCCAACACCTTACCACTTGTTCTAGGAAACAAGTATTGGCAAATGTAAAATGTAAAACGCAATTTTCGGAAACACACAGAAAAACGCACCCAAGCAAGTCAATTTGGATTATACATTTTACAATGTGGTTGGATGTCCAGCAGATATAGAATACTTTCTTGGATTTATAGAACCATAATTCTATATCTGCGCCAAATCATCCGGCATTGAGTATTTTTGACGAGCGAATAATTAAACAGTTGTTATTCAAACGGTAACGCACCAGCATTCTCTCTATCAAAAGATGTCCGCCACATCAGCACGGCCCTAAATATAGAATATAGAATCGCATAACACATTGATTATACACAAATGTGCACACTGCTGCAAAAATCCATTCTATATTCTATATTTTGGAGATTTCATGCATTCATTGTTCACCCCATGCGGGCCCGCTCCCCCAACCGTGTCTATCCCGTAGAATCAACGGAGCTACAGCGAAGTTACAGCGAACCTATGCTCTACCCACACCCGCGCACAGAAATGCCGGTTTCATCTTCGGCAAAAGCTCATCATTCATTTTGGTTGAGAAGAAAGTTAAAGTGGCCATTGGCTCCAAAAAGTGTAGACCCGTTGTAACTCCGTTGAAGGCCCGTTGTAGACCCGCTCCGTGGAACGGCCAACGGAGGATGTTTCACAGGGTGTTCGCACCCTCATCGGTTTCCGGCCACTAAATGCAACCGAGAGCCATTCTGAGCCGGCGATTGGCAAAAACTTGGTCCGCACTGCACCACAAAAAAGAAAAAAGGTGCCCGAAGGCACCTTTTTTTGCGTATGATAAATAAGCTGGGGCTTATTTTTCTTTGCGGTCGCGACCGAACAAAGAGCCAATCCACTGACGGTTGAGGCGGGCGATGTTCTGACGCTTGATTTCCTTGGGGCACTCAGCCTCGCAGGCGTAGGTGTTGGTGCAGGCACCAAAACCGAGTTCGTCCATCTTGCAGACCATCTTCTGCACACGGTCCTGAGCTTCGACCTGACCCTGGGGAAGGAGGGCGAGGTGGCTGACCTTTGCGGAGACGAAGAGCATGGCGGAAGCATTCTTACAAGCAGCTACGCAGGCACCGCAACCGATGCAAGCAGCAGCGTCCATGGCCTGGTCGGCCTGGTGCTTGGGAATGAGGATGGAGTTGGCATCGGGCACGCCACCGGTGGTGGTGCTGATGTAACCGCCAGCCTGGATGATCTTATCGAAAGCAGTGCGGTCGACAACGAGGTCGCGGATGACGGGGAATGCCTTGGCACGCCAGGGTTCGATCCAGATTTCGTCGCCATCGTTGAACTTGCGCATGTGGAGCTGGCAGGTGGTGACACCATCGTCGTTGCCGTGAGGACGGCCGTTGATGTAGAGGCCACACATACCGCAGATACCCTCGCGGCAGTCGTTATCGAAGCAGACGGGGTGGGTGATGTGGTCTTCGTTGAGGAGCTGTTCGTTGAGGATGTCGAGCATCTCAAGGAAGGAGCAGTCGGGGGTAATGTTGTCGACGGTATAGGTCTTGAATTCTCCCTTAGCTTGGGCGTTCTCCTGACGCCAGATATGTAGTGTGAATTTCATGACTATTTGTAATTACGTTTTGCAATGGTGATATATTCGTACTGGAGGTCTTCCTTGGACATCTCCTCCTCGACGTTGTGGCCTTTGTACTCCCAAGCGCCGACATACATGAAGTTCTCGTCGTCGCGCTGAGTCTCGCCATCCTCGGTCTGATGCTCGGTGCGGAAGTGGCCGCCGCAGCTTTCCTCGCGGTGGTTGGCATCCTGGATCATGAGTTTGGCAAGTTCGAAGTAGTCCTGCAAACGGTAGCACTTCTCAAGTTCGGGATTGAACTCGTTGGGGGTGCCAGGAACGGAGACCTGCTGGTAGAACTGTTCTTCGAGTTCGGCAACCTTCTGCTTGGCGATGGCCAGGCTTTCGGTGTTGCGAGCCATACCGACATATTCCCACATGATGTGGCCGAGGGCCTTGTGGAAGTGGTCGACGGTGTGGACCTCGCCCTGAGCGTTCTTGCCGATAGCGAAGAGTTTCTCGATACGCTCGCGAACATCGTTCTCAGCCTTCTCGAACTCAGGAGTCTCGCTGGAGATCTTGCCAACGTAGATCTGGTCGGCAAGGTAGTTCTGCATGGTGTAGGGCAGTACGAAGTAGCCATCGCTCAAGCCCTGCATAAGTGCGGAAGCACCAAGACGGTTAGCACCGTGGTCGGAGAAGTTAGCCACAGCAGCGGCGAAGAGGCCGGGGATGGTGGAGTGGAGCTCGTAGTCAACCCAGAGGCCGCCCATGGTGTAGTGGACAGCGGGATAGATCATCATAGGGGTCTCGTAGGGGTTCTGAGCGGTGATCTTCTCATACATCTGGAAGAGGTTGCCGTAGCGCTGCTCAACAACGTCCTTGCCAAGACGCTTGATAGCGCTGGCGAAATCGAGATACACACCAAGACCAGTTTCGGCTACGCCGTAGCCAGCATCGCAACGCTCTTTAGCTGCGCGAGATGCGACGTCGCGAGGAACGAGGTTACCGAAAGCGGGATAACGACGCTCGAGATAGTAGTCGCGGTCTTCTTCAGCGATGTCGGTGGGTTTGAGTTTACCGGCACGGATGGCTTCGGCATCTTCTTTCTTCTTGGGAACCCAGATGCGACCATCGTTACGAAGAGACTCAGACATAAGGGTGAGCTTGGACTGGAAGTCGCCGTGGACGGGGATACAGGTGGGGTGGATCTGAACGTAGCAGGGGTTGGCGAAGAAGGCACCCTTCTTGTGGCAAGCCCAAGCACCGGAGACGTTGGAGTTCATGGCGTTGGTGGAGAGGAAGTATACGTTGCCATAACCACCGGTTGCAACCACGACTGCGTGAGCAGCATAGCGCTCAAGTTTACCGGTAACGAGGTTGCGGGCAATGATACCGCGAGCACGGCCATCGACCATGACGAGGTCCATCATCTCGTGACGCTCATGGAGTTTCACGCTACCGCGAGCGATCTCGCGGCTGAGTGCGCTGTAAGCACCAAGGAGGAGCTGCTGACCGGTTTGACCGCGGGCATAGAAGGTTCGGCTGACCTGTGCACCACCGAAAGAACGGTTGTCGAGGGTTCCACCGTAGTCGCGAGCGAAGGGAACACCCTGGGCAACGCACTGGTCGATAATGTTGTTGGAGACTTCGGCAAGACGATAGACGTTAGCTTCGCGAGCGCGATAGTCGCCACCCTTGATGGTGTCGTAGAAAAGACGATAGACAGAGTCGCCATCGTTCTGATAGTTCTTAGCAGCGTTGATACCGCCCTGAGCGGCAATAGAGTGAGCACGACGGGGAGAGTCCTGGATGCAGAAAATATCAACATCGAAGCCCATAGCGCCGAGAGAGGCGGCTGCGGAAGCACCAGCAAGACCGGTACCAACAACGATGATGTTGATTTTGCGCTTGTTGGCGGGGTTCACCAGTTTCTGATGACCTTTATAGTTGGTCCATTTTTCAGGCAGAGGACCAGCGGGTATTTTGGAATCTAATTTCATGATGTTATTCTGTTTAATGTTTACTAGAAATTCTAGATACTCTAGCTTTTCTAGAAAGATCTATTGATTAGAGGCCAATGAAGACTAAGATAACAACGGCAGCGAACATGAGGCAGACGAGCCAAGCGTAGACCTGAGCAACGCACTCAATGGCTTTGTTGTACTTGTAGTTGTTTAGGCCGAGGGTCTGGAATGCGGATGCAAAAGCATGACGCATGTGGAACCATACGACTGCGAAGAAGATGAGGTAGAGGATGGCCATGAGGGGATTGTGGAATTTCTCGCGAGCCATGTAGTAGAAGTCGGGTTCGGCAGTGTTGCGACCGAAGACGGCATCGATAGCAGCCTTGTCCTCTTTATTGAGGTGGCGGAAATACTTGTGGTTCTCGGAGATTTTCTCAGGGTCGTTGAGGATGGTAGCGATGGGAACAAGTTCGGCCATGGATTCAAGCTGCTTGTTGATTTCTGCAAGCTGTTCAGCGGGAATCTGATCCTTGTACTGCTCAATCTGCTGCTGGTTTGCAGCGAGGAACTCTTCGGGGCTCATGCCATACTGAGCAGAAGCCTGAACGAGCTGGTTGAGCTCCTGATTTTCCTGCATCTCTTCAACTTTCACCATGTACTGGCCTTCAACGAAACCAATTTTGACAAAGTAGAAGTCGCAGAAGTGGACAAGGATGAGGACGAGCATGAGGGTACCGGTCCAGATCATGAGTTTGGAACCGACATGGGTCTTGGTCTTGCTGGGCTGGTGGTAACGTTCGGTACCACGGGCTTTGCGGTTGGTGAACCATAACCAGAGGGTCATGATGATGTGGAGAGCGAGGGAGGCGATGAGGACAACCTCGAAGACCTTCACGATCCAGTTGGTGCCCATGAAATGGCAGAAGGCGCTATACCAAGCACCGTCATCGTGACGCAGGATGCACAAGTTGGCACATGCGTGGAACAGCAAGAAGATGAGCAGGAAGCCACCGAGAAGGGCTACGCAAAGCTTCTTGGTAATGGATTGAAGTTTGGGTAAATTCATTTGAATTGTGTTTTTATTTATTATTACATTATTTACTTCTAGCAGGGAAGGGCTTAGGAGCTAGAAGGACCTAAGCCCTTATACTGATTGGGTGATTATTTCTTGCCACCACCGCCGAAGTCATCGTAGTCGATCATTTCGGGAGGTACGCCAAGGCTGTCAAGCATCTTGACAACTGCGGCACTCATGGGGCCAGGACCGCACATGTAGTACTCGATATCTTCGGGAGCAGGATGATCCTTGAGATAGGTCTCATACATGACATTGTGGACGAAGCCTGCGGTGTAAGGAACGCCAGCGGCATCGGCTGCGGGGTCGGGACGGTCGAGTGCGAGATGGAAATGGAAGTTGGGGAACTCCTTCTCAATCTGGTGGAAGTCGTCGAGATAGAACACTTCGTTGAGTGCGCGAGCACCATAGAAGTAATGCATCTGGCGATCAGTGCACTTGAGGGTCTTGGCCATGTGCATGATTTGAGCGCGGAGAGGAGCCATACCGGCACCACCACCGACCCAGATCATCTCAGGCTTGTTAGGCATATCCTCGGGATGTTCCTTGATATGGAACTCACCGTAAGGACCAGACATGATAACCTTGTCGCCAGGTTTGAGCGAGAAGATGTAGCTGGAAGCGATACCGGGGTTGACAGGCATGAAGTTGTTGCCACCGGGCACGTGCTGGTCGCGGGGTTTGAAAGGAGGAGTAGCGATACGGACGGTAAGCATGAACACATCGCCTTCAGCAGGATAGTTAGCCATGGAGTAGGCACGAACGGTAGGTTCGGGGTTCACGCAGCGGAGGTCAAACATCTTGAACTGTTCCCAAGCGGGGAGGTATTCGTCGGTGATGAGGGACTTGTCGAAATCGCTGTACTTGATATCGAATTTAGGAATCTCAATCTGAGCATAAGAACCGGGAGCAAAGTCCATGTGGGCACCAGCAGGAAGCTGTACCTTGAACTCTTTGATGAAAGTGGCCACATTGCGGTTGGAGACCACGGTGCACTCATATTTCTTAATGCTGAGGATAGAGGAGGGAACGGCAATCTTCATGTCTTCCTTGACCTTGACCTGGCAACCCAGACGCCAATGGTCCTGAATTTGTTTGCGAGTGAAGAAGCCGACCTCGGTGGGAAGGATAGAACCGCCACCTTCGAGCACGCGGCATTTGCACTGGCCGCAAGAGCCCTTACCACCGCAAGCGGAGGGAAGGAAGATTTTCTGCTCGGCGAGGGTCTGAATCAAGGAATTGCCAGTAGGCACGTCCAGTTTCTTATCGTCGTTGATGGTGATAGTCACATTGCCGGAGGGCATGAGCTTGGCGCGAAGCAAGAGCAGCAGGGCCACCAGGATCAGGATGACCACCAAGAAAACAACCAATGAGGTAATTATAGTCTGTGTCATTGCTAATCGTTTTTAAAGTTTAATACCCATAAAGCTCATGAATGCCAGACCCATGAGGCCGGTGATGATGAAGGTGATACCTACACCCTTAAGTGCTGGGGGAATGTGGCTGTAACGCAGTTTCTCGCGGATGGCGGCAATGCCGACAATAGCGATGAACCAACCAATTCCACTACCCAGGGAGAAGCTGACGACTTCACCGATGTTGGAATAGTCGCGCTGCTGCATGAACAGCGAACCACCCATGACGGCGCAGTTAACAGCAATAAGAGGCAGGAAGATACCCAGAGAGTTGTAGAGCGAGGGGGAGAATTTCTCTACTACCATCTCCACAATCTGCACGATGGCTGCAATGACAGCAATGAACATGATGAGAGAGAGGAAGGAGAGGTCTACATTTTGGAACGATTCGCCTAACCAAGTGAGGGCACCGGGTTGCAAGACATACTTGTTGAGCAAGTAGTTGACAGGCACGGTAATAAGCAGCACGAAGGTAACTGCAATACCCAGACCGGCAGAGGTCTTAACGGTCTTCGATACGGCCAAGTAGGAGCACATACCGAGGAAGAAGGCGAAAATCATGTTGTCGATGAAGATCGACTTGATAAATATATTTATATATTCCATATTAATTTCCTTTATCTTTTATACGGTATGTTAATTAGTCTTCCTGAAGTTCGGTGTCCTTGGAACGCTGAATCCAGATAATGATACCAACGAGGATGAGGGCCATGGGAGCCATGATAACGAGACCATTGTTCTCGTAACCAATCTTATACAGACCGAGTTTCTCCATGACGGGGTATCCCCAGAGGGTGCCGCTACCGAAAAGTTCGCGGACGAAACCGAGGATGACAAGGATAATGCCATAACCCAAACCATTGCCGATACCGTCCATAAGGGACTCCATAGGCTTGTTGCTCATGGCGAAAGCCTCCAGACGACCCATGACGATACAGTTGGTGATGATAAGGCCTACATAAACGGATAGCTGTTTGCTAACATCGTAAACAAAGGCCATAAGTACCTGGTTGACAAGAATTACCAACGCAGACACAACCACGAGCTGCACGATGATACGAATGCGGGGGGGGATGGTGTTACGCAGGCAGGAAATGATAAGGTTAGCCAAAGCCACAACAACGGTGACGGACAGTGCCATCACGAAGGCAGGCTTCAGCTGTGCGGTAACGGCCAAGCAAGAGCAGATACCAAGTACCTGGACGGTAATGGGGTTGTTCTTGGCCAAAGGAGTGGTGAAGATTTTAGACATTTTACTCATGGTTTACCTCCTCTTCGTTAGCGACGCACTCAACGGCAGCCTCTGCGGGAGCGGCATTGCCACGGGTGGCATCAATGAATTTCTGATAACGCATCAGGTCGGTGGCAAGCATCTCGTTTACGCCATTGGAGGTCATGGTGCCGCCGGTAATGGCGTCGACCTCATGCATGCCGTTAGCATCGGCATTCTTTTTGACTGCAATGGAGATAACCTGGCCATTCTCATCAAGGATTTGCTTGCCGATGAAAGGAGCCTGGAATTTTTCGGTGGTGATCTCAGCACCCAGACCGGGGGTCTCACTCTCGTGGCTGAAGGTGACACCAATGATGGTGTTCATGTCTTCGTCAAGAGCAATGTTGCTGAAGATAGCACCCCAAAGACCATTGCCTTGGGTGGGGATAACGTAGCCCTTGCGGCCGTCTTTGTTGAAAACATAGATGGGGAAAGCGCCCTTGGCACCTGACTTCTCAAGGTTCTGCTGCTCTTTCAGTTTGATATTGAAAGCGCGGGTAGGTTCTTTTGCATCAACTGTTGCCACATCGAACTGAGAGACGATGCTACCGTCTGTAGCCACAGTGAGTTCCTGCTGGAAGTACTGGCTGTAGAGCTCGGCAGCTTCGTCGCGAGTGCAGTTTACATTGATGGCAGCCAGGAGCACCTGCATCTTCTCGTTGCGGATATTGTTGTCCTGACGTTCCTTGAGGCTCATGGCCACAACAGAAAGAATCAGAGCCACAACAACGACCAGTGCGGCAGAGTAGATGAAGATATACTTGTTGCTAAAGTTTTTCATTATTTTGCCTCCTTTCCTGTTTCAGCACGACGCTGACGCATTTTGATGTTACGGGAGATGATGCAATGGTCGATGAGCGGAGCAAAGCAGTTCATGAGCAAGATACTCAGCATCATACCTTCGGGGTAAGCGGGGTTGAGTACGCGGAGCAGGACTGCGAAAGCACCAATCAGGAGACCATAAATCCATTTACCACAGTTGGTCTGGGCAGAGGTAACGGGGTCGGTTGCCATAAAGACTGCACCGAAAGCGAAACCGCCCATGATGAAGTGGTAGTAGAAGGGGAGCTGCATGTATTCATTAGCACCGATAGCATTGAAGAGCAGCCCCATAGCACCACCGCCGATAAAGACGGAAAGCATAGTGCGCCAGCTAGCAATGCCACTAATCAAAAGAATAAGAGCACCGATAGCAATAGCAATCACGCTGGTTTCGCAAGTACAACCAGGAACGGTACCAATAATCATGTCCAGTGCAGAAGCAGAGGGCTTGATACCGGTGGCCAGTTCACCCATGGTGGTAGCACCGGTGAGTGCGTCGGAGCCAAACAGATCCTGAGCGATCCACACTTTGTCGCCAGACATGTGGGTAGGATAGCTGAAGAAGAGGAAGGCACGAGCAACCAAAGCGGGGTTGAGGAAATTCATGCCGGTACCGCCAAACACCTCCTTGCCAATAATTACGGCAAAAGCAACTGCCAGAGCCAGCTGCCAAAGAGGAGTGGTCACGGGAACGATCATGGGAATGATGAAACCAGATACGAGGTAGCCCTCATAGATTTCATGACCACGAATCTGCGCAAAAGTAAACTCAATGCCGAGACCAACGATGTAGCTCACCACAATCATGGGGAGCATACGAACGAGACCGAAGCCAAAGCACTGCCAGAAAGTGTAGCCCAGGTTGCCAGCCAGAGAAGTCTGGTAACCGATGTTCCACATACCGAACAGCATGGCGGGGATAAGGGCAATCACCACAGTAATCATGGCGCGCTTCATATCCACAGCGTCACGAACATGGCTACCCTTGGTAGTCACCTTGTTGGGGGTGAATGCAAAAGTCTCAAAACCACCGAAAGTAGCACTCAGCCAAGGGAACTTACCGCCCTCGCTGAAGGTGGGTTTGATTTTGTCTATAAAGTTACGTAAGCCATTCATTTGCATCACATAGCCTCCTTTCTTAAAGTTTCCAGAGCCTGACGGATAATGGGTTGGATGTCAGTCTTGGAAGTGTCGATAAATTCACAGAGAGCGAAATCCTCTGGCTCTACCTCGTAGATACCAAGGTTCTCCTGAAGTTCGATATCGCCAACGATGCAAGCCTTGATGAGCTGCATAGGATAGATGTCGAAGGGGAATACGCGCTCAAACTCGCCAGCGAACACCAGCGGACGCCACTCGCCGTGGGTATTGGTGTCGAATTTGGGAGTCATAAATTTAGGCAGCTTGGAGCAGGTCTTCTTGCAGCATGCAGTAAAGCCGCTGAGGAAGGTGCGGGAGAAGCTGAACTTGTTGAAGCCGGGCATCAACCAGCCCATAAAGTCGTAATAATCGCCTTCGGGCAGGATGGAGATGAGGCTGTCATAACCACCGAGGAAACCATCAGCAGTCACTTTGGTTCCGGTCAGTGCATTGCCGCTGATGATACGGCCTTTCTCGCCTTTAACAAGGCTTTCGATGCAAGCGCCAGCCATTACGCGGTAGTGCTGAGGAGCCTTAACCTCGGGACCAGCAACAGCAACAACCTTTTCAGTGCAGTATTCGCCAGTCATCAGCATGCGACCAAGGTTGGCCACATCCTGGGGATTCATGGTCCATACGACCTCGCCCTTATTGATGGGGCAGATAGCGGCAATCTGAGGACCGACATTACCTGCGGGGTGAGGGCCATTGACAATGTGGCATTCCACATTCTTGCCGGCCTTCACGGCAGCCATCAACTTCTGGTCTTTGCGGAAGCAGAGGTGTAGTTTGCCATTAGTGAGGGTAGCCAGAGCTTCAACGCCCTTGGCGAACTCAGCTTCGCGGCCCTGCAGCAGATAATCGGGGCAGGAAGCCAGAGGAGCACTGTCGAAACAGCTCACCATGATAGCTTTAGGAGCATCGTCGGGGTTAGCCACGCAGCCAAAGGGACGCTGGCGCAACATAGCCCACATACCAGTCTGGAGCATGAGCTCCTTCAGGTTCTTAGTGGTGTCGACTTTGGTGGCGGGAGCATTTTCGTCCTTTTCAACCACAACAGCCAACAGGAGGCGTTTCTCGCCTCTCACCACAGCCTTTACACGGCCTGCCACAGGAGCAGTGAAGCAGATGCGCTCGTCCTTCTTGTCGCAGAAGAGCACATCGCCAGCTGCCACAGTGTCGCCTTCGGCCACCTTCAAGCGGGGGATGAGCCCCACATAGTCGGTAGGCTTCACGGCGTAGGTGGCGATATTGCGAGCGTCGCTAGTGCGGAGCTCGGCAGCGCCAGCCATCGGCAGGTCAAGGCCTTTTTTGATATTAATAATATTTGTCATTGGTGTTTTTGAAAAAAAATTTGATGTTACCAAATCCAAGTTCCAACTGACAGAATCCTCTTTTGCAAAAGGACACTGCCAGATTGGAACCTGGACTCTATTGATTTAAGAATTTGGTATTAGAAATCGCGATGCGTGCGCACTTTAATCTCTATATCAAAGTCTTCAATTCACTATTAGTGGTTCAGAGGAACGCCTTCAACGAAGACGGGCTCGAGCATATTTTCGGGCTGCATGATCTTCTCATACTGCTCGGGAGTGAGGTAACCGTGCTCAAGAACGAGTTCCTTAACACCACGACCGGTCTCGAGAGCCTCCTTAGCAACCTTGGTGCTCTGTTTGTAACCGATGTAGGGATTGAGCATGGTAACGATACCGATAGAATTCTCAACGAGCTCTTTGCAGCGAGCCTCGTTAGCAACGATACCGTCGATGCAACGGGTGCGGAGGGTGTCAACACCGTTCATCAGCAGGTGAACGCTCTCGAAGCAAGCATAAGTCATAACGGGCTCCATAACGTTGAGTTCGAGCTGTGCATTGTCGCAACCCATAGCAACGCAAGTGTCGTTACCGATAACCTTATAGTTGATCTGGTTCATAACCTCGGGGATAACGGGGTTAACCTTACCGGGCATGATGGAGGAACCGGGCTGCATCTCGGGGAGGTGGAGCTCAGCGAGACCGCAACGAGGACCAGAACCCATGAGACGGAGGTCGTTGCAGATCTTGTTCAGACGGAGGCTGAAACGCTTCATAGCGCCGCTGTACTGCACGAGGCAAGCGGTGGAGCTAGTAGCTTCGATGAGGTTGCCAGCCAGTTTAACGGGCCAACCGGTAACTTTGCGAAGAGCCTCGTCACAGAGCTTGCTGTAGCCGGGGAAAGCGCAAATACCAGTACCGATAGCGGTAGCACCCATGTTGTGAGTCAGGAACTCCTGAGCAGCGTGATCGAGGTTTTCCATCTCAAGACGGATTGCAGCTGCGAAACCACCGAAGGTCTGACCGAGGGTCATAGGAACTGCATCCTGGAGCTGGGTACGACCCATCTTGATGATGTTCTTGAACTCTTCAGCTTTCTTCTCAAGGCTCTTAGCAAGCATATCGAGGTGACCCATGAACTCGAGGTGTTCGAGGTAGAGACCCATGTGGATAGCGCAAGGATAAGCGTCGTTAGTGGACTGAGAACCGTTAACGGTATCGTTAGGCATGCAACCCTTCAGGTATTCGCCCTTCTGGTGACCCATGTGCTCGAGTGCGATGTTAGCGATAACCTCGTTAGCGCACATGTTGGTGGAAGTACCAGCACCGCCCTGAATCATATCAACGGGGAACTGATCAATATACTTGCCAGCGAGAATCTCGTCGCAAGCAAACTGGATAGCTTCGCTCTGCTCCTTGGTGATCATGTTCACCTGGCCGTTAGCGATAGCGGCAGCCTTCTTAGTGTAAGCGAGACCCTTTACGAAGTTGGGGAAGTCGCTGAGTTTGCGGCCAGAGATAGGAAAGTTCTCAATTGCACGCTGAGTCTGTACACCATAATAGGCCTCTGCAGGGACCTGTTTCTCGCCGAGAAGGTCGCTCTCGACACGGAATTTCTGTTCTGCCATTTTAAAAAATGTGTTTAATTGTTAATTTTTATTATTTTGTTTGTTAATTATCTGTTAATTTTTTGTGTCAGTATTTTAAGTCTCAGCACATTGCATATTATGCTAAACCAAAAATAAGCATTGCAAATATACCAAATAATTTTGATATTTTCTTAGAAAAATACTAAAAAATTGTGTTAAATTTTTCAGCATATCTGATTGTCAGCCATTTGCACCTCCGATTTGGCAACTCCTTTTTCAATCCTAACTCCTTACAATACTCTTTTTTCTCCGCAACAAGAGAAAATCAATTTTATTTTTCCCAACATCCACACAAACATTGCCACAGCCCATTATTATGCAATTTTAATAAATGTATACGCAAAAGCATTGGCAATGAATCAAAGAAATGGCCCCGGCCAACGGCCGAGACCATTGTATTGGGTTAGCGGTTGTTATTCAACCACAATCTCGTCGCAGAAGATGTAGCTATCCCAGCCTTTGGCGCCATGCCACTCGGGCAACTTGCCGGGATTCTTGACCACAACTCGCATGTAGCGGGTATTCAGCTTCAAATCGCGGATAGCGTCGGTTCTCACGATGTTACCAGCTTCGCGGAAGTCGGGAGTGAAATGTTCGGTGCGGACAATCCTCCATGTCTTGCCATCAGTGGATGTGTAAACCTCAATCACTTCCGGTGCGAGCACCCAGTCAAAGGTATTCTGGAGGAAGCGGAAAGTGAGGTTATTGACAGATGTTGCGGATTTGAAGTCATATACTACATCAATATCCTTGCCCCAATAGCCCTGCCAATGGCCATCGGCATAGGTGTTATCGCTGCCCAGCTTGCCATCAGCCAATGCGTTAGCACCGCCACCGCTATAGGTAGGCTTGTAATCGGCAAAAGGAGTGTTCAGTTTTTGGATATTGGCAAGACCCTTGTGGAATAAGAGGTACTGTTCGCTAAAGACAGGCTCGTCCCATTTGTTGTAGCTCACGGCCTTCACAAGGCAACTGCGGGCAATGGTAAAGGGACGCTTATAGAGGTTTGATCCCTGCGTGGGCTTGCGACCATCCACGGTGAAATAGATGGGACGGTCGTTAAACAAAGTCTTCAGTGTCACATACATCTTGCCATCTTTATAGTCATTGGTGATAAAGATTTGTTGGCGACATTCCTGCACCTCTTGTCCAAGCTTGTCGTAACGCGCACAAACGATGTCGCGGGCATAGTCTGTACATTCCTCGTCCCACAAGCGGAGGTACTCCAGCTTGAGGCTGTGGAGGTTGCGGAAATATTTGCGGCTGAGATTCTGCACCTCGGTCTTGCTGGCGACATTCTCGTTCAACGCACGGAAGAGCAACACACGCAGCCGACTCTTTTCAGCCACACAGAGAATACGATGGCATGCATAAGCAAAATGAGGTAGCATATTGCTGTCCACCTGAGCAAGCACCCTGCCAACAATGGCCTCCACACTGTCGCAACGAGTCAGCACATCGTCAGAAGTGTTGGCCGGATAGAACTCGGTGAGGGGCTGCATCAGCGCGGCGGTGTTGAACCAATCACCAACAAACTCATTGCTGTTCAGCTCACCAACCAAGTTAATCATGCGGGTAACAGAACCGGATTTCCCCTCTTTATATATATTATTGTATTCAATATTTTGCAAGCGGTCGTAGTTCTCGTTGAACATGCGCTCGCGCTCAGCCATCTCGGCCTTGGCCTTGACGGGATCAGTCTCGGTAATGGGATGCCAAGCCATCTCGGCAGCCCATGCCATGGAATGCCAAGCATCGCCAAAGAGGCTCTCTCCACTATCGTCCCAAGCGGTATTCATCAGTCCGCGGGCACCGGCATGGTAACCATCACGGGCCAGATAGGCAATGTTCTGCATATAATTGCGCACCTGGGGCGTACTGCTCCAATGGCTGCAGCCGGGCGCCACCCAAAACTTGTTGCCCTGCTCCTTATGGATTTTGGCAAAAGGCTCCAGCATGTCGGCATAACTCTCTTTGGCCACATAACTCCATACAATATACTGCATATCCTTGGGCAGTTTTTTCAGCATTTCTGGATTCTTGCCCACAATATCGCCCCACATCAGCACCTCCATCTTCTTGTCACCATCATGAGCCTCGGCATAAGCCTGCTGGATAATGTCATACACCCGGTTAATGTGCTGGCAATAAACATCATCTGCACCTCGTTCACTCACATACTCGCGTGCACGGCCAGTGCCAAGGCCCTCGGTTTCATCGCAGTTGATGTTAAAGAAACGGCTGCTGTGGTAGGCCTGGACGGCATTCTCAATCTGGTCGCGAAGAAAGCTGTACGTCTCCTCCTTGCTGGGGTTCACATTGGTAGGGCCATCCATCAGACTGGAATAGAACGGAATGCGCAGTGTCTTCTCAAAATGGGCAAAGCACTGCAGATTGGCCATCATATAGGGATCATTGGAATACTCAAAATCGTTCAAACCACTGACGCCAGAGATGTCGGGGTACTTCTCATTGTAGAGCGTATGCTCGGTGTAATAGTTGCCAAAGTTCATCTTATACTGGTCGCAGAACTGGCGGGTCTTGCGGCGGAACTGGCGGTTGGGAATAGGACCACGGCTGATGTCGTCCAGCCATCCGCGATACTCGTATGCGGGCCAGTCGGTAATGGTCATGCAAGGCACCTCGCCACTATGGATCTTACGCAGTTGGTTGAGGGTCTTCACTGCATTATCATAACCGTCGTTGTTCACCGCATACACCTTCACCGAAGTGGAAGTGATCTCCAGCCGATAGGCCTGACTCTGATTCTCGGCCCCCTCGATTTCAGCCACAAAGTTGCGCTGCGGAGCACTCTTGCCCACCGAGCAGGTACCCTCACCCATCACCACATGCTGGGGAGTGGGGATAACGCCTATATTCACAATCTTGTTCTGTGCCGAGGCAGCCAAGCCAAGGGCCACCATCATGATTACCAATATTCTCTTCATAAATACAATGTTTACGTGTGTGCGAAATAAAAATGCAAAGATACAAACTTTTTCTCATTCCGATACATTTTTTTCATTTGTTGCGCCAATATTAACGTTATCAATAACGACAAAGTTAAAGTCAACGCCAACAGCTAACGCAACCTGCTCCAGCCCCAGTTATCATTAACGCCAAAGTTAAAGTTTCTATTATTTCAAAAAAAAGCGTAACTTTGCAAGCTGAAATCGAGAGAGTCAATCAATACGAATCTATTTATGAAACATATACTTACCATAATATTGAGCATCATATGCTGGGTGGGAGCAATCGCTGCCGAGGTGTTTTGCGGTGTAGCAATAGTGTTTATGCTGAGAAATGTCATTGAATTCACAGCTACCGAACTAACGGTGCTGATGATGTACTTCCCAGCCTTGTTCATCCTCGGTCCTATAATGAGCGTAGTGGCATTCCGCATCCACTATCGCCATTATTGTCCCTCAGCCAAATGGGCCAAATGGATCGTTGCCTTTGCAATTATCACCTTCTTATTATGTCTGCCGACCTGCTATTTCCTTATTGCCGAAATTTTCAAGATCAACTCCCCATTCACGCACCCATTCGGAGTATTGTCCACCTTACTATCCATCATCATACCCATTGCCAGCGTCACCCTCTGCTTCTATGTGCTGAGACATACGCTGCCTAGGATTAACGAATCCAACTAGTCTTATGCATAAAGTACTTTTTGTCTGTCACGGCAACATCTGCCGCAGTCCCATGGCCGAATGGGTGATGAAATCACTCGTGAAGGAGGCCCGCGTGGAGCACCTTTTCGAGATTGACTCTGCCGCCACCAGCCGCGAAGAGATTGGCAACCCCATCTACCCGCCGGCTCAGCGATGCCTCTATGCCCACGGCATCCGGGGTGCCCGCCACGAGGCTCGCCAAGTCACCGCAGCCGACTACGACCAATACGACCACATCATCCTCATGGACCAGAACAACTTGCGCAACATCCGCCGTATCATCCCTTCCGACCCCGAGGGCAAAATCTGCCTCCTGATGTCGCTCGTGGGCAAAGACCGTGATGTGGCCGACCCCTGGTACACTGGCGACTTCGAAGCCACCTACATCGATGTGCTGGAAGGTTGCCGGAAGTTATTGGAAATGATAAGTGGCCATCAGAACAAATAAGCCACTATTCCGAAAATCGGCAAATACTTCCAACACATGAACCGAAGCCGCCACTTTCCGACCTCATTATTATGCCTGTGTCTCCTGCCTGGCGTACGTGCGCAGAGCCAGCAGACCCCAAAGCTGGATGCTGCCCCTATTGTCGGTATTGCCGAACCTCATTTTTTGAAATCCATCAACCCGATAACAGACAGCAACTTGGCCGAATTCTTCAATCAATGGGCGGCATGGTCGCAACAGTGGGGATCAAGCCACAGCAATCCAATCTGCGACAGCCTATGCTTGGCCTTCTGGAACTATGACAGAACATGGACCGGCCACCGGTCTTACTTTGTCTTGCCCGCTACCATAAAAATGGAATCATACACTGCTGACTTTGATGTTGCTTCATGGGACAATGACTCCATTTCGCCGGTCTGCCAGGGACTGTACGTGCCCCATCTGCCCGACATTGAAAAGATATATTACGTCACTCCCGCCATCAGAGAAATGCTGCATACTTATCTTGGCGAAAGATATGTTGAAGAGTCTGATGAGGGGAAAAAGCAACGCATACAGCATGAAGAAATGGTAGGCCAGTATATCGACAAGCCTTGGGGCTGGCATAGATGGCGTTTTGAATCCGACCCCTGCCTCAACGCTATCAAAAGATACAGCAATGGCACCTGCTTGGACTATACCAACCACGGGATGTCAGGCGATGTTTATTTCATGAATGACAGGACTGGCGAATATATTTGGATTTTGACTTGGGATTAATTATGGTTTACAAACTCGAAAAAGAATTTTACGGATTTCCCGACCCCCAAGAGGCTGAACCCGATGGCTTCCTGGCTTTTGGCGGCACACTCTCCATCCCCTATCTGCTGAATGCTTATGCCATGGGGCTGTTCCCTTGGTTTATCCACGAAGGCGACCCCTGTTGGTTCTCGCCGGATCCCCGCATGGTGCTGTTCCCCGATGAGTTCCGCTACAGCAAGAGCCTGCGCCGCGTGGTGAAGTCTGGCAAATTTGAGGTGAGAATCGACCACGATTTCCTCGGCGTCATGCACCACTGCGCCGACACCCAGCGCGACGACCAAGACGGCACTTGGATTACCGACGAATATTACGAAGGCTATGGACAGCTCCACGACATGGGGCTTGCGCATTCATTTGAAACATACCACGATGGACAGCTCGTGGGCGGACTCTATGGCGTGAGCCTCGGCCGCTTCTTCTTTGGCGAGAGCATGTTCCACACCATGACCGACGCCTCCAAAGTGGCCTTTGTCCGGCTGGTGGAATTCTGCAAAGAGCATAAATTCCATTTCATCGATGCCCAACAAGAGACCCCTCACCTAGCCTCCCTCGGCGCTCGCCCCATCCCCCGCCAAGACTACCTCGACATCCTCCACACCCTCGATGTCAAAGAAACTCTGAATTGCAGCTGGCAGATCTTCGACATGTTCGCCATGCCGAACGACAATGAATAAACAACTTCTCCAATCCCACTAAATCCACCGCCCCATGACCGACGAAATCACATTGAGACACATCGCCAACTATTTAGACAACGTAGGGCTTCAATTCATGGCCACCATCGGCCTCGACGGCAAGCCCAAGGTGCGACCCATGCAGTACATGGTGCTGGAAGACAACAAACTGTGGTTCTGCACAAATAGCCAGAAGGAGGTTTACAAAGAGTTGCAAGCCAACCCTTGCCTCGAGCTCTGCGGATGCAAACTGCAAGCCGACGAAATCCAAACTCCCTGGATTCGCTTCAGTGCCGAGGCCGTGTTTGAGGAGCGACAGGATATCCGCGATGCCATCATCGAGAAGAGCAGCATCGTCAACGCCCTCTACAGCCACATGCGCAACAACCCCATCTTCAAAGTATTCTATCTCAAAAATATCGACGGCTGGATGACCAACCTCGGAAACGTAAAAGGTCTGGAAAGCCGTGCCGAATTTGCCAAACCCATCCATTTTAAATTTTAATCATCATGAATAACGACAACCCCAAGAAACCCGTCTGCGAACACAACCCCGCCATCAACTGCCCTTGTCCTAAGGACTGCCCCCGCCACGGCAAATGCTGCGCTTGCGTAGCCCACCACCGCCAGAATGGCAAACTACCCAACTGCCTCCGCGACATGGCTCAAGAATAATCATTAGCCCGGCAAAAGATGCCATCGGTTCAGCAGAAAGCAAGATGTCATAACAGTAGAACCAATTCCGCCAACGCGTTATAATTATTGGCAATGTCTAAAATTTGTTTTTCTAACCAAGCAAGCTTGGCTAGAAGGACTGAAAGAAATTGCCAAAAATTAATCAGAAATTGCTAGTTACTAATAATTTCTGGAACATTTCTGATAATTTCTTTCAGTTCATAAGTTTCGCTTGCGAAACTTAGATTATCCAATTTTTAGAGGTCACCTATTAATAATGAGAGGACAAACTAGTACACTAGCTTGTCCTCTCATTACTGATCACTGATTGCTATTTTAGATTTAAGCGAATAGTGCGCACCTGACTCTCCCCTCACAGCTCACCCAACATTTGTGCGTTCACTCATCTCCAATCACTGATCACTCACAACTAGTAATACATATCATATACGAGGGGACCGTTGTAAGTAATCTTATAAGTGTCGGAGCCGTTCACGACATTGATAGCCACATTCATCTTTCCGTCGCCTATATTCACCTTGGCCGTGCCGGTGCAGGCACCTGCGTTGGCCGGGTGGTTGCCGTTGAAATGGAAGACACCGAAATGGACGTGGCTGGAATCGGCCACGGGTGTGTCCTCATCCACAATCTGATAGTCGCCGTCTCTCAGTTCAAAGGGCGTAATCAGTTCAAAGAAAGCATTGTGGGCATTGGTACTAAAAGAGTAGAGATACCCTACATCGCTGGTGCTGAGTGTAGCGTAGTCCAGGGCCACCGAGTCTTGGCCCATAGTGGCCATGCCGTTGTTGTTCATAGCCTCAAGATTGGTGATGGGGCCGTGGTAGTCCATCACAACCGGAGCATTTTCGTAAACGCCATCCAGGCTCATGTGGCACACCTCGCCCTCGAAGCTCATCGTCATCTGGCAGTTTTCCATCGGAGTCGACGCCGATCCGTAACTGTCTATGCCGAACATCGGAGTCATGGTCGTGCCCTCGACATAGTTAAAAATCATGATAACCATGTACTGGTCAGGTCTGTTGGCGAATTTCACCAGCACCCTTTTGACGTTGTCGCTCATCTGTTCGTTTATCACATCGCTCACCAGCAGCGAGTCGCCGCCTACTGTCACCGTGCCGTAGCACCTTGGTTCCTCAGGAGTTCCGGAATCCTGAGTAGTGTCGGCGGGGTTGTTGTGGATGTCATTCTCTTCTTTGTCGCAGGCGGTGGCCATAGTCCCCATTAGCACGGCGATTGATAAAGCATAAAACAATCTTTTCATAATCGAGATATTAGTTAGATTAATGTGTTTGTCATGCTGCAAAATTACAACTTTTATGCCAGTAAAATTCCTGCCGTCGCTAATATTTTTCCAATAAAAATCCTGAGCAAGTCCCTGCCATTTATTTCTCTCACTATCTGGGCAAACCATGATAAAAATCTATACCTGTTGGTTGAATCAATCTCCCGCAAAGAATCAACGCCGCCTTTCGCCCTGTAAAACATCAGCAAATACATGATATCAAAACTTTTATCCTTTTAGATGTTATAACTTTAGAATCAATTCTGCCAACGAGTAATCCTATAAGTCGCCAAAAATCATCAGGTGCGAAGATGCCAAACTAGGCCGGCTCCACTTCGGTTGCCGACCACAGTTCTCCGTCGAGCATTTAAAAACAAAATGTTGAATTTTTAGAGCCTACAATAACAATGTACATTTTTGTGCAATATGAGTGAAAAAGTCATTCTATATTCTATATCCTTGGCCTCACCAACTGCGTCACACATGTACCGACAGCACCATCTAATCGCATAAAAATTTAAACCGCACGCAATTACACACCCTTTCGCCACAAACAACTAACGGCAAATAATTGAAGTCAGACATAGAATCTTTTGTATAAAATATAGAATACATTCTATATTTCAGGTTCCAGCAAAAGTGACGGATTGGAATTAAAGACATACTAACCCAGAGTCATGGAGTGAGAGGGTTTCAGGCAGCAAGATGTCCCGCAGAAACTCCGTAGAAGCCCCGATCATTCTACGGGGTAGACCTTCTCCATAGGAAGGACTTACAGTGGAGGAAGAAAAGCAACAAAGAGAAGGATATAGAATATAGAATGGACTTTTACTATGCCGCGCATCTTTTCAGCAAGTTAAGCACAAAAAACCATCCCATATCAAGAACATGCTGATTGCAATTAGTCGATACCTCCAGCACAAACAAAATACGCTACAACCTAAAAATCAAACATTTAAACTACACTCCAACACAAACAATCTATGAATTTTGACTAAATCCAACCACAGTCTCATTTGTCACTGATTCTATATCGTATTCTATATTCTATTCCCTATAACACGCAAAATACCATTAAGCCACCAAAGCAAATCCCGAGAGAGACTGTCCCATTGCTCACACATGCGCAATAAGACAGCAGTCTGACAAACAATATCATTCTTTGGTTACACCACAAGTTCAAACCTCCGCCACAAGAATTACAAGAAAAAAAACCGATGATTCAAAAAAAATGCTTATCTTTGCATCGTCAATTCAAGCGAAGAATTGGCCGAGAAAGACGCATTTGTGCCTTTATTCCGTAGGTGAGAACTTGGACACTTCTCTTATGTAAATACAGGAATAATGGTTTGAATGTAAGTCTCCATTGCATTGTATATATGCACATTGCATTTATATACGGTTCAGTGGAGCAATTCACTAACCTTTATTTTGTATTTACAGGGAGTCCAAGCCCTTCATCTAGAAATAGCGGTTCGGATGGATAGCTCCACTTTCTTGCATTTGCTATTTTTACAACAACCCCGAGCAAGGTTGTCAGTTTTTTTGAACCAAAAGATCCTTTAAATGGGCAACAACTTTAGAGATCGGGCACTTAAAATTATCAAATCGCAAGCAAGTGATGGTACAAAGCGAGTCTTGCTGGCCCAAATTGGGCTATACCCTAATCAGGTTATCCTTAGCAAAGCGGAAAGAGAAGCACCATGCACCACTGACACACTATCACTGCTCTCCCTACTCAGTCCAGAACAGCATGAGGAACTTAGCTCTGCTAAAAAAGAATACTCATACGAAAATCGTTTAGAAGCTATAGCGGATTTGGAAAATGTTAGAAAACAGTTCGTTTCATATTTCTCCAAAATGAAAATCTTAGGTTTGGACATCAATGACTATGCCATAGGCCAAGGGACAAAAGACTGGCATGTGTTCTGTTATGGAATAGAGCGCACCTTCAATGAGTTAGGTTGTATCTTAGGCTCCACCAGCTTGAAATTTGGCATATACTATTCTCCAACAAAAAAAGAATACATTTTCAGTAGGAAATTTGGTACGACACCAATAAATGCTTTCACAAATATTAAGTTAGCTATAGTTGGGCTGATTAATGCTGGCAAGAAAGGTGACTTGGAAGCCATTGCAAACAATCCACTATCATCCATGTTCAAAGGTAAGATATTGTCAATTTACTACCCCGAAAAATATCTGAACATTTTTTCTGATAGTCACTTGGACTTTTTTCTCACCAAACTCAATCTTGACTCCGACAAACTGTTACAAATGAAACCCGTGTACAAAAGAGATGCTTTAGTTGAGTTCAAGAATAGTGACCCAGATATGAAAAGTTGGACGATGGACAAGTTTGCAGACTTTCTTTACACCACCTATCCCAAACTATCAGCCAGCAAAGGTGACGACGAAGATGATGAGCCGGATTTGCAAGATCGGCATACCCCTGACAATCACAAAGATTGTATTATTGACACCACACCGATTCTAACTGATACCCAAACATCAGAAAAATCCAAACTAACCATAGTTGAACATAAAAATGCAGACACACTATTGGATGGCATCTTGAAGAATGTCATTACCCTTCTTGAACCCGATTACATTAGGTTATATTCAGAAAAGCCCAACTCGGATATCCCCAGCCAAATGGTTGATTTAAAAGGCATTCACAAAGAAACTGGGGAGATGCATTTTTTCGAGGTAAGACCTTTCGATGCCATTCGCAGTATCCGAGATTCTCTTGGGGCAATAATTGAATACTCCAATTATTCAACCCCAACCCCTCGTGCCTCACAATTGTTTATTATTGGAATTTGCGAACCCTCGAATAAAGATGTAGAATACCTAAATATGCTACGATCTAGATTTTCAATTCCTGTCTGGTATCGTTGGCTCTTTGTTGAAAATAATCAATTATCAAAACCAATATAAAGTCATGAAAAGATTTGAAAGCCTTGACGACTGCCAAAAGTTTATAGATGGACTAAAAGCGTACGGTCTACAAATTCCTCCGGATGTGATCGACCAGTACAATACACTGAAAAGCCAAGAGCAACAAATAGGAACAAAAACACCTATTTGGGATACTCTCCGAGCCAATTATCCTTACGGAGAAATGCCTATTGAAAAAGTCCGATGTGTCGAGGAGGCCGTTGAGGAACTTTTATTAGATGGTGAGCATGCTGAAGAGCCAGGACTGCTTCTTGGAAATATTCAATGTGGAAAAACCGATACTTTTGAGGACATCATTGGGCTGTCTTTTGATAAAGGTGTTGATATTGCTATTGTTATCACCAAGGGTACAAAAGCACTAGTCAACCAAACAATTAAACGGATGAAGAAAGATTATCGTTTCTTCAAAGCCTCAGATAAAATAGATCAGCTCACAACTATAAACATCTATGATATCATGGATGTTTGGAGAAGTTTGAAAAAGGTGAAAGTTGAAGGTTGCAAAACCGTAATTGTATGCAAGAAGAATTCGGTCAATCTTGACCATTTGATCCAATTATTTGAATCTAACAGTCCTTTCTTAAAGAAAAAGAAAGTACTAATTGTTGATGATGAGGCTGATTTTGCTAGCCGAAATTATCGAACCGTTAGATTAGCGGCACTTTGTGATGAGAATGGCAAACCGATTTCGCAAACGGCCGAGACAGAAATGGCGAAGATTGCTCAGCAGATTGATGATTTCCGAAAAATCCCCATTTTCTGTAGATACCTACAGGTCACTGCAACACCTTATTGCTTGTACCTACAACCCCTAGGAGAATTGAACCTGAATGGCAAATATGTGAAACCTTTCAAACCTCGTTTCACAAAACTTGTACCCATACATGATGCTTATATTGGCGGCCAACAATACTTTGTTGACTCCCAAAACCAAGATTCAATGTATAGCCATTTGTTCCATCAAGTGGACCAAAAGTGTATTGATGTTTTAGGTCATGAGGACGGAAGATACATTAATGCATCAGTCTCCTCTGGTAACATTTACGGATTGACTTTTGCATTAGTTGCTTATTTTATGGCTACTGCCGTTCGCAGAATCCAGATGGCGAACACCAAAAAGATTGACTACAAGACAAGCGCAATCATTCATGTTGATATTGATAAGAAGAACCACGACTGGCAAGCAAGAATTGTGAGCAAGCTGATTGACTCAATCAAGAATGCGATTGTCAATGAGGACCAAACAGACCAAAGAATATGGACAGCCATTGATGTCATTTACAATGATTTTACTGAATCAAATCGCAAAGGAAGAAATGAAGGGCTTATCACCATTGAGTTGCCTTCACAAGAGGATATTCTTGATGAAATTCGAAAGATTTTCAATCCCAAGAAGAACAATTACCATGTCCAAATGGTGAATTCTGACGAGCAAATGGAAACCCTATTGGACGAAGAATCAGGCGAACTTGTTCTAGATACCGCAGCCACAATCTTCATCGGCGGCAACATCTTGGATAGAGGTGTGACAATTAAAAACATGCTTTGTTTCTTCTACGGCAGAAACCCCAAGCGATTCCAGCAAGACACTGTTCTGCAACATGCACGAATGTATGGAGCCAGATCTAAAGAGGATATGGCCGTTATGAGATTCCACACCACAGCGCACATCTACAAGATATTGATGCGTATGAATCAATTAGACGAACAATTACGTCAGTGGTTTATTGATGGACATGACAAAGAAGAACCCAATGCAGTCTTTATCGGCTATGACAAAGACATCAAGCCTTGTGCCACACAGAAGATCAAAATATCAAATGCTTTGACAATCAGACCGCATCAGCGCATTCTCCCCGTCGGTTTTTGGACGGATGCAAATAAGCAAATCAAAGATTATGTGGACGCTATCACAGACAAAATCAGGCATTGTCCAGGCTATCGGCAACAAGACAACAATGGATTCTTTGAGATTGACAAAGCTACTGTTATTGAAATCATCGGTCTTATTGAAAAAACATACGTTTATGATGAAAGTCATGAAAATTTAGATCGAAAGTCAGATTTAAAAGAACTCCTTTGCGCATTGGACTACTGCACTGCTTATTCTAATGGAAAGTTGTTTGCCATCCATCGAACTCAACGTGATGTAAAGAGAATCCGAGAGAATGGATGTTTTATTGACGCTCCTGATGACGGCCGTACTGATGTAAATCCATCTAAAATCAAAGCAACTGACACTCCGGTCATTATGTTAATTCAAGAAGAAGGCAGAAAAGTCAAGGACCCTGATACCGGTGAAAATGTTGGCTGGAACAATGCTCCTTTCTATTGGCCTGTCCTGATGACTCAACAGAGCTTGCCACCCGCCATGTTCGCTATAGACCAACGGAAAAAAGGGCAGAAGGCTGTCGTTGACATTTCTGATATTTTTGATGGAATTGACAATAGCCAAGTTCTTTCGATGACCTATTCTGGTGATTTAGAAGATCATTTTGGCGTCGAAGGCACCACATATTCAGAAGACTACCCTGTGGAAACTCGAGCGCTGAAAGACACAACAGCTAGCAAATACATACAGAAGGCAGAAGATGGATCTTGGTCACGAAATCCTCATATTCATTTTGACCCAAAACATGACCACGGTATTTATTCTTTAAATAATGGTCAATTTCCATTTGAGTTGAAAGCATACAAATATATGTGCTTGCGAAATGCAAGAAATGCAAGTGCCGATGTTATGCTTTTAGAACTGACGGATCCTTCAGAATGGTTGACAATTCCAGAGGGAAAACTAAATGAGAATGGAGATCTGCTAGATAGAGACACCCAAGAGTTGCTCCTGCACGGATCCGACGTGATAATAGATAAGAAGAATCGCAAGACCTCATTTGTTGATAACACAATTACCCAATGGATAATCGTTTACAAAATACGGAAAGTGGTAAAGTTCAAGAAGAACACGATTGACTGGTTCCCTGATGGTGATACCGACGAGTGACTCTAAGTCTAATTTTACCAGGCCCTGCTGATGTTCTACCGACTGACGCTGCACTAAATTAGCATCGCAAGTGGGACCATAAGTAAAACTTTGGTTTTGCTTCTGCTCCCACTTGTGCAATGCTTGCACAACAGAAATAATAACACGCCACGTTATTATTCCTTCGGCAAAGATACTAAAAGTTTTTGGAATCAAATCCAAAAACTTTCCGATACAATGGAATCGAGGATTACTAGTCCTTTCGGATGTTCTACATCTACCGTTATGTCGGATTTAATAATCAAGACTTAATCCTGGAGCCAATCAAGAACGAAACGGCGTTGGATTCCGTCTCCGATGCGACGGATGTTGAGAATAATGGCATCAATGAATTGTGGATTACAAATCCTTATAGTAGGAAGCATCCGATTGCAAATCTGATGCAACGGATATTGTTTGTGCTATAGAACAATACGAATGCATTTTTCTTGTACTGACACAATAATTTGATTGCTGTCACGTTTTTGTTATAAAAAAAGATTATGCCTGAGATTTGTCATTTCTATGGAATAATAATTAAAATGTTCTTCAAGCCGAAGGAACATGAACCTGCACATATCCATGCTATTTATGGCGAGTATGTAGGAGTGTTTGATCTAAACACTTTGGAAATGACTATGGGCGACCTTCCAAATAAAGCGCAAGCATTGGTGCATGAGTGGCTTGCCTCACATTGTGAGGAACTTAAGCAAATGTGGAATTCACAAATTATTACTAAACTTCCCCCATTGGAATAGCTATGATACCTAGAATCAAAATAGTTGAAGCACGTGAGGATTTCAAACTTTTTGTCCAGTTTGATGATGGGCGAGAGGTCATGTATGACGTCAAGGAGGATATTGCTGTTATTCCTGACTTCAAACCCTTGAAAACCACTTTCGGACTTTGGCAGCAGGTTCAGTTAGACAGTAGTCGCACTTGTGTCTTTTGGACTGATCGGATTGATTTGTCCAGTGATACAATCTATGAGTTTGGGGAAAACCTGAATGATGCATCTGTAGTTGCTGAGCCGAGAGCAGAGTATTCTGCAGTGCATGATGCCTAGTAAGGCAAGATTCAGCCCCTGCGGATGCTCTGCCGACTATCGTTGTGTCGGATTTTTAATCTGACACAATTTTTTATTAGGATATACTGCGCTGGCATTGTTACGGCTCAGCATAACTTGGGCAAGTTCACTTCTCAGCCCAGAGGTTTCAATACTTTTGCCCTTTCAGGGCGTTTGCCCCATTGACTTACATAGCCCAAGGCACCGCCTTGGGCTATGGACAGATTGCCCTTTCAGGGCGTCAAACTACTAAGATTCAACAGGATTGAGGGGGATGCACAATATATCATGTTTATTGCATCTTCACGTGAAAGTCTTGAAGGCGATCCTCCTGAAGATGGCGGCAACTTGCAGGGAGGCTTTCTCAACGGAAGAGCACCAGTGGCACCCGGACTTCACCGGCAAAAGTTCTCAGTATATTGATAAACGTTTCGTATCTTTGTTGCACAAAGCTCATTTGCAGTGGATTTCGGAAGGAATCTTGAAGCCGCATAACAAAAGGGGCAGCTGGACGCTGCCCCTTTATTATAGGATGAAACTGATGAGCAATTAGTTTGCCATGGTTTCTTCGATTTCTTTGACGGTCTTGGGGATGGGTTTGCCCAGGACACGGCAGCCGGTCTCGGTGATGAGGATGTCGTCCTCGATGCGGATACCGCCGAAGTCTTTCCATTTCTCGGGTTCGTCGAAGTTGACAAAATCTTTGTTGGGGCCTTCGGCATGGCATTTGTCGATGAGGGCGGGGATGAAGTAGCAACCGGGCTCGTCGGTGACCACGAAGCCGGGCTGGAGTTTGCGACCGCAGCGGAGGCTGGCCAAGCCAAACTGGTTGGAGGGGCGGGTCTCATCATCGTAGCCGACATAAATCTGGCCGTAGTTCTCCATGTCGTGGACATCCAAACCCATCATGTGGCCGAGGCCGTGAGGCATGAGGAGGCTGTGGGCACCGTTGGCCACGATATCGTCGACATTGCCACGGAGGATGCCGAGGTCTTTGTAGCCCTGGGCGAGAATCTTGCTGATGGCGGTGTGCACTTCCTTATAGGTGATGCCGGGGCGGGAGATGCGGATGCACTCAAGCTGAGAGGCCAGCACGATTTCGTAGATAGCGCGCTGACGATCATTGAATTTACCACCCACAGGCACAGAACGAGTGATATCGGAGCAATAGTTCATGGCAGTTTCGCAACCGGCGTCCATCACCAGCATGCGGCCGAGTTCGAGTTTGTTGTTGTGGCCGTGATTGTGGAGGGTTTCACCGTGGACAGTCATGATGACGGGGAAGCTCACGGGGCCGTTGCCCTTCCAAGCCTCGCCCTGCATGAGGCCGGCAAGCTCATATTCGTAGCGACCGGGCATAGCCATCTTCATGGCGCCGACATGCATGTTGTAGGCGGTTTCGATAGCCTTCTCAATTTCAGTGATTTCCTCAGCGCTCTTGATGCTGCGCTGCTTGACGCAAGCGGCAATCAACTGCATGGAGGCATAGCGACTGACGGCGTCGAACTTGATGCCGAGGAGCTGGCTCATCTGGCGGGTGTTGTCGGCACGGTAGGGAGGCAGATAGTGGATCTTGCGAGCCTCGCCGATAGTCTTGGTGCAAAGGGTCTGCAGGGCAGCAAGGTCGCCGCTGTTTGCCACGCCTACGCTGGCGGCAAGTTCCTTGACGCTGGGCAAGGGGCCGGTCCAGATAACATCGTCGATGTCATAGTCGTTGGCGAAGACATAGTCAACACCATTGTCGCAGTCAAGAACACCTACTAAATCTTCGCGCTGAAGGCCGAAAAAATAGAGGAAAGTGGAGTCCTGGCGGAACCAGTAAGTGTTGTCGGGATAATTGCAGGATGCCTCGTGGTTGCCCTGGATAATAATAAGGCCGTGGCCAACATCTTTGCGAAGTTGCTCACGACGAGCAATATAGGTTTCTTTGCTAAACATGTTTAATATTTTTGATACGTTATTAATAATTGGATAACGCACCCCGTAGTTTTTTATTGCGTCGCCAAACAATAAAATGCCAATAGACTGTTACATTTTTTAGTGAAGTAGTTGATTTTTCAGTGAAGTAGTGAATTGTGAATAGTGAATTGTGCGGCAGCCCTCAATTTACAATTCACTATTTCACTATTCACTCCTTCACAATTCACTAAGTAAATATTGTGTGTGATGCACAATATTCTAGTACAGTCTGCGTTATTCATTAATTAATAACAATTATCATGGGCATCACTTTGCAGCGACTTCCGATTGGAATTCAGGGTTTTGAGAGTCTTCGCAACGACGGCTATCTCTATGTCGACAAGACACGTCAGGTTTACGACCTTACGCACACCAATCGCTATTACTTCCTTTCCCGCCCCCGCAGGTTCGGGAAGAGCCTGCTGCTTTCTACCCTCAAGTGCTACTACGAGGGCAAGCGCGAGCTGTTCGATGGGCTGTATATCTCCACCGTGGAGAAGGATTGGAAGAAGCACCCTGTGCTGTATCTTGATTTGAATACCAACAAGTTCGACGACCCCAAGGTGCTGACTCAGAAGTTGGAAGACTCCCTCTGCGAATGGGAGGGAATCTATGGCTCCACAAATCGAGATCTACCATTAGGTATGCGCTTCGAAAAGGTGATTCGTAATGCCCACCAGAAGACCGGTCTCCGCACCGTTATCCTCGTGGACGAGTACGATAAGCCCATGCTCCAGGCCATAGACAATGCCGAGTTGCAGGATGCCTACCGAGCCACATTGAAGGGTTTCTACGGTGCACTGAAGTCGATGGACGAACACATCCAGTTTGCCATGCTTACGGGTGTGACCAAGTTCGGCAAGGTGAGTGTGTTTAGCGACCTCAACAACTTGATGGACATATCGATGGATGCCGACTACTACGACATCTGCGGCATCACCGAGGAGGAACTTTTGGCAAACTTCCCTGCCCAGATTGAGCAGTTGGCCGAGGCGAACGGTATGACCCGCGAGGAATGCATCGCCAAACTGAAGGAACGTTACGACGGATACCATTTCCACCAAAATGCCCCCGGGATGTACAACCCTTTCAGCGTGCTTAACACTTTCAAGAAACGCGAGTTCGGCAGCTATTGGTTCGAGACCGGCACACCGTCGTATCTGGCCTACCTCTTGCGCAAGCACAACTACAATCTAGAGCAGATGGCCACTTGCCAAACCTCGGCCAAAGTGCTCAACAGCATAGATACCAACAGCTCCAACCCCATTCCAGTCATCTACCAGAGCGGCTACCTCACCATACACGACTACGACAGGGAGTTCGGAATCTATAAGCTAGGATTCCCCAATCGCGAGGTGGAAGAAGGCTTTGTAGACTATCTGATGCCATACTACACTCCCTTGAATGAGAGCGACACCGCATTCAGCATCCAGAACTTCGTGCAGGATGTCCGTGCCGGCCGTACCGAGCAGTTTCTGGAGCGTTTGCGCAGCCTCTTTGCCGATACGCCCTACGAATTGGTCAAGGACTTGGAGAACCATTATCAAAACGTGGTGTGGATTGTGGCCAAGCTGATGGGATTTTATGTGCAGGCCGAGTACCGTACTAGCCGCGGAAGGATAGACCTAGTGCTGAAAGCCCCCAAGTACTGCTATGTGATGGAGTTCAAGCTCGACGGCACCGCCGAGGAGGCCTTGGCCCAGATCAAGGATCGAGGCTACACGCTCCCCTTTGAACTCGACGGTCAGCAAATCGTCCGCATAGGACTCAACTTCTCCAAAACCGACCGCAATATCGAACGCTATGTAGTGGAGTAGAAATAGGTCGACAACTTAGTCCTAACCACACGACAAGTTTTTCAGTTTTAACCCAGGGAAAACTGACAAGCGATTTCAGGATAAGACAGTCATTTCTTTCATGCGAAAAACATATTTGCGGCACGATCGCAAGCCAATATCGTGCGGCAACGATAGGCAACAATTGTTAATTTTCAACAAAACGATTATTATATATAAAAAAATTCGTATCTTTGCAGTCCAATTTTTTAGCGACAAAATACATATTTATCTATATAACTATCTATGAAACAAGAAGAATTAAAACTCAACCCCAACCGTTTGGTCCAGTTCCTCCAGAAACCCATGAAGGAATTCACCAAAGCCGATATCCTCAAGGTCATCGAGGAATTTGACATCGAGATGATCAAGTTTCGCTACATGGCGAACGACGGCCGCTTGAAGACCCTCAACTTCGTCATCAACAGCCTCCAGCATGCCGATGAGATTCTCACTTCCGGCGAGCGCGTGGACGGCAGCAGCCTCTTCCCCTTCCTGGAGGCCGGCAGCAGCGACCTCTATGTCATCCCTCGCTTCCGCACCGCCTTCATCGACCCCTTTGCCGAGATTCCCACCATTGACCTCCTCTGCAACTTCTACACCAAGGACGGCGAGCCCTTCGACATGGCTCCCGAGTACACCCTGGCCAAGGCTGGCAACGCTTTCCGCGAGGCCACCGGCGGCATGGAGTTTGAGGTGATGGGCGAGCTGGAATACTACGCCATCGCTCCCAAGGACGAGAGCTATATGCCCGCCGACCAGCGCGGCTACCATGAGTCCTCGCCCTACTGCAAATTTGAGAACTTCCGCGTGGAGGCCATGAAACTGATTGCCGAATGCGGCGGTCTGATCAAATACGGCCACAGCGAGGTAGGCAACTTCTCGGTTGGCGACCTCATGTATGAGCAGAACGAAATCGAGTTCCTGCCCACCATCCTCGAAGATGCTGCCGACCAGCTGGTTATCGCCAAATGGATCATGCGCACCCTGGGCTATCAGTACGGCATCACCATCACCTTCGCACCCAAGATCACCGTGGGCAAGGCAGGTAGCGGCATGCATATCCACACCCGCATCAGCAAGGATGGCAAGAACATGTATATCAGCGAGAACGGCCTGACCGACATCGCCCACAAGGCTATCGCCGGCATCCTGAACTGCGCTGGCAGCCTCACCGCCTTCGGCGACACCAACCCCACCAGCTATTTCCGCCTGGTGCCTCATCAGGAAGCTCCCACCAACATCTGCTGGGGCGACCGTAACCGCAGCGCCATGGTGCGCGTGCCTCTGGGCTGGACCAAGGGCAGCGGCAACATGATGGCACACTGCAATCCTCTGGAAAAGAACGAGGATGTGGACTTCAGCTACAAGCAGACCATCGAGCTGCGCACTCCCGACGGCAGCGCCAACGTATATCTGCTGCTGGCCGGCATGACCGTGGCCGCACGTCATGGTTTCGAGATGGGAAATGCCGTGCAGTATGCTAAGGACCGCTATGTGAGCGTGAACATCTTTGAGCACGAGGATGTGCTGAGCCGCCTGGATGTGCTGCCCGACAGCTGTGCCGCCAGCGCCGACCTGCTGGAGCGCGACCGCGCCATCTACGAGGAGAAAGGCATCTTCGCACCCGCACTGATCGACGGCATCCTGGAGCAGCTGCGTTCCTACAACGACCGCACCCTCCGCGCCGAGATTGGCAACGACTCGCAGAAGATTCTCGAACTCGTTGAGACCTTCATCCACTGCGGTTAATCCAGAGAAACATTCTCAATCAATACGGAGAGCTGAGATGGGATATAACCTGTCTCGGCTCTCTAAAATCATCAATTGATTTGGCAATTAAAACACTATGAAGAAATTATTTTTGATGACCTTTGTGGCATACTTTGCCATGATGTTCGCATCCTGCCAGAAAGATGTTGAATTAAGCGGTACCACCTGGAAAGCCCATGGAAGCGACAGTACGCAAATGTACGTGGATGGAAGGACGGCCGACATTACTGCAGACGTTGACTGCTCCCTGCAATTTGCCGACGCAACTAACTGCTCCCTTACTTCTGTTTTTAGCGGCACCATTTTTATATCAGACATGGAAATTCCTGCTCCCTCTACTACCGAAGTCAATGGTTTCACCTATACTTTCGACGGCAAAAAAGGTGTACTGAAATCTAACGACCCCAGCGAAATCGAAGACCTCAACTTCACTTACAACAAAAAGGACAACTCCATTGACATTGATATCAACGTCCCAAGCAATGAAATACACGGAGAAGTAAACTACCACCTGCATTTCGTACAGCAATAAATGGCAGACCTTTATCTCCTGATAGGCGGCAATCAAGGCGACCGCGTCGCCCAGCTGCATAAAGCGACAGACCTGATACAAGAGCGTATCGGGTCTGTTGCCCATTTATCCAACATCTATCAAACTGCCCCTTGGGGCAACTTCACCCCCGGCGAAGAGCCGCAGGACTTCTTGAATATGGCGCTGGAAATACACACCCAGCTGCCGCCTCACGAAGCCCTATCCCAGGCCTTGGCCATTGAAAAAGAGCTGGGCCGCGAGCGAAGGAAGAGCGAAGGAAGAGCGAAGGAAGAGCGGACCTACACTTCCCGGCCAATCGACATCGACCTCATCTTCTACAACGACCAGGTCATCAACACTGCCGACCTGGAAATCCCCCATCCCCGCATGCACTTGCGACGCTTTGTTTTGAAACCCTTGTGCGACATCGCACCCAATTATATCCATCCCATTTACAACAAAACACTATTAGAATTGTTATCCCAATGTCCCGACGAATCCTCTTGCTCCTGCTACTGCTGCCAGTAGTAGCCTTTGGCCAAAACAGCCACACGATTTCCGGCACCATCATCGACAACGCTACCGGCGAAACCCTCATCGGCTGCACAATCCTTGAAATGCAGTCAGGCAAAGGCACCACGACCAATGTGAACGGCCGCTTCTCGCTCACCCTGAAAGACGGCCCTACCAAACTGCGCATCACCTATGTGGGCTACGAACCCATCTACGACAGCCTTAACCTGAAAGCCAACATCACCCGCAACTACAACCTTAAACCCAGCATCCAGCTCCAAGAAGTGGTGATCAAAGCCCAGCGAGTCAACTCGCGCGAATCGGCACAGATGAGTGCCTTGGAGATGCCCGTGGAACAACTGAAGGCCGTGCCGGTGCTTTTTGGCGAGGCCGACATTCTGAAAGCCATACAATTGCTGCCCGGAGTGCAGAGCGGCAACGAAGGCACCGGCGGCATGTATGTGCGCGGTGGCGGTCCCGACGAGAACCTCTTTTTATTAGATGGAATACCATTATATAATGTGAACCACCTCGGTGGTTTCTTCTCGGCCTTCAATGCCGATGCCGTCAAGAATGTGACCCTCTACAAAGGCAGTTTCCCCGCACGTTTCGGCGGCCGACTGTCCAGCGTGCTGGATGTTACGACCAATAACGGCAACGACAAAGAGCTGCACGGCAATGCCTCCATCGGCTTTATCTCGGCCAAAATCAACCTGGAAGGACCTATCGTCAAAGAGAAGACAACCTTCTGTTTCTCAGCCCGCCGCACCTATGCCGACCAGCTGATGAAACCCCTGGTGGCCCGCTTGGCCAAAGATGAGAACGGCAAGACCAAACTGCAGGCCGGCTATTATTTCTACGACCTCAACGCCAAGGTAACTCACAAGTTCTCAGACAATAGCCGCCTCTATGCCACATTCTATTCCGGCGACGACGATGTCTATACCAAAGTGCGCACCGAGAGCAGCCTCATGGAAGACGAATATCTGGAATTCACCAACAACTGGGGCAATATGGTGGGCGGACTGCGCTGGAACTATGTGCTCGGACCCAAGCTGTTTATGAACCTCACCGGCTCTTACACCCAGTATACCAACAAGATGGATGTCGGCATCGAGAAACTTGCCACCTTGGAGGACGGCAGCGACCAGCTCTCCACCATCACCGGCAACTATGTCTCCACCATTCGCGACCTCACCGGCCGCCTCGACTTTTCCTACACACCCAACTCAAACCACAACATCCAGTTCGGCACTTACGGCACACGACATTGGTTGCGGCCGAACGTAAGTAGCGGAAGTATCGACTATTACGACCAGATTCAGATGAACCAGGCCTGGCAGATGGACATGACCATCCAGGACGATATGATTACCGCCAACGAATATGTGCTCTTTGGCGAGGACGACTGGTCCATCACCGACATGCTGAAGCTGAATTTCGGCCTCCACGCCAGCGGCTTCCAGGTGGAGAACACCTTTTACCCCTCCTTGCAGCCCCGCCTCTCCGGCCGCCTGCTGCTTGGCGAGAACGTGTCGCTCAAAGCCGGTTATGCCTACATGACCCAGTATATGCACCTCCTCTCAACCACCAGTGTATCAATGCCTACCGACCTGTGGGTGCCGTCCACCGACCGCATCCGTCCCATGGTGGCCAACCAAGTGGCCGCCAGCATCTGCTACGACATGCCGCTCGTGGCCGAATTCTCGGTAGAGGCTTACTACAAATACATGAGCAATCTCATTGAATATAAAGATGGTATGACCTCCTTTGGCACAAGCCAGGGCTGGGAGGACCTGGTGTCGATGGGTGACGGCTGGACCTATGGTGCCGAATTCCTTGCCCAGCGCAACTTCGGCAACCTCACCGGCTGGATTGCCTACACCTGGAGTCGCACCACCCACCTCTTCAACCGCCCCGGCCAGGAGCTGAACAACGGCAACCCCTACCCTGCCAAGTACGACCGCCGTCACGATCTCTCTATCGTGCTGACTTATAAGTTCAACGACATGTTCGACATCTCCGGCACCTGGGTATTCTGCACCGGCAACACCGCCACACTGGCCATGGAGAAATATCCTATAGCGTCCGACGAGCCCGAGGGCTACTACGACGGCTCGCACTCTTCCGGCAACCTCTCACATGTTGGCAGCCGCAACAACTACCGCATGCCCAACTACCACCGTGCCGACATCAGCTTCAACTACCACCGCACCTTCAAGAGCAAGCAACACGATAGCGACGGCAAGCCCCGCAAAATCCACCGCACTATCAACCTCAGCGTCTACAACCTCTACAACCACGCCAACCCATACCTCACCTACACTTCCTCGCAGTATTCCTACCAAGGTTATAGCCGCGCACTCATGCAGCTTTCCATCTTCCCCATTCTTCCCTCAGTGGCCTACACATTATACTTCTAATCGCCAGACAATCCAGAACTTAACCAACAGAATCCACAATGAAAAAACACATCATAACACTCATTCTACCGCTACTGCTTGTAGCCTCGTGCGAGAAAATCATCAATATCGACACCACCATCTCGCAGTCCGAGCCTGTGCTCAACGCCGTGCCCTCCGCCGGCAAACAATTGTTTGTGAACTTTGCCTACTCGCATTTCTTCCTCGACACTTCCAACAACCACCCCATTCCCGATGTAGACATGGTTGTTACCATCAACGGCAACGAATACCGCCCAACCAGCACCCACCGCTGCAACTACTTCTTCGACTACATCCTGCAAGAGGACGACCAACTCGACATCCGCGTCAAGACGGCCGACCGCACCATCACTGCCTCCACCTATGTGCCCCGAATGCCGCAGATTTCGCAGCCGTTGGCCTTCATGAACGACACCGGCGCTTTTAACTTCCTCGTGGCCAATTTCGACATCGTCGACCATCCCAACTACAAAAATTACTACTGCATCTCCATCACCCAGCACGACAGCGGCGAATACTATCACCCGTTCCTGGAATACCTCGACACCATCGACACCGTCCGCACCAGCGTCTTCTTCTGTGTCGACCAAGATATTGCCAGCAACTACACCACCGACCCCATGGGCATGGGCATTCCGCTTTTCAGCCAACTGTTCGTCACCGACGACAAAATCGACGGCACCACTCACAACACCTCGCTCATGATCATGCTCTTGCGCGACACCAACGAAATCCAGCCATTCATCCACGACTACTCCATCACCGTCGAAAGCATCACTCCCGAGCGCATGCGCTATCTGCAGGCCGTTGGCAGCAACAACAGCATGCTCTCCTTCATCACCGAGCCGCCAGCCATGTACACCAACGTGAACGGTGCCCTGGGCATCTTTGCCGGCAACGCCAAACGGCAGTACCACCTCTGCACCATTGCCGACGGAAAGATTGTTGGCTACGAAGCCAAAGGCCGACCTGCCGCCATGCCCAACATTCCATACAATGTGCTGCGGAAAGCCCAAAAAGCGCTGACCAAAAAGAAATAAGCATGAAAATATTCCTGGTCGGTTACATGTATTGCGGAAAGTCGACTCTCGGCCACCAACTGGCCGAACATCTCGGCTACCAATTTGCCGACCTCGACACACTCTTCGAGCAACAGCTCCGCACCTCCATTCCCGTCTTCTTCGCCCATTACGGCGAGCAGGCCTTCCGCATCTTTGAGCAAAAAACACTTCACTCGACTGCCGAATTGGACAACCACGTGATTGCCACCGGCGGCGGCACACCTTGTTTTTTCGACAATATGGAATGGATGAACCAGCAGGGCACCACAGTCTTCCTCAACCCTCCCATCGAAACCATCCTTTCGCGGGCCGCATCGTCAAAGAAAGTGCGCCCAATCCTATCCAACAAAACCGAAGAGGAACGCGCCCTATTCGTCGAGCAACAACTCCAACAACGCCTGCCCTTCTACACCCAAGCCCACATCACCTTCCGCACCGACGAAGATATCAGCGAATTAGCGAAAATCATAGCACAAAAACAAAACGACTTTTGACCATGAAACAGTTATTCTTTTTCCTTGTCTTTCTCTTGGCCGGACATGCCTTTGCTCAAACCGCAAGCATCAGCGGACAAGCCTTTATGTGTAAAGGCAACAAGTATTACCACGGCAGTTTCTCTCTTTATCTCCAAGATATTACGGGAGAAAGAACCACCATCAAAACCGACTCCACCGGGCATTTTTCTGCCGACAGCTTACCCGAAGGGCGATATAACTTCTACTATGGAGGGAACAAATTCAGCCCCAAAGAGGTGTATCTCCACAACGGCCAGCACCTACATCTCGACACACTGATGATTTCTACCGAATGGTTCGACATCATCACCTTGCCTGCCAACTATCTGACCGACACCGCTACCCCGCAGCTACCGATTCCCAACGCTTACGCCCAAGTATATGCCAACATGGCCCAAGCCATCACCGGCCTGTCGTGGAAAGACATAGGCGACACAGCCAAGGCCATCGACCTGATGCCCATGATGGAGGCCTTGCCCTTGCTAAAGGTGCCCGAGGGTTGGGTGGTTGACGGCTGCAAAAATGGATCTGATATGGGTTGGCAAACACTAAAATACCTCCGGCAGAAGGACGGCTTCAAGGATGTGAACTTGGATGAAGAGTGCTGGCATATCGACTCTGTAACAACATCTTCTGGCCGAACATACTTCACCAAACGACCGAGTTTCGACTCCACCCGTGTCTTCCACACCAATGAACGCCTGGTAGGGTATTACAGCCCTGAAATGGGACATGTGGAGAATGCTTTGGCACAGATGGAAGTGCCCTTCACCACCGACGGCATTTGGCAGGCATTCCTCTTCCATCATTCCACGCAAATATTGCCATTATTTTGGCACAGCAACTACATTTACGGCGTGCCCATTTTCTCCGAAGAGGTCGGGGAAGTCTTATTCCCTGCCGAACGATTTTGTCCGTATGAAAACCTGCAGCAATTGTACCAACGTTGGCAAGACTCTGTGAAGGTTGAGACAAAAGTAGAAAAGACTGACGACAACACTGCCATCGTCACCTCCACTTGGTGGTATGATTTTGGTGGTCTGTACCGCGAAAGATGGAAAGCCATCCGCCAAGGCAAGAGCGTGCGTTTCAATCGTATAGAATTCACGAAACTCCTTCAATGGGAGCCCTCAGTCATGTTTTAGCCTTTCGCACGAAAAGAGCGGAAAACATTCTATCGCCACGCTTCCCTTTATATCACCTGCCCCGACGAACCGACTGCGCAGCTCGGCATCAAATCACGATAGGCTTGTGCCCTGTCGCCGGGAAGAAGCGCTCCATCAAGTCGCTAACCGACAATTTGATAAAGCACGTTGCCGTGCCGTCGGTGCAGCAATACGAATCGGCCTCCAGCACCTCATGATCCAGCACAAAGGTCACGTCCTTAGCCGACTCCAGACAGGCGCTCAGCACCGTGGTAGCCCCATGTTCCACACCCGCAATCTCCTGCAACTTCTCGGCCGAGGCAAACGACACGCGCGAAATGCCCAGCGCTCCGCAGAAATCCTTGGTCACGAAAGGCTTGTCGTCGCGGGTGGCGAAAATATAGAAATTAGTCTGCTGACGGTTACAGACGAACACCGTCTTCACGATGCGTCCGCCGATGCCGGCATTGATATTCTGGCAGTCCTCCATGGTGATGCCGGGGTCGGTATCAACACGCTCAAACGCAATGCCCAAGGAGGCCAAAGTGCCGTACACCTTCTCCTGAAGGGGGTTGGAAAAAACGGCGGGTGCCGTTGTCATTTTCTCACTAACGTAAAACATCTGTCAATCAATATACTCTATTTCAATCGCTTCAACGAACAGCTCAGCAGGCGGCCGTCGTCGTCGTAGAGGTGGAGGCCGTTGCCCTCGCAGTAGCGCCACGACTTGCAGTGCTCGCACTGGCCTTTCCTAGCCCACGAGCGGTCGCGGTAGGGCTGGAACTTCCGTTCCCACACCTCCCACAGGTTGTCGGTATAAATATTGCCCTGGTGCAGATTGCTGCGGATGCTGGTGCAGCCCGAGATAGAGCCGTCGCACAGCACCGACGCCACCTCGATTCCGGCACGGCAATAAAAATAATTGTCTCTTACTTCGCGCTCATAAGGGCCGAGATAGCCCTCGCAGGCATAATTGCACACAATGCGGCCTTCCTCGCGCGTGCGCTTGGCAAACTCCAGCACCGCCCTGAACTGCTCGTTGGTCAGCTGCAGCTCGGGGGCGCCGGCCGCCCTGCCCATGGGGAAGATGGCGAAAAGCCGCCACCGCCTGCAGCCCTGAGAAATCAAGAACTCTTTAATATCCTCCAACTGATTGATATTACGAGGGCTAACGCAGGTCACCACATCCCATAGCAAATCCGGAGTCCGTCCCAGCAGACCTATGGCCTCGCTTGCGCAAGCAAACGCGTCGGGGGTCTGCCGCATCCAGTCGTGCTCGGCCTGCAGTCCGTCCAGGCTGATGGCTATCGAGTGCATGCCGCAGCGCAATAGCCGTTCAAGACGCTGAGGCGTAAGCAAATATCCGTTCGACACCATACCCCACGGAAAGCCTCTTCTGTACAGCTCCAGCCCGCAATCGTCAATATCCTCGCGCAGCAGCGCCTCGCCACCGGTGAAGATAACGAACACCTTATGCGGGTCGACATGCGGCGTGATATCGTCGATGGCCTTAAAGAAATCCGCAGCGGGCATATCGGGCGTGGTAGCGCTCACCTTGCAGTCGCTGCCGCAATGCCGGCAGTGCATATTGCAACGCAAAGTACACTCCCAGAAGAGTGTACGCAGCGGATGCAGCTCGGCCTGCGTGTGCCTATACTGCCGCCACAATTCCTTCTTAATCAAATCCATGAGGTAATTGGCAAGTCACTAGTTGCTGCGTTCCACGGTGATGTCCACATCCTTCACGCGGGAGCCTTGGTACCAGCCCTCGCGCTTGGCCACCTGGTCGGCCTCGGTGAACTCCAGCTCAATCATCTGGTCCTTCACCACGCCGTTCTTCGAGCCGTCGATGTCGCGCACGATCAAGCGCTGTTTCTCCATCGGCACATCCTTCACGCTAGTCTGGAACTCGCCATTCACATTGGTCGTGTCGGCAACATCGTTCAGATACGAACGCACGTTCTTGTTGTCCTCCATCATGTTATCGGGAGTGATGTCGATGCTGGAATTCAGCAGCACCACCTGCATGCCTTCAACCGGCTTGCCCTGCTGGTCAATGACGCGGCCCTTCACCACGAAATCCATGGTCGGCACACCGTACATCAGCGCAATCTCGTTGCGGGGAGCGGGCTGTTCGGCAGCATCGCCGCCTTCGGTCTTGGCCACATCCTTGGTGCTGTGGCAGGACGAGAGACCAAGAACGCCCATCGCAGTCACCAGCAGCCAATTCTTCACTTTCAAAAAACGAATCTTCATAATTTATAGCTATAAATAATTTCTAATAACGCATGCCAACCGATATTATTGCCCGCCTTGCAAAAAAACATATCACCTTGCCGGCCATCAGCCCTCGCGCCAAGCATCCGTCGGCTAATCAGTCCTGCCTTCTCAATCGCCGACCTATCACCCCGACGGCAGCCGACCTTGAAAAACATAATGGTATCTTGTGAGTTATGAGTTATAATTTATAATTTATGCGTGGGGCGGAGGCCGACCTTGAAAACCTTAATGGCATTTTGGCATAATAGCATTTTCGGAGTCGCGGAGCTCTGTCGACTTGACATCTCGGCACTTCGGAGTCCTCGGCATCTCGGAGTCTTGGTTTCTCGGAGTCCAAAATCGCAAGTGCCGCCACGCACCGTCAACCCCGCAACTCCCGGCTTCCAGCTTCGACCTTTCCCTCGGCCTCCCCCCAAACCGACAGCCAGACACGAACACCTTCCACCACCTCTCAACTTCATCAACTCCCTTCCACTCCGTCAAGTTTTTTCACGCTGCAAAGATACGAATATTTTCGGACATAATGACATTTATTTTCGAAAATCGGAAATTTTAACATTTCGAGCGGACATAATGGCTATTTTTAACATTTCCTTGAGGTGAGGCAACCCTAAATTTATGACCCGAAAACAATCGTTTTGGCACTTTTGAACAAAAAAACACCTTGAGATTGTAGATTGCAGAATGTAGATTGTAGAGTTCCGGGTACGGGGTTGGTGCGGCAGCCCACTCATAAATCATAAATACGGCCGTGCAGCGGCCGTACAGCGGGGTTTCTGCGCACTATATAAATAATTATTAAACTATCGTGGGCGGCATAGGAGGAGTGGGGAGAAGTGGTGGAGATGCGTCAAAAATGTGTCATGTGTGTCACGTGTGTCATGTGTCATTAAGAAAAATCGGATTTTGCGAGGGGGGAAAAATCTTCATATAATAATAAAAATATAAATATTTTTATTATTATATGAAACAAAAAACACCCCCCCCCGAGAGATGCGAAATCCTTAATGACACATGACACACATCAAGCATCACTATCCATATCTAACCACCTGCAACCCAAATCCATGCAGAAATCCGGCAGTGTCATTTGCTGTCGTAAGCAGCATAGACGACGGTCGTCCTCCCACCAAAGTCGCACCGCTCATCATCCACATGCAGACAGCCGTATATGAAAAATTGTTAAATGTTGCGTTTTCCCCTTGCTATGTCGGAAAAAATTCGTATCTTTGCATCAGAGATGCAAAACCGACAAAAAGCGATAGGTTGCTGACCCTCACCCCCTTCCGCCACTTGGCAACCCGTTTCCCCGCCCCCGACTTTGCATTTTTGCCCCGAATTGTAGCTGCCGCAGCACAAAAACGAACCAAAAACACACGACCAAACAACCAAATTATCGAACCATGAGAAACCATTTTGTCCGCCATGATGAAGCCCGCACCCAACACCGAACCACCGTCGCGATTCGCGACGCAGGTTGCGAGTTTGTCACGAATGTAGTGAATGTACGAAAGTTGTTGAATGTTGGGCCAAGTCTGGCCGAGAATGAGAGAATGGCTGACGCACCCGGAACTCCACAATCAGCAATTTGGATTGCTTCGATACTCACTAAAATTGGACAAACACATAGTGAATTGTGAAGGTGTGAATTGTGAATTGAGGCTGCCGCACTATTCACTCTTTCGATACTCACTAAACCTGGACACCTGGACAAATAGAAAATACATAGGAGACCTCTAAAAATTGGATAGTCTAAGTTTCGCAAGCGAAACTTATGAACTTCTAGCCAAGCTTGCTTGGTTAGAAGAAACAAGTTTTAGACATTGCCTAATGAATATGTATGAAAATTCAAGTTTATCAAAACGAGATGTTCGGCCAGCTCAGGGTGGTCGAAGAGGGCGGCAGGGTATGCTTCCTGGCAAGCGATGTGGCTAAGGGACTAGGATTCCGTGATGCCAACAGTATGACCCGCACGCTCGATGAAGATGAAAAGGGTACACAGATTGTGCGTACCCCTGGCGGGCAAGGGCCAGCGGTATTTCATCGACGGCTTCCTGTCGGGCCGTTTCGTTTATTAACTTTATCGTTTTTCAAAAACATGTTCAGTGAATTGTGAAGGAGTGAATTGCGAATTGAGGCTGCCGCACTATTCACTCTTTCGATACTCACTAAACCTGGACAAATGGACAAATGGACAAATGGGAAAATACATATGAATAGCGAAGGGTGGCTTCTAAAAATTGGATAGTCTAAGTTTCGCAAGCGAAACTTATGAACTGAAAGAAATTATCAGAAATGTTCCAGAAATTTTTAAGGTGGGGTATGAATACTAGTCACACCCCTCTCGGCAGCTTCGGAGGGATGTCCATACCGCGGACACCCCTGACCTTTGACCCGCAAGACGCGTAACGAATCGTTACCCGTCGGCAATTGCCAGGAAGACGGTGAACGAATCGTTCACCGTCGGCACGGCCTCAGAGGGGTCTCGATACTAACGCCCCTACCCCGCTGACGCAGTTTTGCCCTTGGCTGACGCGCCCAGAAGATGGCATTGGGGAGTGCGGGGAATCGTGTTTTCGATTTGGGCACATGAGCGAAGATGCTTCGAAAAACGGCGGAAGCGAGAGGAAATGAATGCCATTATGCCTTGGAATTGGTGCTCAAATAAGGGTCGGTTTTCGCTTTTTTTACACAGCACCTATCGTTTTGTATCACAGCCGGTAGCGCACATCGCCAAAGCCTAATGCCGACGCTATCGGGACGCAAAAATTTCGCCATATCGGATTTTTTTCGTATCTTTGCACGTTTTTATATATCATTACGATGCAAAATATCAGAAATATCGCCATCATTGCACACGTTGACCACGGCAAGACCACTTTGGTCGACCGCATGTTGCACCAGGCACAGCTTTTCCGCGAAAATCAGGAGACCGGCGACCTTATCCTTGACAACAACGATTTGGAACGCGAGCGCGGTATCACCATCCTTTCCAAGAATGTCTCCATCCGTTACAAAGACACCAAGATTAACATCATCGACACTCCCGGCCACAGCGATTTCGGCGGCGAGGTGGAACGCGTGCTGAATATGGCCGACGGCGTTCTGCTGGTGGTGGACGCCTTTGAAGGTCCCATGCCCCAGACCCGCTTCGTGCTGCAGAAGGCCATCGAACTGGGACTCAAGCCCATCGTAGTCATCAACAAGGTTGACAAGCCCAACTGCGACCCCGAGCTGACGCAGGAGGCTGTGTTCGACCTGATGTTCAACCTGGGTGCCAGCAACGAGCAGCTGGATTTCCCCACCTGCTACGGCTCGGCCAAGCAGGGCTGGATGGGTCCCGACTGGAACAACCCCACCGAGGACATCTCGTATCTGATGGACCTCATTATTGAGCATATTCCCGCTCCCCGCGTGGCAGAAGGCAACACGCAGATGATGCTTTCGAGCCTCGACTACAGCTCTTATCTCGGACGTATAGCCGTGGGCCGACTGAACCGCGGCACACTGCAGGCAGGCCAGCCCATCATCCTGGTGAAGCGCGACCAAAGCCAGATCCAGAGCAAGGTGAAGGAGCTTTATACATTTGAGGGCCTCGGCAAGGAGCGCACCAAGAACGCTGTGGAGGCCGGCGAGATTTGCGCCGTGCTGCTGGAGCTTGACAAGAACGTGATGTTCGAAATCGGCGACACCATCTGCGATGTGGAGAACCCCGAGCCTCTGCCTCCTATCAAGGTCGACGAGCCCACGATGAGCATGCTCTTCACCATCAACAACTCGCCTTTCTTCGGCAAGGAGGGTAAGTTCGTGACCAGCCGCCATCTGCGCGACCGCCTTTTCAAAGAGCTTGAGAAGAACCTGGCCATGCGCATCGAGGAGACCAATGCGCCCGACTCGCTGTTGGTCTACGGCCGCGGCATCCTGCACCTCTCTATCCTTATCGAGACCATGCGCCGCGAGGGTTACGAGCTCCAGGTGGGCCAGCCCAAGGTTATCATCAAGGAAATTAACGGCCAGAAGTGCGAGCCTATCGAGCAGCTCACCGTCCTGGTGCCCGAGGAGTTCTCCAGCAAGGTTATCGACGTGGTGACCCGCCGCAAGGGCGAGATTGGCACCATCGAGACCAAAGGCGACCGTGTGCAGCTGGACTTCCAGATTCCTTCGCGCGGCATCATCGGCCTGCGCAACACCCTGCTCACCGCCACCAACGGCGAGGCTATCATTGCCCACCGCTTTGCAGGTTTTGAGCCTTGGAAGGGCGACTTCGACGACCACAAGATGGGCGCGCTCATCGCCAAGGAGACCGGCGAGGCCACAGCCTACAGTATCAGCAAGCTGCAGGACCGCGGCCCCTTCTTCATCGAGCCCGGCGAGCATGTGTATAGCGGCGAGGTTATCGGCGAGAGCCTGCGCCCCGGCAACGACATCGTTATTAACGTTGTCACCGCCAAGAACTTGACCAACATGCGCAGTAAGAGCGCCGACGACAAGAGCACTACCGCGCCTCCAATCAAGTTCTCGCTGGAAGAGGCTATGGAGTATATCCGCGATGACGAATATCTGGAGATCACTCCTTCCAACCTCCGCATCCGCAAGATCATCCTTGACGAGACCGAGCGCAAACGTGCCCGCATCGCCATGGGCAGAGAAGTTGAAGACTAATCCTAAAATACTTCATATTTGAAAAAGGTGTGCCAATGTTGGCACACCTTGTTTTTTTTCGCCTGCATTGGCCTGTTTTTGACTAGGTCGGCAGCTATTGTGGACATAAAAAAAAGAAATCGCCAGAGAGTTCTGACGATTTCTTTTTAGCAATTATGTTTTGTCTGCAACGGAGATCAATACTCGGAGTTGGAGCGGTTGCTGCCCAGGCGCTGTTTCCATTTTTCCTGCTCGGCTTTCTGCTCGATGAGGGCACGCACGGGGGCAAGGCCGGAAGGGCTGTTGGCCTCGATGGCCTTCAGTACGGCGCCGCCGCCGGTGAAGATGTAGTAGTCCTTGCTGTCGAGAGCCATAATGTAGAGACCGGGGAGGAGTCGCTTGAGTTCCTGCATGGTATCGCCGCCGCCGTAGAGCTTGACGGCATGGGGGTTGCGGTCGATGACAGTGTCGAGGCCGATGGTTCCTTCGTTGAAATGAGGCACAAGACCCATGACGGCATTCACGAAGATGGTCTTGGCAGAGAGGAAGACTTTGAGGATTTCGGGTTCGTCGTAGCTCTCAGGAGCAACGTCGAGCACATAGTTGAGCTGGGTGCCGGGCTGAAGGGTGCGAATGTCGTGGACGCGGTATTTGCCTTCGACACGCTCGCCAAAGATGTCGCTCTCAACGATAAAGGGCAGCTCGATAATCTTCTTGGGATATTGCTCGGCAAACTTGACGAACTGGGCTGCCAATTTCACATCCTCCTCGCCTACGCCCTTGATGCTGATGCCGTATTTAGCGCAGAGGTAGGCGTTGTAGATGACGCCGCCGAGGACGAGTTGGTCGCTCTTCTGGAGGAGCGAGTAAAGCGAGTTGATCTTGGTGTCGAACTTGGAACCTGCCACCACCGAGACGAGGGGCTGCTTGGCATAGAAGATACGCTCGAGGTTTTCTATCTCCTTCTGCATGAGGAAGCCTGCATAGGAGGGCAGATACTTGGTGATGCCGTAGGTGGAGGCATGGGGCTGCCAGGAGCCGAAAGCGTCGTTGACATAGATGTCGGCAAGGCCGGCCAGCTGGTTGGCGAAACGCTCGGCGTTCTCATCCTTGGCCTCTTCGCCGGCAAACCAGCGGGTGTTGGGGAGGTAGACCATGTCGATATCGTGCTCGCGCAGACGGCGGATGGAGTGGTTGATGTTGCTCTCGATGCTGAGGTAGCCTTCCTTGCCGTGGGTGTAGAACTCGGGCACCTCGATGGTGAGGTGGAGCTTGTTCTGCAGGTATTCGACAATGGGGCGCACAGAGGTGGCATCGCTCTGAGTGATAGACTGGTCGGCTTTGTTGCGGGGACGGCCGACGTGGGTCATGAGGATGATTTTACCGCCTTTGGAGAGAATGTAGAAAAGGGTGCCGAAAGTGGCATCGATACGATAAGGGTCGTGGATGACGCCGCCTTTGACGACGTTGTGGTCGACGCGGACCAGAACGACCTTATTTTTCAAATCGGCCTCCTGAATGAGGGGGAGGTCGCGCAGTGCTGCGAGGTTGATGTTCTTATTCATATTATTTAGCTTTAAATGTTCATGTTAGCGAATCTAGAATTTCTAGAAACTAGAATTATATAATTCTTATTTTAATTTATTGTTCCACCCAGTCGCCACCTTCTTTGATGAGGTTGACGAGTTCCTCAACGGCGTCGGCCTGGTCGATATTGCGTTTCATGACTTCCTTGCCTTTGTAGAGGGTAATCTTGCCAGCGCCTTGTCCCACATAGCCGTAATGGGCGTCGGCCATCTCGCCGGGGCCGTTGACGATGCAGCCCATCACACCGATTTTCACGCCTTTGAGGTGCTTGGTGCGGGCTTTGATTTGCTCAAGGGCATCCTGGATGTCGTACTGTGTGCGGCCACAAGAGGGGCAGGCAATGTATTCGCACTGGCTGATGCGGGCGCCCACGGCCTGGAGGATGTCGTAGGCCACAGGTATCTCAGCCTCAGGGGGTTCGGTGAGCGAGACGCGGATGGTGTCGCCGATGCCGTCGACCAGCAGTGCGCCGATGCCGGCGGCACTCTTCAGGCGGGCCTGCATGGCGTTGCCGGCCTCAGTCACGCCCAGATGGATGGGATAGTCCATGCCCAGTTCCTTCATCTTCTCCACAAAACGGCGGGTGCTCTGCACCATCACGCCTACGTTGCTGGCCTTCATGGAGAAAACGAGCTGGTGATAGTCCTGTTCGCGGCACACCATGGCGAATTCCACAGCCGACTGTGCCATGCCCTCTGGGGTGTTGCCGTAGCGGCTCATGATGCGCTCGGAGAGCGAGCCGTGGTTGGTGCCGATACGCATGGCGGTGTGGTGCTGTTTGCAGATTTCGATGAGGCGCGACATCTTGTCGCCGATGCGCTTGAGCTCATCGTTGTATTCCTGGTCGGTGAAATGGGTCTTGCCGGTGTTTCTGTCGGTATAGTTGCCGGGGTTCACGCGCACTTTCTCCACAATCTGCGCGGCCGTCTCGGCAGCCAGGGGATTGAAATGGATATCGGCCACGAGGGGCACATGGCAGCCTCGTTTGGCCAACTCGTTCTTGATATTATAAAGATTCTCAGCGGCTTTGACATCGGGAGCGGTGATGCGAACCAGCTCGCAACCGGCTTCCACCATGCGGAGGGTCTGCTCCACGGTGGCCTGGGTGTCCATCGTGTCGGTATTAGTCATCGACTGCACGCGAATCGGTGCGCCGCCACCCAGCGTCAAATCTCCAATATGTATCTGTCTGCTCATATAAATCATGTTTTAAGCTCGCAAAGAGCATTCTGTATAATAACTAATATTTTTTATATTTATTGCCTCTTATCCTATTTCCCACTGTTACTGACCATCTTTGATATGCATACTGAGCAAGCTCAGCATGCAGGACTGAAAGAAATTATCAGAAATGCACCAGAAATTTTTTTGAGTTTCTGAATATTTCTTTTGCCAATAGACATGTATTCCTAATCATACAAATTATTATTCAACCAAAGAGACATTGCTCCCATTTTCACTGATGAAATTTAAATAATTAAATTTAGTCAATAGCACAAAACTATCTTTTTCTTGATCATACAAGTATCGCTCGGCTCTGAGACTCTTTTCTCCGAAATTAATCAGAATGCCTAATGATATCTTACACAATCTCATATAGTTGAACAATTGAGCCCGGTGTTCAGCAATCAGATTATCCACCGACTTGATTTCGACTAGAATCCCATGATAATAGAAGTCGGCCAAGAAATATTTTTCCAGTTTTATTCCCTTATACCAAATATTAATCAGATGTTGGTCATCATATTTTTCATCCCGCATACTCAATTCAAGACCTAAAGCCTCTTGATATACAGACTCTTCCAAACCACGGCCAAGTATATTATAAACTTCTATAGCCGCTCCAATAAAGGAATAAATATGTAAGTAGTCTTCCTTTGTCATTCCTCGAGTACTAATTTCTGGACAATTTCTGATAATTTCTTTCAGTTCAAGCTTCACTTGTGAAGCGTAAGCGACAACCAAACTCCATCAACTACTTAAAATACACATCGGTGGCACCGGCGCCGTAGACACTCATGGGAGCGTCGATATATTGGACGTTGACGTATTGGTCGAGTTCTTTTTGAATCTGGGTCTTCAGCACACCGCGACCGACACCGTGGATGAACACCACGCGCTTCACACCATTGAGCATGGCGTGGTTCAGGCAGGTGCGGAAGAAACGCATCTGGATTTGAAGCATCTCGTCGTTGCTGAGCGACTCGGGGTTGTCGTGCAGGGCCTCGATGTGCAGATCCACCTCGGCCTCGCCAGGGCGCACAATGTATTGCAGCAAGATATTGTCGTTCAACTCGCGGGCGTTCTTGTTCTGCAGCTGTGCCAGACGGCGCTGCAAGCTCTTCACCTGGTCCTGCAGGTTGGCCACCTGGTTGCGGAGCTTCTTGTTCTCCTCGCGCAGCTTCTCGGCGTTGTCGTCGTCGGCCGAGCCGGTGAACTTCTCCTTGAGCTTGCGGTTCTGCTCAGCCAGCTGGGCTGCGGCCTTGCTCTCGGCCTCGGCAATCTTGCGAGCCTCCTCGACTGAGGGCAGATGGCCAGGCACATCCTGGTTGAACACCTTGCCAACACCACTCATATCGGCCATGCGAATCAACTCGTTAGCCGGCATCGGCATGTCGAACCCCGTGTCGTCGCGCACAAAAATCAGGTCGTTAGTAATCTTGGTGACCACACCGCCACCGATGCTGTTCAAAAACTTAACTTTATCTCCAATTTCAAATTTAGCCATATATATTTTTGTTTTTATTTCATTTGAATAAGTCTGTATATTTTACATGAGGGAATGGCTCTAATGCCCGCATGAACTGGACCGTATCTTTGCTCTTCCACCCATGCGCACCATGCACCCAAGCCAATTTCTCGTCATTCTCGTCATATATAAGATATCGGTCATTACTAAATCTAGTAATGTGATCTGATGGTTTCTTTTCAAGAACGATGAGTCTGTCGAATGGCACATTCACCTCGTATGACGACCCAAAAATTCTAGCACATTTAAAGACTACAGTTCTCTCATCATAGTCGAAAGTGGCACTTTCGAGATTTGAATCACGATTACAACAAGCATCTAAAACGGCATAAATGGCTGAAAGAGCCAACGGTATCCAGAATGCCAATTGATCAGTTTCGGATGTTCCGCAAAGAACAAGACAAAGATAACACGCAAGGAACAAGAATATAGCCTTTATCAAGAAGGTACGAACATAATAAGCCTCAACACTCAGTGTGCTGCTGCGCGAGATTGTTTCTCGACCATGTTTGTCAATCTTGATAGGTTTCCTCATGTGGCTATTCTTATTTGGCTATTCTTTATCTCCTATTTGAAACTTTGTTATAATAAGGTTTATTTATATCATCAACTGTATTTTCCGGAACGAAATCTTCCAAAACTGTCATGAGGCGCTCGCACTCGGCCACATCCCAGTCTGACCAAAAGAGAGTCAACACACGGTCGTGAAGATTATAGAAGCTCAGTGTATCGGCAATTCTGACTTTTTCAAACAGATGGCACAGCAGCCAGCCAAAGCCGAGGGAACCCATGTCGCTAATTTTATTATCGTAATGGAAGAGGAACCGGTCGAAAGGGATGGACTCAGAGAAAGTGCGCCGGCGCGTGTGGCAAGCAAAGCGTACCTGGCGGTTGTCGTAATCAAGTTTGATGCTATCGATATAGACCCAACCTCTCCTGACCCGCTGTACAATGAGAAAGTATGCCAATGTGAGGAGTACGCCGACAAAAAGCAGTGCCAAAGAATGTGCCTCCACCGAAAAAACACATGCGAGAGGGATGACGACCAAGGCGAAGCAAACGATGCACATCGTCCACCCACTTTCGCTACAAGAGGAGCGGAAGCAGTCGCAGCCTGTCTTTCTATAACATGGAGGTTCTTTCAGCATTTTCTATTCTCTGAATATCAAAAAAACTATTTCATCAGTTCTTCAGACAATGCAGCAAAATCTATGCCATCGAAGTTGCCGCTGCTCATCATCAGCAGATTTGTCTGCCGCCACTGCATCTTTTTCAGTTCGGCCACCATCTGCGCCGAGTCGGTAAACACCCGCAGACCGGCGTTGGCAAACGACAAGCGCACCTGCTCGGGGTCAAGGTCGGGCAATTTTTTCAGTTGCAAGGCATGCTGGCTGTAATAGACAAAGGCCACATCGGCCTTGTCCATAGTGCCGGCATACTGCTTGAGAAACTCTGCCGTGAGCGAGCTGAAGGTGTGCAACTCCATGCAGGCCACCAGCTTGCGCTGCGGATACTGATCCTTCATAGCGGCAATAGTGGCACGCAGTTTGGAAGGTGCGTGGGCGAAATCCTTATACACGGCGCAATCATCATTCTTCTTCACCAGCTCCAGCCGCTTGCTGGCGCCACCGAAGGTCTGGATGGCCTCATCGAACTGCTCATCGGTCACGCCCAGCGTGTTGCAGGCATAGCGCGCGGCAGTCATATTCAGCAAGTTATGGCGACCAAAGACGCGGAGAGGTGTTGATTTGTTGATTCGCTGATTTGTCAGATAGGTCACACCGTCTTCCACCTTGTGCTCTGGCACATCGTAGGGGCGTTTGGTGATATCGGTGCGCTGGTTCTTCAGTGCCACATCGGCCACCTCCTTGTCATCATCGCAATAGATGAGGGTGCCGCCGGGCTCAATCAGATTCACAAACTGGGCGAACTGGTCTTTGTAAATCTCAAAAGTGGGGAACACATTGATGTGATCCCACTCAATGCCGGTGACGATGGCCACATTGGGCTTGTAGAGGTGGAACTTGGGTCGGCGGTCAATGGGCGAAGTCAGATATTCGTCGCCCTCAATCACCATCACCTTGGCGGTCTCGCTCAGGCGCACCATGACCTCAAAACCCTCCAGCTGAGCACCCACCATATAGTCGGCCTCGATGCCAACGTGCTGCAGCACATGCAGAATCATGGCCGTGGTGGTGGTCTTGCCGTGGCTGCCGCCAATCACGATGCGGGTCTTGTCCTTAGACTGTTCATAGAGGTATTCTGGATAGCTGTAAATCTTCAGCCCCAGCTCTTGCGCGCGCAGCAGCTCGGGATTGTCGACGCGGGCATGCATGCCCAGCACAATGGCGTCCAAGTCCTTAGTGATGCGCTCGGGATGCCAGCCGAAACTCTCCGGCAGCAAGCCGTAGCGCTGCAGGCGGCTCTTGGCCGGGTCGAAAATCTCGTCGTCGGAACCGGTCACATGGTAACCCTTGAGGTGCAAGGCGATGGCCAGATTGTGCATGGCACTACCGCCAATGGCTATAAAATGAACATTCATATATTTAAATTACAATTTTCAACTGTTGATTTATCTCATACCTTTGATACACAATTAGTCACATGCAAAAAGACGTGCGGCAAACCAATCAAAGACAATGCAAAGATACAAAAAAAATTCCATAAACGAACAATTATTCTCATTCAAAATTTCAACCCGGGCAGACATGGAAACTTATCGCATCCAAAAAACTGACGCAAACAAATGGTTTACAAACTATTGCACACCGACATCAGCAAACAGAATCCAACCTCCTTCCAGAGCCTCAGCCATTTTGTTTTCAGCCGGCGCAGCACTTCTGCCGAGAGTGAAAATGCGGCCGAAGAGTTCTCAGCCACGGCCTCTCTCCCGCCCTAGCCCCACTAGTTTTACCTTAGTTATACTATAGTTATACCTTAGTTATTCTATTACATATAGGATAAATATAGTATAAATAAGGTATAAATATAGGATAAGGAACGGGGGAAGAGCGGGGTTACACTGGAGCCACTCACGCCCGGCTGATCCGCAATCGTGGCGATTTGAGGGGTTGGCAGCAGGTATTCTCTCACGGCTACACTTTGGCGAGCATCAGCTCTAGCGCAGTTCCTTGGGATAGCAGATGTAGTATTTAGTGACTTGTTTTTCAAGGAAATGGCGGTCGAGCTGGTCGGAGGCGTCGCCGATGTCGCGGCAGGTGCCGTCTTTGAAGAGCACGCGGATTTCCTGGTCGTTGTAGTCGTAGGCATGGTTGACCAACTTGCCAGTCTTGACAAAATATTCGCACTCAGCCGGTTCCACGTTGTAGAGCAGCTGCACCTGGGTGCGGAAAGTGTCGAGGACTTCGCCGGAGAACGGATGGTCGGACACGGCTATGGCGTTCAGATGGCGGTTGACAAGGTGGTGGCTGAGGGTGCGGAGGATATAGTCGCTGTGGCGAGTCCAGGCCTTGACAGCCACATCGATATCGCTGTCGTCGATCATGGCAAAGCGGTCCAGCAGCTCGGGATTGGACTGGAAGTCAGCAGCAGAATACTTGTGGGTGAGGAAGTCGCCCAAGGGCATGTGCTCAATGCCCAGCGGGATGCCCTGCGCGGCCAGTTCGCGCACACGGCGCAGGATGGCATAGAGCAGGTTGTCGGCCGCTATCACGGTTTTGTGGAGGTAGACCTGCCAGTACATGAGGCGGCGCGAGATGATGAATTTTTCTACCGAGTAGATGCCCTTTTCGTCAACAACCAGCTCATCGTTGCGCACGTTGAGCATGTTGATGATGCGGTCGGTGCCCACGATGCCCTCGCTCACACCGGTGAAGAAACTGTCGCGCGAGAGATAGTCGAGTCGGTCCATATCTAGCTGACTGCTAACCAACTGATGCAGATAGTGCTTGGGATAAGAGTCTTCGAAAATAGCGATGGCGGTGTTGAGCCGGCCTCCAAACTCTTGGTTGAGCCGCTGCATCATCAGGAGCGAACAATCCTCATGGTGCATGTCGGCAATCATATATTCAGAGGTGTGTGAGAAAGGGCCGTGGCCAATATCGTGCAGCAAAATGGCCAGCTTTGCCCCCAGCACTTCGTCGCGGGTCATCTCCACTCCCTTCACTTTCAGCACCTCCAGGGCGCGGGTCATGAGATTGAGCGCGCCGAGCATGTGGCTGAAGCGGGTGTGCATGGCTCCGGGGTAGACCAAATAGGTGAATCCCAGCTGCTTGATGCGGCGCTGGCGTTGGAAATAAGGATGCTGGAGCACATCGAAGATGATGTCGTCCTCGATGGTGAGAAAGCCATCGTAGACAGGGTCGTTGATTATTTTTCGTTTGTTGGTCATCACAAAAAATGATACTCTTTTTGAATTTGCAAAGATACGATTTTTTTGCGAGATAATGGAAAGCCTTTTTTCGTTTTTGAAAAAAACACACCATTCATCACCTATCAGAGTCACCGAAATGGGACGCAACTAGCAGATCTATACTTTATTGCAAATTGAGACACTGGGCATTGATGGAAAAAAAATTTGCACGATTCGGATTTTATGTGTATATTTGCATTGGATTATATCATAAATCATAGTGCTTTAGTAGTTCAGAATCAAAACATTGTGCTTATGAAGAAGTTTTTATTTTATTGTATACCTATATTTATATTATTATTTTCGCACAAGGCCGAGGCACAAATCTACATCTTCTCCACAGATGTAGACCAAAACGAATGGGTTGAATTGCAGAATTTCAGCTCGGTGACTAGCAACGAAACGGCGGTGACCCTGCCTTTTGACTTCTGCTTCTTTGAGCACTATTACCGCCAGATTTGGATTAACTTCAATGGCGCGATCCATTTCGGCAGAAGAATCGTAGAGACCAATATCGACAACTCTCTTGCAGGGTTTGTTGCCCCATGTATTGTGCCATTTGGCAATATTTTGTGGAAGACCCAAGGGGATGGATGGTATATCCATTACAAGACTATCGGCGCTGAGGGCAATCGCACATTTGTTATTGATTTTCAACTAACTCCGCACAACCTTTATTCCTCCACCGACCAGTATCGCAAGTTCCAAATCAGGCTGAAAGAGGCCGACCAGAGCCTCACCATCCAATATGGGCCGAACCTGGGTCCCAACACTTATTATGCCGCCATAGGCTTGAAAGGCGATATCGATTTCAGGATTTCGCAATACAGCAACGCCATCGTTGCGTTTACCGACAATGAGCCCCCGGTAAACAGCAATTGCGCTTGGCCCGGCGAATACAGGTATTACACTCTCACACCGCCCCAGCAACCGAAATGCGGCACACCCAGAAAGGTGTCGGTGAGCTACTCTGACGACCACCATGTGGAGCTAGGCTGGCCTAGGTCGATATTCGACAGTATGTATGTTATCACCTACTATGAAGATGGTGTAACTACCGACTCCGTGACGCTGACAACTACCGAGAACTCCATCAGTATCAATTCGTTGCCTCCAGCCACAAAATACAGATACAATTTTTACACCATTTGCAAAAGTGGCTTGAGAAGCAAACCGTTTCCGAACCTTTTTACCACCGTCTGTAATCAGGACGCGCAATGTGCCATCCGCTACTGGGACTTTGAAAGCAGCGATGTGGAATGCCGCACAGGCAACTGGGCGGCGCCTTCCTTTGATGTGAATGTGGTGAACTATGGACCGGAGCACCCTGATTCGCGACACTCGGTGAATATTGACCCTACTGAGACCGACCCCCTCTCAGGCGGATTGCTCTATAAAATACCACCCGGACACTGCACCTCGGTGAGACTGGGCGACTTGAATCCTGGGGCAAGAGAAGAATCCATCACTTACAAGATTCGTGTGGACACCAACAACTTTAGCATACTATTGCTGAGCTATGCGCTTGTGGAAGAGAATCCCAACCATATTCCGGACCATCAGCCAAAATTCACACTGCTCATCACCAACCTGAATGATGAACCCTTATCTACCTGCTACATCATCAATTTCGTCTCGGGAACTGGCAGCTCATGGAACTATCACGACACTATTGCCTGGTCTGACTGGCAGACCATAGGCCTGGACCTCACGCCTTTCCACGGCCAGTATATCAAGGTGAAGTTGGACAACTACGACTGCCAAGAGGGCTTACACAAGGGCTACGCCTACTATTCACTGGGAACCAGCCTCAAGAGCATGAGGTCGAGTGCCTGCGGCGAGAGTTTCGACACCATAGTGTTCCATGCCCCAAAAGGGTTTACCTATCGCTGGTACAAGACCGACCAGCCCAACAACATTCTCAGCACCGCCGATTCTCTTGTGGTGACGGAATTTGGCAGTTATACTTGCCAGGCGCTGTTCATGGGCAGCACCGAGTGCGGTTTCTCCATCACCTCCTATGCCGGCCCGAGATTCCCATTCGCACGCATGAATGTAACGGTGGTGGATGAATGCCACACACAGTTCAGGTTTGAGGATCACAGCGTTATCACCACCGACGAGGCACACACGCAGCTCACCAACCAACGCTGCGACAGTTGTTTCTGGCGGTTTGACGACGGCACCACGACCACGGGCGGCCGAGTGGTGCACACCTTCACACCCGGCTCTCACTGGGCCGAGCTTGTGGCAACACTGTCTGACGGCACTTGCCGAGATTCCGTCCGCATCACGCTGGATGTGGGCAACCCCACTTATGAGGTCTACGACTCTATCTGCCAGGGCGGATACTTGGATTTCCACGGCCAGCGTTTCGAGGAGGCCGGAGTCTACGAAGTGGACGACGGCTGCATCCACTACACCTTGCATCTTGAGACCTATCAACTGTACTTCAGTGAGTTGGCCGACACTATCTGCGAGGGAGAGGTTTTCCGCGTGGGCAACCATTATTACGACATGACGGGAACATTCCTAGTGAACGACACCTCCATCAACGGCTGCGACTCCAACCAGATGCTCTACCTCACCGTGCGGCCACGCCCCTCAGGCCTCTACGAGCTGCTCCACACCTGCCACGGCGAGGCTTATTATTACATAAAAGGATCTTTCACCGAGGCCGACTCGGCTTTCCAAACCGATGGTTCTCAGGCATATCTCTGCGATGACACCGTGCTGATGCGGTGGACGCCCTCTTCGCCATCACTCCCGACGCTTTACTATGGGCCTGACGGTTTCTTGTGGCTGAAAGCCGACATCGACTCAAAATATTATGTTTGCTACGAATATTTGGACGACCCCATCTGCGCCGTGTGCGACACATTGACTATCAAGGGTATCAACGATATCGAGGCACGGCTCAAGGTATCGCCGGAATGGCTGAACATGAACAATCTAGAGTACACAGCCACCGACCACAGCATCTATTCCACTGGCCGTGTGTGGTTTATAGACGATGTTGAACAAGAAGAGAACTCGCGCGTATTGCAGGGCATCGCACAGACCGATGCCGACTCTGTGCGTCTGAAACTGAGGGCTTTCAACAAATCTTGCTCCGACTCGGTTACAATCACCATTCCTATCATCCATTCCCAAGTTTTCTTCCCCAACATCTTCACACCTGCGCAATCAACAAACAACACCTTTGCGCCAGTTGGGAAAGACCTAACGGACTACGAGCTATGGATTTACGACCGCCGGGGCGACTTGGTGTTCCACACCAACAACCCAGAACAGCCTTGGGATGGAACATCCAACGGAAGAATCTGTAAGCAAGACACTTATGTATACACTTGCATTTATACCACTCGAGAGAACGACCGGAAGAGAAACACCGGCACTGTTACATTAATTAGATAAGTACTTCTATGCATACCTCCACCAAACTGAAGCAGATAATTCTAAGAGTCATCCTCTGCTGCTGCCTAGCCTTCATCTGCACCCCAGCCAAGAGCCAAACCGTTGGCGGATATCAGTTTGAGACTGGTATCGATTCCTCGCTATGGTACAAGCTAACCGACTACGATTCGCTCTCCTACAGCGAAGCATGGGAAATGCCTTTAAACCCGGCCGGACTTTACCTGTTGCCGTATGATATAAAACGTGTCAGCCTTGGCTTCGACTTCTTTTTCTGCAACCGATACTACAACAGTGCGTTCCCCTTTCGCAACGGCTACCTGATGTTGGATTCCCTATCGTACCTCATTCATGAATTTCGCTTTGATGGCTGGCACTATGGTTATTCTTTCACATTTGACAGTCTCAGACCACCAATGCTGGCTCCTTTTTCTCAAACACTCCATTTTGACTACGATACCTCATGTCACATTCGCTGGCAGACATTTGGAGATCCCGGTGAGAAAGTGTTCGTCTGCGAACTACAGCTTCTAGCGGATTATGCCTATATTCATTCACTGCGAAAATTACAAATAATTCTAAACGAAGCAGATGCAAGCATCACTTATCTTTATGGCCTAAAACTCGACACCATAGAAACCAGATCACAGATAGGGTTCTTGGGAGAAGACAACATAAAGGTTTTTGTTGATTCCAAAACCAACACTGCCAGCACCCGGCCAGCTATCAATATCCAACTTGGCGATTGGCCCGACGCGAACCGATACTACCGCTTCACACCTGCCAACCAGCCCCTTTGCGGAGCTCCTGGCATTTTCAAGGCTTCATACGTGGGATCCACCCGGGCCAATGTGACGTGGAGTTCTTCGCACTATGACTCTATTTACACCTTTGAATACCGCCCCGCCGGAATTGGTGCCTACTGGACCACCATCGACACCTACGACACAATTGTCCACCTCACAAACCTCACCCCCTCCACCGACTATGAATGCCGCATCTATAATCACTGCTGCAACGGTCTCACCAGCGCGATGCCTACAACCACATTCCACACCAAGTGCATCCAAGAGGACTACAATCTAATCACTTACGACAAATTACGCACGGATAGTGTACAATGCACTTATGGTTGGAGATATTACATAGATGGCCATATTACAACACATACATATTCCCCAGGGATATTTGACGAGTATTATATTGACCCAGAGGACACTACTATTGTACACCCTCCTCGACACTTAGTTATCGACAGTGTAGGATTTTACGACGAACGTACAATCCACACTGCCGGCAGCCCCGGACTGCTGAAAGTGCCACCACAGCATTGCACCTCGGTTCGTTTAGGCAACTGGCAGACCGGAGGTGGAATGGAGACGATAACCTATGCCATACAAGTAGATACCAACATTTTCGACTTGCTGATTCTCAGGTATGCACTGGTGGCAGAAGACCCCAACCACGCTGACGAAGATCAGCCCCAATTCTCAATCGACATTACCGATAGCGAAGGCAACACTATCAACTCCTGCTATTATACTAATTTTATTTCTGGCGCAGCTAATGCAGGATGGAACATCAGCGGCACCACTTCTTGGCGCGACTGGTCGGTCATGGGCATCGACCTCACCGCCCTGCATGGCCAACTAATCAGAGTTATCTTCCACAACCACGACTGCGCTCGCGGCGGACACTTCGGCTATGCCTACTACACACTGGAGGGCAGCTTCAAACGACTGCGAGCATCCTCTTGCGGCGATAGCGAAACAAATGTTTTCTATGCACCCAAGGGCTTTTCATATTTCTGGTATAGAGAGGACAACCCCACCCAGATTATCGGCACGGCCGACTCGCTCATCGTCACCACTCCGGGCACCTACTGCTGCTATGCCACCTATAAGAACGGTTGCGGCTTCACCCTCAAGATGACCCACGGCCCGCGCTACCCCAAAGCCGACTTCAGGATAGAGCCAATCAACGACTGCAATCAAACCTATCATTTTGTAAACAACAGTGCCGTAGCCACCAACACAGCTCTCACGAACCTCATCAACGAGCCCTGCGAAGACTATCTATGGCGCTTTGACGACGGCACCATCTCCAGAGAAATCAACCCGACAAAATCATTCTTGTACGGAACTCATACAGTAGAACTTGTGGCCACTCTGGCCGGAGGACAATGCCGCGACTCCATGACCCTCACATTCACCAATCTGCACCCTTACGACACCATTGCCGACACCATGTGCTACGGCAAAAACTATGAGTTCCACGGCAAGCAGTACTCTGAGCCTGGCGATTACACCGTGACAGAAGGATGCCACAAGCACACGCTGAACCTCAGAACCTACCAAGTATTTCAGAAAGAGATTATTGACACCTTGTGCGAGGGCCAGGCCTTTATTATTGGCGACAGCGCCTATTCCGCCTCCGGCCATTATCACCACCATGAATATACAGCCGAAGGGTGCGACTCTTCCTTCCTCATCGACCTCACCATCCGCCCCATGCCGGCAAGAGTGCCGGAGTTGTTCCAGTCGTGCGAAAAGGAAGACCCATACTACTATTTCAAAGACACTTACACACCTGCCGACAGCCAGCACAACCGCCCCAACACCCTCACGTTGTGGGATGCCGACAGCTTGCTCTACAGATGGCAGACCTCCCCGGCCGATGCACCCAAACCTTATCTCGACAGCACCGGCCAGCTACATTTTTCTCCTAACAGATTCACTGTCTACCGCTATAGTCATTTCTACCCCGACGCTCCGGCTTGCACCGTCACCGACAGCCTCCGCCTAACCCCGGTGCCATTCATCCAGGCCAACATCGACTTCCATCCGGGTTATATAGAACCTGATAAGCTAGACTTTTGCGCCCACGACGTGAGCAATAATGCCACCCACCGCCAATGGTTCATCAACGAAGAGCCTCAAAATGAGCTGACTGAATTTCTCTGCCACACTGCCGAACCCTTTGCCGACAGTGTGCTGGTAGGTCTCATCGCAGCCAACAACTCCTGTGCCGACACCACCCAAAGGGCTATCTATGTCAAGCGTATCAACATCCTCTTCCCCAACGCTTTCACCCCCACCCTGCCAACCAACAACACTTTCGGCCCTGTCTATCACGATATTGCCGATTATGAAATCTGGATTTACGACCGCCGAGGCGACTTGGTATTCCACACCACCGACATCAACCAGCACTGGGATGGCACCCACAACGGAACACCTTGCCGCCAAGAGACTTACGTCTACTCCTGCTTCTACACCACCAAGCTGAACGACAAGCTGAAAGCCTCCGGCACAGTCACCCTCTTGAGATAACTCCTTATGGCAAACCTCGGACGATGAATTTCAAGAGCAGGAAGTATACAAATTCCTCAAACCTATTATTCGTCTGAAAAACAACGGTTGATACATCCATCCATAATTTTTTTCCATTCAGCAAATATTTCAGTGGCATTGTTCGTTTATTGGATGAATGCAAGAAAAAGATTTCACACATATTGCCAAAAAACACCGCGAAGATCTCTATCGCTTTGCCATTCGCTATACTGGCGATGGTGATTCAGCTTGGGATGCCGTGCAAGAAGCCATGATAAAGTTGTGGGAACATCGCGAGGATGTTGCACAACAACAGGCCAAAGGCTATATGATCCGTGTGATGTACCGTATGCTGGTTGACCAACATCGTAGTCAACTACGGCACAGCAACATACTATACAATCTCAAATGTGAAGATTGGTACTGCCAACACGATAACTTTGAATTGCACGACGCTCTCCAGCAAGCTCTCAACAGCCTACCCGACCAACATCGAGCAATCCTATTAATGAAAGACCTCGAAGGTTATCAATACAAAGAAATCGCCCAACTGACAGGGCTTGGAGAAATGCAAGTGGCCGGTATTTTGTACCGCGCACGAGTGAACCTAAAGAAAATATTAACCGACAATAATTGAGCTACCATGGATACTATCAACAGAAACAACTACGAAGCATACCTTTACCTATACCAGGAAGGTGAATTGGACGCCCAAGGCAGAGAAGCGGTGGAAGATTTCTTGTCGCAAAATCCTGATATCAAGGCCGAGATGGAGCAGTTTTATGACCCCGAGTTGGTGGTGACGGCCCAACCACCCAAGAAGCGCATCGCATTTGTCCCTTGGCAATGGACGGCTGCCGCTTGTATGGCTTTGGTTGTCGGCGGTGTAGCTTGGCATTCTATGGGGGACCCACAACCCACTACCACTCCCGACAGACCTACAGCTATCATTGCACAAACATCCCCGCAAGAGAGTCTGCAACCAACATCCGCCACAGTGCAGGAGATTGAGTATAAGACCAAGAAAGTCAAATCTGTACAAAAGCCACACGCGATTGCCGAAGTCAGTACTTTCGACACAATGCCCTTGATTGCCGAGAACCATATTGAAAACATTACCGAGCCAGTTGAAGTGCCCTTGACAGCAGAGTCCGCACAACCCATCATCATCTACACCAATAAGTTGGCACAGGTCAACGAAGTCCGCAATGTGAACTACCTTGCCCAAGAAACCTTCACCGGACAAGAATATTTTCAAAGCGATAGATACAGTCCCATACTCCAGTTTGCTGAAAGTGTGTCCGAACAAGCCCGGCAGTATAGTCAACAAGTAATACAAAACATAGCAAAAGTATTCTAATTCTAAAAACATAATTCTATGAAAAAAGCATTTTTCACCATCATGCTAATGGCATTCTCGCTGGGCCTATTTGCCCAACAGACTATCACTTACCGACAGGATTTGCAGCAAGAATTACAATCATTTGTAGTGTCTGGCAGTTGCATCATCAAGTTGCTTTCCGCACCTGAGAACAACTACATCCAGTACAAATCCACTGTTCCGCCAGCTTTGACTCAGTCTGACCTTGAGTCCATGTCCGACGATTTGGTAAGCACCATGGTGACCATTGAGGGCAACAAACTCACCACCACAGCCGCAGCCAATGGCAAGACTATCACGGTGGGCACCACCGCCAAAACACTGGAATTTGACGTCCGTGGCGATGCCATGATCCTCTACAAAGACAAGGTCTATTCCTCATGCAAGGCCATGGTGACTGAAGGCGATAACGTTGAGGAGGGCGAGATGAAGCCCCAACGAACCTGGCAAGGACTGACGAAATATGATTTTGCCCAACGTTTTCACGACGACTTTTTCTTTGGCCCCAGCAATATGTTAGGACTCTCTGATGGAATAAGTAATCCATTGATTGATAGTAAAAAATCCACATCTCTCAGTTGGCAGTTGAGTTACGACCTCTATCGAGATGAGCAGTTTGCGGCCGGTATTGGTGTGCAGTGGATTGATACCAAAACCTATAAACTCAAACAACCTTATGTGATTACAGAACCACACGGCCTTTCTGCACCCGCCTTGCCGGAGCACTACAACGAACCATCCAATTGGGGAACAACCATAAACACAGTCTCATTTGGCATGCCTCTCCAGTTTTCTTATTACCCTACTAAGAAGAGTGGCAGTCGCATGTATCTCCAATTAGAAATCATCCCTACGATTACTTGGGGTGGCTCGATTATCAATGAGTATAAGAAAAGTGTGGATGGAACTGATTATACCATTACTGAGAGGCGAGACCTTCCTTATAATATGTTCACCTGCACAGGTCGGTTGAGTGCCAACTGGGGTGTGGTGGGTGTGTATGTGGAGCATAGCATTACCCCAGTTACGAATCTGAAATTAGACGACAAACTGTCCAATCTTATCTACGGAACCACTGGTCACAGCATCCGTCCATCATGTTTCGCAGTCGGCATCCGTATCAACCTGCTGGAAACTTTATTAAACTAATTGTGTCTACCCTGAGATATTAAAAAACGGTGAACAGCCGACTGCTGTTCACCGTTTCCTATTCACAATTCACTAACTTAAACATCTCCCAAATCACGATGGCGGCGGCACAACTGATATTCAGCGAATGCTTGGTGCCAAACTGGGGGATTTCTATGCTGCCGTCGCAGAGGGGCAGCAGCTCTTCCTGCACGCCTTCCACTTCGTTACCGAAGATGATGGCGATTTTGGGTTGATTTGTTGATTTGTTGATTTGTTGATTTGAGAGTTGGTCTAATTTGATACTGTCGTCCACCTGCTCAATGGCAAATACCTTATAGCCTTGCGCTTTCAGTTCCTTCACACAGTCTATCGTCTCCTCATAGTACTGCCAGGCCACACTGTCCTCGGCGCCGAGTGCGGTCTTGTGGATATCGCGGTGAGGAGGTGTGGAGCAGATGCCACAAAGGGCAATCTTTTCCACGCGGAAAGCGTCTGAGGTGCGGAACACCGAGCCTATGTTGTTCTGGCTGCGCACGTTGTCCAGCACCACAGTGAGGGGTGTTTTCTCAGCCTCTTTGAACTCATCCACGCTGATGCGGTTGAGCTCGTCCATCGAAAGTTTCTTCATCCTACACTGCCCTCCAAACTGATGCTGAGCAGTTTCTGAGCCTCGACGGCAAATTCCATAGGCAGTTTTTTCAGCACATCCTTTGCATAGCCGTTAACAATCAGCCCCACAGCGCTCTCGGGAGAGATGCCGCGCTGCTGGCAGTAGAAGAGCTGATCCTCGCTGATCTTGCTTGTCGTGGCTTCATGCTCGAGGATGGCGGTGCTGTTGTTGGCCTTGATGTAGGGCCAGGTGTGTGCGCCGCAGGTGTCGCCCAGCAGCAACGAGTCGCACTGCGAATAGTTGCGGGCGTTCTCGGCACTCTTATTCACCTGAACAAGACCGCGATAGCTGTTCTGACTATGGCCAGCGCTGATGCCCTTCGACATGATGGTCGAGCGGGTGTTCTTACCAATATGGATCATCTTGGTGCCGGTATCGGCCTGCTGGTAGTTGTTGGTGACGGCCACGCTGTAGAACTCGGCGGTGCTGTCGTCGCCTTGCAAGATGCAGCTGGGATATTTCCATGTGACGGCGCTGCCGGTCTCCACCTGAGTCCAAGAGATCTTGGAGTGCGAGCCCTTGCAGATGCCGCGCTTGGTAACGAAATTGTAGATACCGCCCTTGCCGTCCTTGTCGCCGGGATACCAGTTCTGCACGGTGCTGTATTTCACCTCGGCATCCTTGAGCGCTACAATCTCCACGATAGCGGCATGAAGCTGGTTTTCATCGCGCTGGGGAGCGGTGCAACCTTCCATATACGAGACATAAGCCTCCTCGTCGGCGATAATCAGGGTGCGTTCAAACTGACCGGTGCCCTTGGCATTGATGCGGAAATAGCTACTCAGCTCCACTGGGCAGCGGACACCCTTGGGAATGTAGCAGAAAGAGCCGTCGCTGAACACAGCCGAGTTGAGTGCGGCAAAGAAATTATCGCTGCTGGGCACCACCGAGCCAAGATACTGCTTCACCAGGTCGGGGTGTTTCTGCACGGCCTCGCTGATGGGACAGAAGATAATGCCTTGTTCTTCAAGGATTTTCTGCGAAGTGGTCTTCACCGACACCGAGTCCATGATAGCGTCGTAGGCCACACCGGCCAGCTCCTTCTGCTCACGCAGAGGGATGCCCAACTTGTCGAAGGTGGCCAGGAGCTCGGGGTCCACCTCGTCCAGACTTTTCTTCTTTTCCTGCTGTTTGGGTGCGGCATAATAGATGATGTCCTGATAGTCAACCTTTTCGTAATTCAGATGCCCCCACTCGGGCTCTTCCATAGTCTGCCATTTGCGAAAAGCCTTCAGGCGGAACTCAAGCAGCCACTCGGGTTCATTCTTTTTTTGCGAAATGAGGCGGATGACATCCTCATTCAAGCCCTTGCCGATAGTGTCGGTGTCAATATTTGTGACGAAGCCCCACTTGTATTCCTCGTTGGTAACTTCTTGTATGATATTATTTTGTTCGTCTGCCATAATATATATACATATTAAATGCAAAATGCAAAGATACGAAAAAATAATTGATTATTAATAAATGATGTGCCGGCGCGGTATAAATATGTCTTCCGCCATTGCCAACAGCCGCCACACCGATTCGCCATATTTCAACCCCAAGTTATTAATTATTGGCAACTTCCATAAGGTTCAATGGACTTTTCGAAAATCTAGAATGACGATTCTATATCTGCGACAAATCATCCAAAAGTGAGCATCATCAATAAATTGAATATAAAACAACTATTATTCAAACGATTGCATATATGCAATCTCACCACAATAACTGTCTGCCACATCAGTTCAACCATAAATCTAGAATCACCTAACACATTGATTACACACAGATGTGCACAATGCTGCAAAAATCCATTCTAGATTCTATATCTTGGTGTTTCATACAATCTTTGTACACCCCATGTAGGTCCGCTCCACCAAGCGAACCTACCCCGTAGAATCAACGGAGCTACAGCGGAGTCTCAGCGAGCCAACACTCAATCTACAGCCACGCACAAGTTGGTATGTTTCTGAGATTAAAGGCAAATCCAGAAGATAAAGTTATTCCTCCTCGGATATAATAATCATCACCGCCCTCGGTGCTTCTATCAACTTCGGAAATGGAATAATAGCGATAATTTACGAACTTCATATAATCAATTAAATAGAAGGTGTTTTCACTTATCAAAATCCAACATCTCTTGATGTGACTTGAGCGCATCCACCATCAATTACGCTTTGACTTTTTTAAGTTTCTGAACTTCTGCTCCTTTTCCTGCCGGTAGGCGGCATCCCAATCCTGAGGACCGACGGCACCACCTTCGAAGAGGAAAAATGTGCTGTCATTATAACGGATAGGTATTCCCCAAGTGCTGGTTACTGTGTCTACTTGAGCTTCATCGAAAAGTATGAAGCTGTACAGCCCGAAGCCACGACGCTGGAATAGGATAGTGCTGGAATGTCGGTTATAAACTTTTGTCGCATAGAGTATAGTACTGGTTTGTTGGCTCTTATCGATTTCTATCCCAATGCAGTTGCATCGCCGCACCAGCTTGCGTATAGTGGCTAATTCCTCTGGAGTAAGGCCTGGGGTCTGAATAATTTCATAAGACAGCGCATCCTTATATGCTACTGAGGACAGATGACTATTTTCCCATTCAAGTCGGAGAATACAGTTGGAGTCGCAGGCCTGATAGGTATAGTCAACCAACTCCTTCATGTCAGCCGAGTGTTTCTCGTAAGTCTTGGCCATATAGTCGGCTATGTCGCGATGGCCCGGACTATAGCAAGTTGATGCCAGGATCAATATAGTAGCCACGCAACCCCATCTAAGCCACTTCCAAGCCTTATCTTTCTGGGACCACGACATCACGAACCCCACCAGCCAAAGGATAATACACGGGGCGACTATCCAAATTAACCCAAGAAATACGAAGACAAATATTGTATCATTTACCTTTCCAACCCATTCAATTATGCCGAGGATGGCAAGCAGTATGGTGATGAGCCAGGTTGCATAGCGCATGAATATAAGCGTTTTTCTCCTATTGGAGGTGTTGGCCGTGCTGACTGACGCTATGGGCTTGCGCCCTGCTTTGTATTTGTTCCACTTCATATCCTAATACCTGCTGGCTGAATTAATTTGTTGCCAATTTCTTCCTTAAAAAGTTGTGTATGTCAATATTTTTGGGGATGTGAATCAATTTATTACAAACGGCTATCGACATGCACAACTTTCATGCAAAAAATAAATAGGCTCTAGACTAATTCCACCAACGGGTTGCCATTGATTATTTCTTCGAGCCAGTAGCGGTCGCAGTGGTCGAAGGTGGCCAGGTGCTGGCTGTCGACATCGAGTTCGGCGACCATTTTTCCATCGCGCATGATGGGCACCACAATCTCGCTGCGTGAGGCCGAGCTGCAGGCTATATGGCCGGGGAATTCTTCCACATCCGGCACCATGAGTGTGCGTTCCTGCTGCCATGCCGATCCGCAGACTCCGCGACCGAAGGCTATATGCATACAAGCCACGGGGCCTTGGAATGGTCCGAGGATAAGTTCTTCGCCCACAACACGGTAGAAGCCGGTCCACCACCACTGAAATGTCTCGTGGAGCAGGGCGGCAGTGTTGGCCATGAGTGCCACTGCGTCGGTCTCGCCTTCAGCCAGCGACTTGAGCTGTTTCTGCACGAGGGCATATTTCTGGCTCTTGGCCACGGTGGCCTCGTCCTTGGCCTTGCGGGCATATTCAAAGAGTTCCAAAGGCAGATGGCAGTAACCCTCGGGGTTGTTGTTCAGGTAGTCCTGGTGGTAATCTTCGGCACGGTAGAAGTTGCGCAGCGGCTCTACTTCCACTACCAAAGGCTGGCCATACTTCTTGGCCTCCTCGGCCATGGCGAACTGGATGAAAGGCAGGTCGGTATCGTCAGTATAATAAACGCCTGTGCGATAGCGTGTTCCCTCGTCCTCGCCTTGCTTGTTGAGGCTGGTGGGGTCAATGGCCTTGAAGTACATTTCCAACAGGAAAAGGATGCTGACCTTGAGGGGGTCGTACTGTAGGTGAACGGTTTCGGCAAAGCCGGTGGTGTCGGTGTAAACCTCTTTATATGTGGGATTTACAGTATTGCCGTTAGCAAAGCCCACCTCGGTGAAGGTGATGCCGTCAATCTGTTGGAAATAATGCTCGGCGCCCCAGAAGCAGCCGGCTGCAAGATAAAGGTCTTTGTTGTTCATATAATGGTGTTTGATGTTTTTGAAGTTGATGAAGTTGATGAAGTTGGTAAAGTTTTGAAGTTGCGGGTATTTGCCTGATCACTCATAACTGATCACTCACAACTGATCACTCACAACTCATCTCTCTACAATATATTTGTTATGAAGCCGAGGAAGAAGCCCAGGAGTACGCCGAACCACACCAGTGCCTTCAGCTCCTTGTCGGCAGTTTGGATGATCATCTTTTCCATGGCGGCCATATCCATCTCGTTGATGCGGTCCTCTACAATCTGGCGGATATTGAGGGTGGCAAGAATCTGTGGCAGATTGTTGGTCACCATGTCGCGATAGGCCTTGAGCACGCCGCCTTTCAGCTGGCCAAGCAACTCCTCGCGACCACGGCAGAGTTCGGCAATGGGCTTGTCCATAACCTTCGCCACCTCGCCACCTATCATGCCGCTGACAATCTGCCGGCCATTGTCGCGCAACATGGTGTTGACCACCGAGGTCAGCTTGCGCTCCAGCGATGGTCTGAACAGACTCAGCGCGGCCGCACCTAGCAAGGCCGTGATCTTGTTCGACGGATTCTCGGCCACATGGTCCAGCACCATCTGTGCCACCTGCTGCCCCACACGCTCATCGGCCAGCTTGGCATACACAGTCTCGGTCAGTTCATGGCTGATATTGTCGGCAGCCTTCTGCACCTGTTCTGCCGGAAGATACTGCGACAGAAATTGTTGCAACGACTGTGTGTCGGCAAGCATACGGCCAATCACGCCGTCGATGGCTCCAGAAATCTTCATCTCCATATCTGTCGAAAGCAATGTAGCAGAGAGCACCTCCTGGCTCAGCAACTGCTGCGCCACCATGTCGCCGATATTCTCGGCCAGGCGCTGCTTGTTCTTGGGAATGATACCGGGGGTGAAGGGGATGTGCACCGGGCCGATGTGGTGCGACTTATAGGGCCGGAAGAGCATACGGATAGCCAGTTTGTTGGTGAAACCGCCAATCACGCCGCCCACAACTGGGCCGATAAGGAATGATATGATTTGTAACATAGTCTACTTTTTTTTATAATGTGGATGATAGGTGCTGAGGGTTTCGCGGAGAAACTGCGACGAGAGGTGTGTGTAAATCTCTGTCGTCGAAAGGCTTTCGTGCCCCAGCATCTCCTGCACGGCGCGCAAGTCGGCACCGTTCTGCACCAACTCCGTGGCAAAGCTGTGGCGCAGGCTGTGGGGCGATATGTTTTTGCGAATGCCGGCCTTCTCCACCGCCTTTTTGACAAACTGAAACACCGCCACGCGCGAGAGATGGCGGCCGCAGAGGTTGAGAAACACATACTTTTCCTCCCCCGGCTGCGGCTTGATATGGCTGCGCTCGGTATGGATGTAGGCCTCCAGCAGTCGCAATGCCCGGGCGTTGATCGGGACCCAGCGCTCCTTGTTTCCCTTGCCAAACACCTGCAACATCTCCTCTTCCAGATAGATGTTGGAGAGCTTCAGATTGCAGAGTTCCGACACCCGCAGGCCACATCCGTACATCACTTCCACTATCACATAGTTGCGTGCCGGTCCGGGAAGACTGCGGTCGAAGGTAGTCTGCATAGCCTCGATATCGGCATCTGTGAGCACATCGGGCAGATGCTTGGGCCGCGCTGGCATCTCCAGGAGCTCTGCCGGACTGCTCTTTATCACATCAGTGATTATCAACATCTTGAAGAACGTCCGCAGCCCCGATATTATGCGGCACTGTGTGGCGATGGCTATATCCAGCGAGGCCAGCTCTCCGATAAGACCTTGGAGGTGTTCCAAAGTCACGTCCTGCGGCTCCACCCCCAGGGGCTCCACATATCGGCGAAGCAGGTCCACATCGTGCAGATAGGCTTGCACCGAATTGTCCGACAAGTTACGCTCAAGTCGGAGATGTGTCTCAAATTCACGTATATACCGCGGCCAGTCCAAGTTGCTATTTCTTTTTGGAATTCAACGACTCTCCGTCGGTCAGCATCCAGATAAAGAAATCCCAGAGGGTCTGCTCCTTGTATCGCTCATACAGACGCTTGTTCGACTTCTCCGGGTCGGCGTCAAAGTCAATCTTTCCGTAGGTGGCCATGCGGTGCTGGATGGTGTAGGCCCTGCCGTTGAGATAGCCCGAGGGTCGGCCGGGGTTGCTCCGCAGCGGACTAGGCAGGCAGACAGCCAGCAGGGCTGCCTCGTGCTTGGTCATCGAGTTGCACGAGTGGCCGAAATAATGCTGGCTGGCAGCCTCGCAGCCATAGATGCCGTCGCCAAACTCAATCACATTCAGGTAGCGCTCCATAATCTTCTTCTTGCCCCAGCACTTCTCTATCATTATAGTATAATAGGCCTCAAACGCCTTGCGCAACATGGTGCGCGAGTGAGGCAGAAACACATTCTTGGCAGTCTGCTGGCTGATGGTGCTGCCACCGCGTATCTTCTTGCCTTTCTTGTTGTTCACATAAGCCTTCTTCATCGACTCCACGGCAAAGCCATGGTGGTACATAAACGCGCCGCCATCCTCCGAGATGGCCACCGCGTTGATCAGGTTGGGCGAAATCTCGTCAATGCGCACATAGTCGCGCTCAAAATGCACGGCCCGCTCCGGGTCCTTCGCCTGCTGGAAGAACCGCTGCACCATCAGCGGCGTGAGCGGAGGATTGAAAAAGAAGCAGAACAACACCTGGAAGAGGGTGAAGCCCCACACCGCCAGTGCGGCCACCCAAATAAAGCGCCACACCTTTCCTTTAAAACTCAACTGCTTCCAACGTTTCAGCAGTCGCTTATTCTTTTTCTTCTTTGCCATAGTTATATCACAATGTATTTTATATTACATATTAATTCAGAAAGCCGCCATCCGCGTGCTCCCGCCCTGCCGCAAAGCCCCCGCAAGCATTTCCAATACCCCGCCCGCAGCAGTGGCAAAAGAGCCAAAACTCTCATAATCTTACTCATAAAGCAGCTCCTTTTCACTTCATTTTTTTTTGCAAAATTAATATTTTTTCATGAAATAAAAAAAATATTGTATATTTGTAAAATCATTAAAACCCAATAATAATACATAACTACATTAAAAACAACATATTATGGCAAAAGTAGCTATCAACGGCTTCGGCCGTATCGGTCGCATGAGCTTCCGTGCAATCATGGAAAACCACCCCGAACTCGAGGTTGTGGCAGTAAATGATTTGACTAGTGCAGAAACTCTTGCATACCTCTTCAAATATGACTCCGTACACGACAATTTCCCCGGAGAAGTCCACGCTGAAGGCGACTGCATCGTGGTCAATGGCAAAAAGGTGAAGATCTACGCCGAGCGCGATCCTCAAAACCTCCCCTGGGGCGAACTTGGTATCGACATCGTTATCGAGTCCACCGGCCTCTTCAAGAAAAGAGAGCAGATGATGAAGCACATCAACGCTGGTGCCAAGAAGGTCATCCTCACCGTTCCCGCCGGTAAGGTCGACGACGTCGACGCAACCATCGTCATGGGCGTTAACGACAACACCCTCACCAAGGACATGCAGCTCGTCTCCAACGCCAGCTGCACCACCAACTGCCTGGCTCCCATGGCCAAAGTGCTCAACGACAAGTTCGGCATCAAGCGCGGTCTGATGAACACCGTCCACAGCTATACCAACGACCAGAAGATCCTCGACCAGCCCCACAGCGACCTCCGTCGTGCCCGTGCCGCTGCCGTCAGCATCATCCCCACCTCCTCCGGCGCTGCCAAGGCTGTAGGCCTGGTCATCCCCGAACTCATGGGCAAACTTGACGGCTTCGCCATGCGCGTTCCCACCCCCGACGGCTCTGTCGTAGACCTCACCGCCGAGATGGCCTGCAACGTCACCAAGGAAGAGATCAACGCTGCCATCAAGGAAGCCGCTGAAGGCCCCATGAAAGGCATCCTCCAGTACACCGAGGACCCCATCGTCAGCATCGACATCATCGACAACACCCATAGCTCCATCTTCGACAGCCTCCTCACCCAGGTCATGGATGGCAACATGGTGAAAGTCATCAGCTGGTACGACAACGAGAAGGGCTACAGCACCCGCGTCGGCGACCTCGCCGCCAAACTGGCAACCCTCCTGTAGTATATTGCGAAAGGGCAACATCTAAAAATAGATAAGACCTCTTTCGCCAGCAGAACTGAAAGAAATTATCAGAAATCGATCAGAAACACAATTTCTGGCACATTTCTGATAATTTCTTTTAATACATCTCCCCCAACCCACCCATATATTAACTCATTACTCATTACTCATAATTCTTAACTCATAATTCATAATTCCTAACTCATAATTCCAATGCGTTCCACACTCCACCTCCTCCTTCTCAGCCTCCTCCTTGCCGCCTGCACCGCAGCACCAACCGGAACCACCCAGGCCACCGACACCATCACCGATGCCTACGGGCGCACCGTTGTCGTGCCGGCACAACCCCAGCGCATCGTCAGCCTCTCCCCTGCCGTCACCGAAATCATCTACGCCCTTGGGGCTGATGAAATGCTCGTCGGTCGCACCGACTTCTGCACCTATCCTCCCCAGGCCACATCCGTGGCCAGCATCGGCGGCATCAGCAACCTCAACACCGAGAGCGTCGTAGCCCTCCGTCCCGACCTGGTCATCAGCGGCTCCATGGTGGCGCGAGAAAGTGTCGACCAGCTCGACAAATTGCGCATCCCCCTGGTCTGCGTGCCTGAGCAGCAACAGTTCGAAGGCCTCTACCACAACATCAGCGCCATTGGCCGACTGGTGGGCAAGACCGCCGAGGCCGACAGCCTCTGTGCCGCACTGCGCCGGCAAGTGGCCGACATAGCCTTGACCCAGCCTGCCGAACCTGCCTCCATCTACTATGTCGTGGGCTTCGGCCCTGCGGGCAACTACACCGCCTGCGGCAACACCTTCATCAACGACATCCTCACCATGGCCGGCGCACGCAACATAGCTGCCGAGGCCGAGGGATGGAGCTACAGCCTGGAGATGCTCATGCAACAAGACCCCGACTACATCCTCATCCGTCGCGAAGACTCTGCCGCCTTCTGCCGCACCCAGCCCTACTCGCGCCTCACCGCAGTCCGGCAGCACCGAGTCATCGCCATCGAGAGCGGCATCATCGACCTCCAAGTTCCCCGCAACATCCAAGCCATCCAACAGATCAATGCCAGAGTGGCCTCAGAATGTCAGAAATAAAAATCATAATTTCCGATTAATGCCAACTCTATCCAAAGCGGTCAACCAATCGCTCAAAAAGTTGATTTATAGAAGTATCGCATAAAGTAAATACCGGTACATAGCTGCACGCAGCCGCAGCCGAGCCCCGCCCTTCCCCCGTTCCTTATCCTATATTTATACCTTATTTATACTATAGTTATCCTATATAGAATAGAATAAATATAGTATAACTATAGTATAAATAAGGTAAAACGAGTTGGATTGTGGCGGAGCTAGGGGGTGAATGAGGGGATTTTTTTGTGGGTGGTTTAGGTAGGAGGAAATCTGGAGGAATGGCTTAATGATTTGTGATTGAACACAAGGCAAAGATCATGAAAGTGAAATACGCCAAATAAAGCACAGCACATTTCTTCAAGATGATTGTATTTGGGGTCTATAGACTGTTAGTTGCTTCCCTCGAGGCCTAATGGCTTTGGTATTCGCATTGCAAAGATGCTGATTTGTAAATAGTGAATGGTGATTAGTGAATTGAGGTTGCCGCCCTACTATTCACTAATCACCATTTACTGTTCACTAATTAGAAAGACTGTCAGCCGCCGATGATTCTGCCGTTCTTGATGAAGTAGATGGCGTTTTCGAGCTGGAGGTCTTTGTTGTCGACGATGAGACGCTCCTGGTTGTATTTGATCTCGTAGTCGGGCTGGACGCCTACGCCTTCGACATCGCGGTACTGGGCATCGACCATGTGGAAGGTGCTGGTGTAGACGTAGAAGGGGAAGAGGTCTTTGTAGAGGAAGGCGTCGGGGCCGTACTCGAAGAGGTCGTAGTCGCCCATGCAGCCGCTATAGAAGACGTCGTGGCTGCGATGGGACTGGGGCAGGAGGGCTCCGATGGCGCCATAGGTGCGCTCGCCGATGAAGGTGCCGTTGGGCAGGTTCTTGATGAGCATGGTGGCCAGTTCGGCACAGCTGACGGAGTTGATGTCGGCCAGGACGACGATGGGTTTTTCTTTGAGGATGTGGTTGGAGGGCGCGGGGATCTGGTATTCGGACCAGGGGCTGTAGTCGAGGCGGCCGAAGCCGTCTTTGACGCGGGTGTAGCCCACGACGTTGCGACCCTGCGTGAGGGAGGCGATGAAGGGCTGGAGGTCGCCGGTGCTGCCGCCACCGTTGCCGCGGAGGTCGATGATGAGGCCCACGACGGAGTCGTTGTTGACATAGGAGGCTTCGGCGGTGACTCCCTCCCAGTAGCGGGGGCCGTAGAAGGCGCGGAGGGGCGCCTGGACGGAGTAGCTGTTGGGCAGGGCGTCGCGATAGCGGTAGATGTCGCCAAGGTAGAAGTTGGTGAAGCGGAAGTAGGCGATGAGTTCGCCTGCCTTGCTGCCTTTGAGGAGGGCGAAGTAGGTGCCGGGGATGTTGACCTGGCCGTAGTTCTGGCCGTCGCAGCCGATGTAGCGCACGAGGTCTCTGCGGTTCTGGAGGCACTCGGTCTCGAGGCGCAGCTCGTAGCCGGCGTTGGTGATGTGGGCGTAGTCGTTCTTGCCGGGGCTGACGTAGGCGGCCATGCGGCACTCAGGGCTGTAGAAGATGCCCATGAGGTGGTGGTCGAGGAGGCCCTCGAAGAGGCCTTCCCATGCGGCGGCATACTCGTAGTAGGAGATGGGGGTGCGGCGCTGGTCGAACTCGGCGAAGATGGGTTTGTACTGCTGGTAGCGGGCGTCCCAGTCGACGGTGTCGCGACCCCAGAAGACGTAGCCCTGGTCCATGCCCTGCCAGACGGCTTCGAACTGCTGGGAATAGGTCTTGCAGACGCGGCTGCTGGGGTTGACGAAGTCGGACACCTCGGACTCTTTGCGGCAGCCGGCCATGAGGGTGAGGACCACTGCCAGGAGGTATATTTTATGTATGGAAAGTTTCATTTATTAATCTGTTACCGGATGTTGTTAAAATAAGTAGTTGATGCCGCCCTGCATGACCATGGTGGTGTTGTAGCGCGGGTTGAGGTTGGTCATATAGGGTTTCTGGATGTCCTCGGTGCCGTAGTACCAGCGGAGTTCGACTCCCACTTCGAGGTGGCGTTTGATGACCAGGCTGACGCCGCCGCCATAGGTGAAGCCCAGGTCGCGGCGGTTGTCGCGCACTTGGGACTCGGGGGAGCTGAAGTCGACCTCGGTGTCGTAGGCGGGGTTGCCGAAGACGCCCATGGAACGGCCCGTGCGATGGCTGGAGAGCCAGTAGCCCACATAGCCGCCGCCAAAGGCATGGAGGCGGAAGGTTTTGCCCACGTTGAGCATGAGCACGAGGGGCACGTTGAGGTACTGGTTGACGGTGGTGTCGGGGTAGGACTGGCCCACCTGGGTGGCGACATGGTCGCGATAGTAGTTTTTCTCAACCATCACGCCGTCGGCCCTGAGGGTAAGCCAGCTCCAGGGGGAATAGCCCAAGGAGAGGCCGTAGGAGAGGCCGGGGGCGAATTTGGAATATTTGTATTCGGCCATGTAGGACACGTCGACCAGATGGTAGTTGCGGTCGTAGCCGCCGAAGACGCCCACGCTGAAATGGGTGGGCTTGCTGTTTGTGATCACCTCTTCTTTGGGCAGCACTTGTCCGCTCACGGTACTGAGTGCCACCAAGGCAAGAATCAATAATGTTATCTTTCTCATAAATAATAGGAGTGGCTGATTTGCCGATTGCGACGGGGGCGTTTGCAAACCAGCCACTTTGTTGGTGGGCGGCCCGCATCTAGGGCGATGGGAGCCGCCGTATCAGTTTGGGTTATTCGGCGTCGCTGATGAATGGATATTTATAGTCGTGAGCGGCATCGAAGGTTTCTTTGATGGCCTGGGGGCTGGTCCAGCGGATGAGGTTGAGGTAGGAGCCGGCCTTGTCGTTGGTGCCGCTGGCGCGGGCACCGCCGAAGGGCTGCTGGCCGACAACGGCGCCGGTGGGCTTGTCGTTGTAGTAGATGTTGCCGGCGGAGTATTTCAGAATGTCGGCACCCTGGCGCAGGGCTTTGCGGTCGGTGGCGAAGATGGCGCCGGTGAGGGCGTAGGGAGAGGTCTCGTCGCAGAGGTGGAGGGTCTCGTCGTATTTGTCGTCGTCGTAGACGTAGACGGTGATGACGGGTCCGAAGATTTCTTCGCACATGGATTTGTATTTGGGTGTCTTGGCCAGGATGACGGTGGGCTCTACGAACCAGCCCTGGCTCTTGCTGCCGTTGCCGCCGAAGACGATCTCGGCATCGGGGCTCTGCTTGGCATCCTCGATGTAGCGCATGTTGTTGTCGAAGGAGGTTTCGTCGATGACGGCGTTGACGAAGGCGCTGAAGTCGCGGACATCGCCCATCTTGATTTCATGCATCATGTCGCCGACAAGGCGTTTGACCTCGGGCCAGAGGCTGGCGGGGACATAGGCGCGGCTGGCTGCGGAGCATTTCTGGCCCTGGAACTCGAAGGCACCACGGACGATGGCGGTGGCCACTTGGTCGGGGGCGGCGGAGTTGTGGGCGAAGATGAAGTCCTTGCCGCCGGTCTCGCCGACGATCTTGGGATAGGTGCGATAGTTGGCGATGTTGTCGCCGATGGATTTCCAGAAGCTGTTGAAGGTGCGGGTGCTGCCAGTGAAGTGGACACCGGCGAGGTTCTCGTTGGCGAAGGCCACGTTGCCGATCACGGAGCCGCTGCCGGGGAGGAAGTTGACGACGCCGTCGGGCACGCCGGCCTCTTTGTAGATCTGCATGAGGAGGTAGTTGCTCAGGAGGGCGGTGGTGCTGGGCTTCCAGATGCAGACGTTGCCCATGAGCACGGGCGAGAGGCAGAGGTTGCTGGCAATGGAGGTGAAGTTGAAGGGTGTGATGGCGAAGACGAAGCCTTCGAGGGGGCGATAGGTGACGTAGTTGAGGGTGCCCTTGTCGCTGCAAGGCTGGTCGCTATAGATCTGGGAGGCGTAGAAGGCGTTGTAGCGCAGGAAGTCGGCCAGCTCGCAAGCGGAGTCGATCTCGGCCTGCATGGTGGTCTTGCCCTGGCCCAGCATGGTGGCGGCGTTGATGAGCCAACGGTATTTGCCGGTGATGAGGGTGGCTATTTTGAGCATGACGCTGGCGCGGTCGATCCAGGGGGTATTGGCCCATTCCTCGTGTGCCTTCATGGCGGCATCGATGGCCATCTTCACTTCCTTCTCGCCTACTTTGTAGTATTTGGCAAGCACATGGTTTTTCTCGGTGGGCATGACCACGGTGCCGGTATCGCCGGTGCGCACTTCCTGGCCGCCGATGATGGCAGGAATGTCGGTAACCTTGTTGTAGAGTTCGTCCAAAGCGGCACGGATGGCTTTGCGTTCAGGACTGCCGGGCTTGTAGCCCAACACGGGTTCGTTCTCGGGTTTGGGGAAAGAGAAGATAGTGTTATTCATAGGACTAATACAATATGTTATTAATACTTTTATTATCTTGTCTGCGGTGATCGGTGTGTTTTTTTGGGCTGCAAAAGTATTTGCAAAACAACGAATTTCCGCAAAAAATTATTTTGCAAATATACGTTTTTTTTCTGATATGCAAAAAAAAATGTAATTTTGCATCACGAAAATAACAAAAAAAATAATACAATTACACAATGAAAAGATTAAGTATCATTCTCGTATGCTTTGCCACCCTGGCTATGACGGCCTGCGGCGGTATGAAATCTGGCGCATCTACCAACAGCGACGCAAATGCTAAAGCAGCCGGCCGTAGCACTGCTACTGCCTTGATTGGCCTCTATCAGTCGTACAAGGCTAACGGCACTATCAGCCTGAGCAATGCCGCCGACCTGAGCAACGCCCTCGTGGTGGCCACCGGCTACACCAATTTCCGCAACAACCAGGCTTCGTCGACCTATAAGACCGCTTTTGCAGCCGGTATGGTTGCCGGCGGCGCAGGCCTCATTACTTCGGCCAACGTGAACTCGATCATCAGCACGATGAATTCTGTTACCGGTCTCAATGTGAATGCCTCTAACATTGCCAACAGTGTGAACACGGTGACGGCTCTGGTGACGCTGCTGCAGGCTCTTGGCGCAGCCCAATAGGCCAGGCTTTGAAGAAATAGGAAAGAGGGGATTCGATGCGAATCCCCTCTTTCTTTTGTGTGCTGGGGTTTGATTTCTTGTAATCTCTAAATTTGTTTTTCTAGCCAAGCAGGCTTGGCTAGAAGGACTGAAATACGAGGATTTTCAGTGAAAATCCGAGCGGTTCTGTGAACCTTTTGAGAAAAGTCAACATTATCCAGAAATTACTTGTTGCAAAATAATTTCTGGTAATTTCTTTCAGTTCATAAGTTTCGCTTGCGAAACTTAGATTATCTAATTTTTAGAGGTCACCATAATGTGTGCTGGTGATAATGGGTGGGGCAGGCGACCCAATCTTGAATCATAAATAGTAACCTACGGCATCGGCCACGAGGAAGATGCTGCCGGTGACGAGCACCAGGTCGGTCCTGGGATCGGCATTCTGCCGGGCTGCCTCGATGGCTTCGCCCACCTTGGGGAAGGAGGCTCCGTCCATGCCCAGTTCTTTGGCCTTGGCAGCGAGCTGCTCGACCGGGAGTCCGCGCGGAACGGAGGGCTGGGTGTAGTAGTAGGTGGTGTCGGCCTGGGGCATCATGCGCAGGATTTTGGAGAAGTCTTTGTCGTTGACGCATCCGTAGATGAGGTGCAGGCGGCGGTAGGGGATTTCTTTCAGCTTGTCGAGCATGGCGGCCACACCGTCGGCGTTATGAGCTGTCTCGCAGATGGTCAGGGGGGATTCGCCCATCTTCTCCCAGCGGCCGTGCAGGCCGGTTGCGTCCACTACCGAGGCGATGCCTTCGGCGATATGCTGCAGGCTGATATGGTAGCCCACAGAGGGCAGAAGTTCTAAGGCCTGGAAGACGGTGGCCAGATTATGCAGCTGGTACTGGCCGGAGAGGGGACAGGTGAAGGTGTTGTCGGACAGCGCATAGCGCGATTGCTGGGACTGCACCTGGAAGTGCAGCTCGGAATCGTAGTCTTCCATCTTCTCCAAGCGGGTTGGGGCGGTGGAGCGGATGGTGTAGTGGTCGTCGGCAAAGTATATGTCGGCACCCATCTCTTTGGCTTTGGCCTCAAAGACTGGGCGTGTCTCGGGGTGGGTTTCGCCAACAACGACGGGGACACCGGCCTTGATGATGCCAGCCTTCTCGCCAGCGATCAGCGGCAGGGTGTTGCCGAGGAACTGGGTGTGGTCGAAGCCGATGTTGGTGATGATGCTGAGGTCGGGGCGGATGACATTGGTGCTGTCGAGACGGCCGCCCATGCCTACCTCGATGACGGCCACATCTACTTGCTGTTGAGCGAAGTAGTCAAATGCCAGACCCACGGTCATCTCGAAGAAGGAGAGTTGGAGCCCCTGCATGAACTGGCGATGGTTGTCGACAAACTGCGACACGGCGTCTTGTGGGATCATCTGGCCGTTGATGCGGATGCGCTCGCGGAAGTCGACCAGATGGGGCGAGGTGTAGAGGCCCACTTTGTAGCCCGCACGCATGAGCACGGAGCAGAGGGTGTGGGAGACGGAGCCTTTGCCATTGGTGCCGGCCACATGGATGGAACGGAACTTGGTCTCGGGGTGGCCGAGGTGGTCTATGAGTTGGACGGTGTTGGTGATATCTGCTTTGTAGGCGGCCTTGCCGATGCGATGATACATGGGCAGGGAGTTGAATAGGTAGTCAAGCGTTTCGGTGTAAGTCATGGGGATGAGGGTTGATGGAGTTGATGAGGTTAATGAAGTTGATGAAGTTTGGGAGTTTTTGGCAGTTGATGAAGGGAGCAACAACTGCCAAAAACTATTAATTATTCATTATTCATTATTAATTAGTACGGAATGGTATAGGTCAGGCCGGCCAGGAAGAGGGCACGGTAGCTGGGATAGTTCTGCCAGTAGAAGTAGCGCTGGAAGCAGAGGTTGTCGGCCTTCAGGAAGAAGCTGAGGGCTTTGTTGTGGCGGTATTCGACCTCGAGGTTGACGCCGTAGCGGAGCGGCAGATAGAGGAGGCTGTCGGTGCCGTCGGCAGCAGTGGCTGAGGCGTATGGGCTGCGGCCCAGGGCCTGGAACTCGATGCGGCCGAAGATCTTGTTCTGGTAGTTGACCGTAGCCGAAACACCGGCATCGAAGTTGGGGCGATAGTAGAGCGGCAGCTCGACACGCTGGCCATCGATCAGCTGCGAGGCTTTGTTGTGGTAGATATAGTAGTTGCCTTTGACTTCGAGGCGGAGCATCTCGTCGTTGACAAACACGAAGTTGCCACCCACCTTGATGCGGGTGAGGCTATCGTAGACCGGGGTGAAGACATTCTGCAAGGTGTAGCGGTTGTCGAGGCGGAAGGAGAGGTCGTCGTCGAGCGAGCTGAAGACGCCATAGACGTTGAGATCCATCTTCTTGCTGATGTTAAGGCGCACGCGGGCAGAGAGGTCGTAATGGCTGGTGGCACGGGAGAGCGCGTTGGGGGCGATGTAGGGGTTGACCTGGCGGATGATGTTCCAGCTATTGGCGTCGATGTTGCCCTCAGCAGCCACGGTGGCCACGAGAAGCTGGTTGAAGAAGGACTTGCTGACCGATGCGTCGGGATAGAGGTGCACCTTGCCGCTGGTCACGTTGAAGGCATCCAGGGCAACGACGGCTCCGGCATGAATCTGCAGGCCGGAGAACATGAAGTCGAGGTAGGGGTTGGCCTTGTAGAGGTTGCGGAATGTGCTGGCAGCCAGGATAGACCGGCCAGTGCTGTCGTCGCGGTTCAGCAAGGCAGCATCCAGCAGGCTGTCGCAACCGAAGGGCAGCGCGATGGGGTTGAAGTTCTGGAGGAATCCCTGATAGGTGAGATGGAGGTAAGCCACACCTTTGTATTTCTGAGCCAGGGTGAAGCCGTAATGGATATTACCATCAACATTGATATTCAGTTCGTTCTGGCTATAGGAGGCGAAAAAGTCCTGCAAGTTGAGGTTGGCCTCATAGCCCAAGGCATTGACATCGGTGTTGAGGGTCTTCACTCCCAAATCAAGGGAGGCAAGGTTGTAGACGGCCTTGTAGGCGGCCTTGTTCAGCGAGTCGCGCTCCATGGCATGCACAGCCCAGAGGGTGGAGTCGGAGAAGCCATAATAGCGGTTGAAGTCGTTCTGATAGCCCACATTGGCGCTGAGCTGCAGATTGTTGCCGGTGATGAGTTTGCCGAAGGCGTTGATGTCGGTCAGCGAGAAGGGTGCCTGGCCGTAGTGGGTGGGCGAAGGGAGAGAATCGCTGGCACGGCCGATGGTGCCCCAGGATGAATGATGGGTGGCGGAGACACCAAAGGTCTTGTTCTGGCTGCGGAGGGAGTTGAAATAGATTTCGGCCAGAGGCGACCAGTAGTTGCCGGCACCAAGTTTCAAATAATTGTTATAGAGGCGGGTGGCAGGCTCGCCGATGATGCGGGCCGCCTTGATGCGCGAGGGTTCGTAGAGCGAGGTGAGGCGGCGAGTGGTGATGTCGTAGGTGAACGACTTGGTGATGGTGGACACGGTGTCGGTGATGGATGGTGCCACGTTTATCTTGGTGGATTCCTCCACCACAGGTTTGTAGCGGCTGGTGACCACCACGCGTTCATTATATACATTGCTGTCGGACTGGGCCTGGCAGGTGAGACCAGCCATGATGTTGGCCACGAAGAGCAGGATGATTATCTTTGTGTATTTCATGACTTATTTGTTTTCGGGTTCGTTTTCAAGTTCAATAACAGGACTTTCCTCCTCAGGCTGCTGCACGGGTTTCTCTTCCTCGAGAATGAGGTTGCGCTTCTGCAGAGCCAGCTGCACGAGGTCGTCGTCATCAGAATTGTCGATGGTGCTCTGGAGGGTCTGCTTGGCCTGGAGGTTGTTGCCACGGGCGTGGAAGATGTCGGCCCAGAGGATGAAGGACTTAGCCAGCCAATAGTCGGAGGCGGGGTCGGCAGTGATAGACTCAATCTCGCGCTCGGCACCATCGTAGTCGTGCTGGAGATAGCGCATCTCGGCGATACGGTAGGCGGCCTCGCCGCTGTAGTCGCCATTGGTGGAAGACTTGAGCTGGGCATAGATGGTGTCGGCCATGGGATAGGTGGTCACGTTCTCATAATAGCAACGGGCCATGGCGATGCGGGCCTCATCGCGGAGCTCGTCGGAAATCTTGCTCTCGCTCAGAAGTTTGCGGGCAGAGACAAGAATGCTGTCGCGCATATCCAGGCGGATCCAGCTGCGCATGTAACCCACACGGCCGGCAATGCGACTATTGTCGTTCTCGGCCATGCTGGCCAACTGGCCGTAGAGGTCGATGGCCTTGGTGAAGTTGTTCAGATTGAAGGCGATATTGGCGGCATTCTGCAAGGATCGCTCAGTGAAGCTGTTGCGGCTGGCGGCGGCCACGGCCTCGTAATGGGGCAGGGCGCGTTCATTCTGGCCATTGCGGAAGAGGCAGTCGGCGGCATAATAGTGGGCCTGCAGATGGAAGAGACCTTCGGGGAATTTCTCCAGATAGCTCTCAAAACTGCGCACAGAGCTTTCGCAATCGCCATTCATATACTGGTTTTCAGCCGACATGTAGAGGGTGCTGTCCTGCTCCACGGTGGAGACGGTATATTTGGTGGTGCGCTTCACATAAGAGAAGTATTCGTCCACACGGTTCTGGCTCACATAGATGTTCTTCACGGTGCTCAAGGCATCGCGGGCTTCATCGGTGCCGGAATAGTTAGTCAGCAGCTGGTCGAAGATCTCCAGGGCCTCGGTATTGCGGTCGGTGTTGTAATAGATGAGGCCGATGTTTAGGAGGGCTGTCTTCACCAGGCTGTTCTGCGGATACTGGTTGCGGAAGTTGTTGAAATAGAGGAGCGCCATGTCGTTGTTGTCGCAAACCAGATAGGTGTTGCCCACCTCGAAGAGTGCCTTGGGAGCCAGGGGCGACTCGCGGTAGGTCTCAAAAATCTTGTTCAGGTTGGCAAGCTTATAGTCGTACTTGCTCTTTGCGCCATAAGAAAGGGCTTTCTGATAGGTGGCATAGTCGGCGTTGGGATCGTTGGCCTCAATCACGCGGTCGTAGTATTTGATGGCCTCATCGTACTTGCTGTCAAGATAGTAGCAGTCGCCCAGACGGTTGTTCACATCGTTAATCTGATGCTGGTCGATGCTCTTGTCGGCCAGGCGGAGGAACATCTTGAAATCATCAGATGCGTCAGCGATATTGTTGCGTTTCATGCAGATATAGCCGTGGGTGTAGAGCGCCTGGCGATAATAGGGCGAGGTGGTGGCATTGGTGCTGACCATGAAGCGGTCCAGGGTCTTGCCGGCAGCATCAAAGTCGCCCAAGCGGTAGCGCGACTCGGCATAGAGGTAATAGGCGTCGGTGGTGTACTTGGGCAGGGCGTTGATCTTGGTGGCTTTCTGGAAATAGGTGGCGGCCGATTTCAGATTGCCGGTGTTGAAGACCTCGATACCGCGGTTGATGACAATGCGCTGGTAGGCCTGGTTCATCATGGGCGAGCGGTCCTGGATTTTCTCAATCAGGGTGAGGGCGTCTTTGTAGTTGCGGGTAGAGAAATAGAGCGAGGTGAGGATCTCCTCAACTTCGGCACGGTGTGTGGTCTTGGGGTATTTCAGCAGATAGTCTTCAAAAGAGCGGATACTCTCATTGTAGGGGTTGGCATTGAGCTCGTAGCTCAGCTTGGCATAGTTGAAGAGGGCGTCTTCCTTGATCTTGGCATCGAAGTCCATCTTGGATGCTTGGAGGAACATGCTGCGGGCATCGTTCTTGCGACCCAGCTGAATGTTCACATCGCCAAGCACATAGAGGGCCGACTGTGCCACGCTGTCGGTGCAGAGAATTTTCTTTGACAGATAGAACTGGGCCGAGTCATATTGGTGGAGCATATAGTGGCAGTAGCCAATCTGGTAGTAGCTGTCCTGGGGTGTGCAAGAGGGCACCAAGGCGGCAGTGCTGCTCTTCTTGCCCTTGGGGGCGATAGCCTGGGCGGGGTCGACCGACTCTGAATCGTCGCGGTGGCGCAGGGCTGCGGAATAGTAGTCCAGAGCATTCTTGTATTCGCCACGGTTGAAATACACCTCGGCCACCATCTGGCGGATTTCGTTTTTCTTAAAAACATCATCTTCCAACAACAGCACGGGGGCCAGCTGCAGGAGCTCGTCGTCCTTGCCCAAATAGTAGTAGATGCGGGCAATATACGAGGGAACTATCTTGGCAAACTTCTTGTCGGACTGCAGTTTCTCGAAATTGCGCAGGGCCAGGTCGTATTTGCCATCCATGTACTGCATGTGGGCATAGTAGTAAACGCAGGCATTGGTGTATTTCGACTTGCCATTGATTTCCTGGCCAAAGAACTTCTTAGCCTCGCCATAGTCCTCATCGTTGAAATAGCAGTAGCCCACCTTGAAGTTGTATTCGCTACGGTGGCCGTACTCAACCTCGCGGGACTGCACTTTCTGATAATACTTCAGCGCCTTGGGGTAATCGCCTGCAGCATAGTGGAAATTTCCCAGATAGAAGTAGGCCATATTGCTGTGCTTGTTCTGCGGATAGAGGCGCAGAAACTCGGTCAGCCGAAAGTCGGCATCCTTGTTGCTCAGCTTCTCGGCACAGACTGCACCGTAGAAGCAAGCCTCGCTGGCCGTATACTCATCGGCAGCCACGGCTCCCGAGGTCAATTTGTCAAATAGATTTTGTGCGGAGGCATATTTTTCCTTCTGGAAAAGGTCCATGGCTCTGCGGTAGAGCTGTCCGGCCGACTCTTCCGACGATGATTTTTGGGCAAAAACAGGTGCCACCAACAGCGTCAGAACTGCAATAACTAAAAGTCTTTTAAATTGTTGCATATACTTGTGTTTACTTATTTCAAATTGTAAAAATAACAAGAATTTATATATTATACACGCGCACACACGCACATTTTTCAACTATGAATTGTGAATTGCGTTTTGTGAAGAAGCGCAAACTGTGATTAGTGTATTGTGATTTGAGGCTGACGCACCAGTCTCAAACCACTAATCGCCAACCACCAATCAGTATCTCAGGAAGAATGGTTTCTCTTCCTCCTGCTCCTTGGGCATCCACGGCGCCCTCAGCAAAAATCCGCTTGCCGGAGAAGGAGTGACGGTATACTGCAGCTGACCGTCGGGGTTGATCAAGATAAAGTGGGGATAAGACACTACTTTATAGTGCTCTAACAGTTTATAGTTGCCATTGAAATGCAGCCAGGTCCAGTTGTAACGTCTGCCCTTCTTAGTGCTCTTCAGCAGATGGTACATCTTGGCAAACTCACGGTCGCAGCAGATTGTCACAAACTCCACATTCTTGCTCTTGGCATAGATGCTGTCCTTGAAATGGGCCAAAGTCTCTATCTCGCTGATACTGTTGGGGTCGCCAACCCTCACAAAAGAAAGATAAACCCACTTCCCGCGCATATCGTCCAGCTTCACCATTTCTTTATCCACATTCGGCAGCACAAACGAGGGCACTTCAACGCCTTCATCCTGCTGTCGCAAACTCTTCACCAGCCTTTCTGCCAGCACCTTATGCTCGGGGAACTTGGTGCGTGCGCCTAGCATCCGAATCATCTGCAACACCTTGGAACTCTCATAGTAACGGTTCTGATAGAACGACTCCTGCAAGGCCTGTAAGGCCACCAACTCGCGCACCTGCTCATTGCGAATCAGCGTGTCGGTGCCCAGCGAGTCAAGATAGACATCCAGCTTCAAATCATTCACCCAGTGCCCCATCTGCCATGCCGGAATCTTCATCGTGCCCTTGGACACAGAGTTGGCGAACAAGGTGAGGAAGAACTGCATGTAATTGTCATCATAATAAAGAATTGGCTGATCCTTTACATAATTCTTCACCATATTCTTGCGGCTGTCGAAATGGAGGCTGTACTTCAGGCTGGCCAGATGATAGCGCTTGTAGCGGTTGAAAAACTCATTCTTGGTGTTAGGGGCTTTTTTGTTCACCTCGGCCACCAGGCTGTCGAAATAGCGCTTCTGCGGGCGGAACCGGGCATCAAAAAACATGCGGTGGTCATCAATATACTGCGCAACCACCTCCTCATAATTGGTAATGAGCCCGTTAAGCTCATCCTTAGGCATATTCACAAACTCCAGGGGCAGCACCTCGGGGTCGAGAAAAACATTCTTCTTCTCATTCACATCCCAGTCAAAACGAGGCACATACACCTCATAGTCCCTACCCGGCTCCACAAAGAACGACTGGCTGTAGTTCTCAATCTGCAGCACCATGGTAGTGGGATAATTAGCGTAAGCCTTCAGCTCAAAATTGTGGTTGTCGCCAATCACAACCTCATCCACCTCAATCTCCTCGCGGGTAAGCATATCGGAATACCGATAGAGGGTCACCACCTTGCCGGCACCGTCAAACACCTCGCCGCGGATAGTGATATTGGTCTGCGCCTGCGTAGCGATGGCACAACAAACAAGAACCAAGAAAGATAGAATATGTGCAAACTTACTCATAACCAAAGATATTTCCAACAATAACGCATCAGCCCACTATTTATTGCGCACCGCAAAATATTTTTCTTCAAGCGCGACGAGGTCGGCAACCGCCCATTGCCGTCGGTCCTTCTACAACTCCATTTCACCTCCAACTGCCCCAACCCCCATCACACAGCCCGCAACTCAGCACCACCCCCGCCAGTTTTACCTTAGTTATTCTATATTTATACCTTAGTTATTCTATT
>JAZLLD010000066.1:0-15529 GCA_045597945.1 Bacteroidales bacterium
AACCACTTTTCTTATCTCCACAAAATCGGTGGCCAGAATCGGCACCCCGGCTTGCGCAAAATCGGCAATTCTATTTGGCAAAGCATAGCGGTAGTTCAGTCCCAAATCCTCCAGCAAGCACACACCCAAGTCGGCCTTTGCTGTCAGTTGGTGTAGCTGATCCGGAGCTATTCGACCCAGAAAAACCACTCTTTCACTCCAAGGCAACTCCTTGGAATACAGCTCCAAATCCTGCTTTACATCGCCATCGCCAGCCACCACCAGCTTGCACTCCGGCAGCCACTGCATAGCGTCAATCAACTCCTTCACTCCGCGACCCACATTCACGGCACCTTGGTACAAAATCACCTTGGCATCACCCTCGGTGTGAACCCAGTGTAGACCCAGTGTAGACTCGCTCAACGGCAGGTTTCTCACCACGGTCATTCCCACCCCATAGCGGCGCTTATATTCCTCCGCCACGCTGCCGCACACCGTGAACGCCGCATCCACTCTCGGCAGACAAGTGCGCTCAACCCATTTCCACACATTCTGAACCCTTGTACGACCCACAAGTTCAGGCACTTCCGGGAAGAGTTCATGTGCGTCGAAGAACAGCTTTTTGCCCCGCAATCGGGCAGCCCAAGTGCAAGCCAGCAATGTGTCGGTATCATTTGCGAAATATGCGTCGGCCCTGGAAAACAGCAGTTTAAGGAATAATCTCAAATTGTATTCGGCATAGAAAAGCCCGGATCGGCGAAACGCAAGCCGCATCCGCCTTGTGGCATAGCCGCGTTTCTGCAGTGCGGCACTCTCCGGCAGCCTGCGGCCCACAAGGGTCACCGCATAACCGGCTTCGGCCAAAGCACGGCAACTGCGGTCGACTCGTTGGTCGGTCACCAAATCATTTGTCACAGCCAGTACAATTCTTTTCATATATTTTTAATGCCGAAAAAATTTTACTCAATTTATAACGCAAAAAGAAAAAATTTCGTACTTTTGCAAAATAAAAATGGAAACATATTTTGTCGATGTCATATTGCCCCTCCACATCCACGGCACCTATACCTACCGTGTGCCGCAGGAGTATAACGATGTCATTAAAGTAGGCCAACGTGTTGTGGTTCAGTTCGGTCCAAAGCGGCTCTACTCGGCCGTGGTCCGCAAAATCCACGACGTCGTACCTCAGTACAAAGTAAAATATGTCCTCTCCATTTTGGATGAACAACCCATCGTCAACGACTCACTTTTTCGTTTTTGGGAATGGATTGCCGACTATTACATGTGCTACATCGGCGATGTGATGGCCATCGCCCTGCCCTCGGCATTCCGGCTGGCCAGCGAGTCCTCGGTTTCCATCCATCCCGAATTCTCCGGCGAATTGTCGGACCTGACCGATCAGGAGTTGAAAGTGGTCCAACTCCTCACCGACCATCCGGTAATGACCGTTGCCGACATATCCCGAGCCATCGGCCTACAGAAGATGATGCCGCTGCTCAACACAATGATTGAGCGCGAGATAATTGTGATGGACGAAGAGTTGCGCCAGCGATTCACTCCCCGCACTTCAACCTATATAGCCCTAGCCGAGGAATATTCCGACCAGGAAAAGCTTCGCACACTTTTCGACACACTTGAGCAAAAGAAGAGCACCCACAAACAGCTGGATGTGCTCATGAAGTTCATGCAGATGACTCAGTTTGGCAAAGAAGCCGTTGAAAAGCGTAAACTGTTGGATACCAGCTCGGGCAACACCATCTCCGACTCGGCCTTGCGCACGCTAATCAAGAATGGAGTGCTGGCCCAGGAGGAAAAAGTTGAGTCTAGGCTTGAGCACTACGACTCGACGACTTCTGCCGACTCCATCGTCCTAAACGAGGAGCAACAAGCTGCATACAAATACATTACAAATTCCCCTAAGTCGGTCACACTGCTGCATGGTGTCACGTCGTCAGGCAAGACCGAGGTGTACATCCGCCTCATCAACGATGTCATTAGCCGCGGCCAGCAAGTGCTCTTCCTCCTTCCCGAAATCGCACTCACTGCCCAAATTATCAATAGATTAAGGAAATATTTCGGCGACAAGGTCGGCATCTATCATTCCCGATTCAGTGCCTCTCAGCGCGCCGAGGTGTGGAACAAGACGATGACCGATGATGCTGACCAGCGCTACAAGGTGCTGCTCGGCGCACGGAGTGCCCTGTTCCTCCCCTATCGCGACTTGGGCTTAATTATTGTGGATGAGGAACATGACAACTCCTATAAGCAATACGACCCAGCCCCGCGATACAATGGCCGCGATGCCGCCGTCATGCTGGCCCAGATTTGGAAATGCCCCACGGTCTTGGGATCCGCAACCCCCTCGGTTGAAAGCTATTTCAATGCCCAGCAAGGCAAGTACGGCTTCTGCGAGATGAAGAAACGCTACGGTGGCCTGCAGCTCCCCGAGGTGATGTGCGCCGACATGAAGGCCGAAAACACTCGCATCCGCCAAGAACTTGGAAAACAAGCCTCTGCGGGCACCACTCATTTCTCCAAGTTCCTGCTCGACCACATCCGCACCGCCCTGGACAACCACGAGCAAGTGATTCTCTTCCAGAACCGGCGAGGATTTTCGCTCCGCATAGAGTGCGACGACTGCCATTGGACCCCGCAATGCCAGCACTGCGATGTGTCGCTGGTCTACCACAAAGCCACCAACAGCATGCGCTGCCACTATTGCGGATATTCCATTCCCCTGCCTTCCGAATGCCCCGCCTGCCACAGCCACCACCTCACCCTCAAAGGATTTGGCACCGAGCGCATTGAAGACGACCTGTCCATCATCTTCCCCAATGCCAAAGTGGCCAGGATGGACCTGGACAGCACGGCCCAGAAAAACCGCTATATGGAAATCATCAACGACTTCCAAGACCGCCGCATCGACATCCTGGTGGGCACTCAGATGGTCACTAAAGGGCTAGACTTCGACAATGTGAGTGTGGTGGGAATCGTGAGTGCCGACAACCTCATTTTCTTCCCCGACTTCAGAGCCTATGAGCGTGCCTTCCAGCAGATGACCCAAGTATCCGGTCGCGCAGGCCGCCACGGCCACCAAGGCAAGGTGATTATCCAGACCTACAACCCTTACCACCAAGCCATTCGCGACGTAATCGACAACAACTATCTGTCGATGTACAACAGTCAGATTGTTGAGCGCCGTGTGTTCCGCTATCCGCCCTATTTCCGACTGATAGACATTACATTAAAGCATCGCGATGTTGAAATCCTGAATGATGCTGCCGCACGATTTGCCGCCCAGCTGCGTGGCGTTTTCGCCCAGCGCGTCATCGGTCCGGAATACCCAAGCATTTCGCGCATCCGCGGCCTTTATCTCAAAAAAATAATCATCCGATTCGACCGCACCGAAGCCATTGCCGAGGCCAAGCGAATCATTCTGGACATTGCCGACAAACTCAAAACCGACAAGTCGCTCGCCACACTCCAAATCCATTTCGATGTGGACCCGCAATAGTCCACCCTTTTTCAGCCATTCCTCCCCACCAAAAATCCACAATTTTGACTGAAAATCACCCTATTACACCAAACAAATCCACCACAAACACCAGCTATCACCGCCACACCACTCCCGCCCTACCTCCGCTAGTTTTACCTTATTTATACTATATTTATACCTTAGTTATCCTATTATATATAGTATAAATATAGAATAAATAAGGTATAAATATAGGATAAGGAACGGGGTTACGGCGGGAGAACAGGGTGGTTGGCAGCATGGTAGCATGGCATGTGAAAATGGATTTGACAACATGATTAAACCACAAAATGAATGTTGGCGAAATTGCTGATTTATTGAAGAAATAAGAATTTGGCCGGGGATGAAATGCCTGGTCCTAGAGCAAATATCCGCCAAAGACTAGCCTCATGGATTTTGTGCCTCCCATTCCGAACATTAACATAATCACATAATTGCCAGCTTGTTATAATTACAAAATCTTGAAACATAGGCTGAAGAAACGGCCTTGGGTGAAAAATCTTTTCAAACTTTGAAGAAAAGTTCGTATCTTTGCATTTTGTAAATAAATATTATTCTTATTGTATCTATATGAAAGTCAAAGTAGGTATTGCCCAGATGGCCTGTGTGGCCGACAAGCAAGAAAACATTGTTCGTTATACTGAGAAGGTTAGAGAATTGGCCGCCGGCGGCGCCCAGATTATCTGCCTCCAGGAACTTTTCGCCTCGCTCTATTTCTGCGATGTGGAGGACTATGAGAATTTCAAACTGGCCGAGGCTATTCCCGAGGGTCCCACCTGCCAACACTTTATGGCTCTGGCCAAGGAACTGGGTGTGGTTTTGGTGTGCTCACTCTTTGAAAAACGCGCCGAAGGGCTCTACCACAATACCACCGCCGTGATTGATGCCGACGGCAGCTATCTTGGCAAATATCGCAAGATGCACATTCCCGACGATCCCGGATACTACGAGAAGTTCTACTTCACCCCCGGCGACCTCGGCTACAAGGTTTTCAAGACTAAATATGCCACCCTTGGCGTGCTGATCTGCTGGGACCAGTGGTATCCTGAGGCAGCCCGCATCACCAGCCTGAAGGGCGCCGAGTTGCTCTTCTTCCCCACCGCCATTGGCTGGGATTTGAGCCAGGATGAGGACACCAACCGCGAGCAGTACGAGGCTTGGCAGACCATCCAGCGCAGCCATGCCGTGGCTAACGGCGTGCCTGTGATTAGCGTCAACCGCACTGGCCTTGAGGGCGGTATGCAGTTCTGGGGCGGCAGCTTTATCACCAATGCTTTCGGCCGCGTGCTCTACCAGGCACCCCACTACGACGAGACACTGCATATCCAGGAGCTTGATCTTGAGCAGAGCGACCACTACCGCAAGCACTGGCCCTATTATCGCGACCGCCGCATCGACTCTTACTCGCCTATCCTCAAGCGTTTTATCGACGAGGACTAACTTCAACTTTCATCAATAGCTAATAACATTTAACCGCATAGTAAATGACTCCTAAAGAACTTGGTTATTACATGCCCGCAGAGTGGGCCCAGCATAAAGCAACTTGGCTCAGCTACCCTCACAACGAGGATTCCTGGCCTGGGAAGATTGAGACGATTTTCCCATCGTATCATCTGTTTATCAAGACCTTGTCGGAAGACGAGGAAGTCCACATCAATGTGGTGGACCAGCAGATGCAGGACCATGTGGCCGAGAGTTTGATTAAGATTGGTGCCAAGATGGAGAATATCTTCCTCCATCAGTTCCCCACCAATGATGCATGGTGCCGCGACCACGGCCCCGCATTCCTCCTCAATCGCCAGGACCCCGGCAAGCGCGCCATTGTGAACTGGAACCACAACGCCTGGGGGGGCAAGTATCCTTATGAGCTGGACACCCAGATTCCTAAACATATTCACACCCTCCTTTCTCAGACCGAGAAGAGTCTCGAACTCTTTGAACCCGGCATCGTGATGGAAGGCGGCAGCATCGATGTAAATGGCTGCGGCGACCTCCTGACTACCACCAACTGCCTGCTCAATCCCAACCGAAACCCTCACTTGAACCAGTCGCAGATAGAAGACTATCTTAGAAGCTATTACGGTGTGGAAAATATCATCTGGCTGGGCGACGGTATCGTGGGCGACGACACCGATGGCCATGTTGATGATTTGAGCCGATTTATTAATGAGGACACCATCATTACCGCTGTTGAAGAAGATGCCTGGGATGAGAACTACGAGGTGCTGCAAGCCAACCTGAAGACCCTCAATTCTTGTCGCCTGGCCAATGGCAAACAGCCAAACATCGTGGAGCTGCCCATGCCCGACATGGTGTTCTACGACAACCAGCGTCTCCCTGCCAGCTATGCCAACTTCTACATTGCCAACAAGAAGGTTATATTCCCCACTTATCGCTGCATCACTGACAACGAGGCCGCCTACATTCTTGAGGCATGCTTCCCTGAGCACGAGATTGTGGGTATCGACAGCACCGATATTGTCTGGGGGCTGGGCAGCTTCCACTGCCTGAGCCAGCAAGAGCCAAAGTAACACAGGTTATTCATCATTGCCACCATCTATGCATAGGTGCATGGAGAGAGGAATCTACCTATATAGTAAAAAGAGAGTCAGCGAAAACCAAGATTCGCTGGTCCATTGAGCGTTTTCTTCGGCCATATATCCTTAAACACTTTCATTATCTCTTCAGACCAGAATAATAAAGTATTTCCCCATATCAACGTGATTAACAATTAGAAACAATAATAAAGCGACAAGAATCTCGTATTCTTGTCGCTTTGTCGTTTTAGTCTATCTGTATTGAATTTTATTCAAACAGAATAACCAACTTAGTTTCGGATAATCTCGGTAGTACCTTGAGAATTTTGAAGGGTGACGGTGGTTGCATGGGTCTTGCCATCGCGATAATAGGTCACCCGGACATGGTCGCCGGGAGCAAATCTGCCTAACTCCTGCATCATTTCAGCAAAACTATTTACCTCAGTGTAGTTAATACTGAGCAGTAAGTCGCCACGCTTCAGTCCAGCTTTGTCGGCAGCAGCATTAGGAACAATGCGACCAATCAGTAGGCCTCGCACATCGCTCAAACCCATCTGCTTAGCCTTTTCGGCAGTCATTTCATACACATTCACACCAAGATAGCCACGCTGCACATGCCCATATTTCTTCAAGTCGTTTGTCACCTTTTGTGCCAAGTTAGAGGGAATGGCAAAACTATAGCCGGTGTAGTAGCCATCGGCAGATGCGATAGCCGTGACAATGCCAATGAGTCGAGCCTTGGAGTCGACCAAAGCGCCACCAGAATTGCCCGGATTGACTGCCGCGTCGGTCTGGATGAACGACTCTATAGGGCTCTCTCCCTGGGTGTTGTCAATGATTCCCATATTCCTAGCCTTGGCGCTGATGATGCCTGCCGTCACCGTGGAAGTGAGGTTGAAAGGATTACCAATTGCCAGAACTGGCTGGCCCACACGGGCACTGTCGGAATTGCCAAAGGAGATAGGCTTGAGGCCCGTAGCGTCAATTTTAATCAATGCCAAATCTGTGGCAGGGTCATTGCCGACAAGTCGGGCCTGTAAGACTCTCTTATCGTTGAGTGTCACACTGATACGCTCTGCATCTTGAACCACATGATTATTGGTAACAATGTACCCATCGGCAGAGATAATCACACCCGAGCCATAGGCGCTGTACTCTCTTCGCTGCATACCCTGATTGATATAAAAACCAAAGAAAGACTGGTAAAGCGGCGTCAAGCGCGACTGCACAGTGCGGATGTGAACCACACCATCGATAGTCTGCGATGCCACATCGCTAAAATCAAATGCCGACTGAGCCTTTACACCTAGGAGGCTGGTCAGGAGGATAATTGCGGTCAATAATTTCTTCATTTGAATAGATTTTTTTAGTTTTTCTTGAACATTTTTTATAACCAAAAACAAATAAAATTATTGTATGGTTAATATTTTTTGTATCTTTGCAAAATTTTAATAAGTATATAATATAATAATGAACATAATAATAATAGGAACAGCTTACCCATACCGCGGAGGCCTGGCAGCATTCAACGAGCGACTGGCCGGGCAATTCCAGGCAGAGGGGCATAACGTTGAAATGTACACGTTTACCCTTCAGTATCCTGGGTTTCTTTTCCCCGGTAAGACTCAATTTACCGACGATCCTGCGCCAAAAGATTTGAAGATTTGCCGCAAAATCAACTCTTGCAATCCCTTCAACTGGCTGGCTGTGGGTCGCGAAATTCGCAAGAAAAATCCTGATTTGGTAGTTTTTGCCTATTGGATGTCATTCATGGCTCCTTGCTTCGGCACAATCGCACGACAAATCAAACGCAACGACAAGACTCGCTGCATTGGTCTGATTCACAATATGATTCCGCATGAGACCAACATTCTCGACAAACTTTTTCCAAGTTATTTCGTCAGTGCAATGGATGGCTTCACCACACTTTCGGAAGCCGTAATTGCTGATATTGAGAAGTTTGACCTCAAGAACTGCCCCAAGAGTTGGGCTCCGCACCCCATTTACGACCATTATGGAGAACTGATTGACAAGCGCGAAGCCCGCCGCAAACTCAGCCTGCAGGAAGATGGCAAATATGTGCTCTTCTTCGGTTTTATCCGCGATTACAAGGGTCTTGACCTACTGATTGATGCTTTCGGCGATCTGCGACTGCAAGATAATGATGTCAGGCTGATTATCGCAGGAGAATTCTATGGCGACCCCAAGCCATATCTCGACCGCATCAGCGCATTGGATATCAGTAATATAGTGGTTCTACACAACGATTACATTCCCGACAATAAAGTCAACCTGTTCTTCCGCGCCTGCGACATTGTTGCACAGCCCTATAAGACTGCCACACAGAGCGGTGTAACCCAGGTGGCTTTCCATTTTGAGAAACCTATGCTGGTAACCAATGTTGGCGGTCTGCCTGAAATCGTACCAGACGGAAAGATTGGTTATGTGGTTGAACCTCAAGCCCAAGCCATTGCCGACGCTCTTGTGAAATATTATAGCGAGGAGCGCGAAGAAGAGTTTACCGAGGGTGTGCGTGAGGAGAAAAAGAAATACAGTTGGAACCGCATGACAGAAGCCGTCATCAAAGTATACAACCAAATCCAGAAGAAACAAAAATAAAAAATATATGACATACAAAAGTTTATTAACAGCTGCCTTGCTTGTGGCCATGGCTTTACCTGCCGCAGCACAGAACAAGACCACCCTCTACGACAGCACCTATGTCGTTATGGAAGAGTCTGGTCTTAGCCATGTCACCAACCACCAGCGCATCCGTGCCAACAACTTTGCCGGTTGCAGCGAATTAGCCACACTGAAACTCGATTACGACCCACTGTCGGCCTATGTTGAATTCCAACAAGTGATTGTCCATCATACTGATGGCACCGCGGAAGACGTGCTCCTTCGCGTATACGACTATGTAGCTCCCGCACGCTTAATCTACTGGGGCGCAAGCCAGAAGATGGTGCAGGTTGGCCATCTCGACCCTGGTGATGAAGTTGAATATGTCACCTACCGCAAAGGCTTCACCTACGCACTTTTAGGCAACGACGACGATCGCTACATTCCCCCTATGCGCGGCCATTTCTACGACATTGTTCCTTTCTGGAGTAACCATCCCGTGAACAACAAAGTCTACACAGTTGATGTCCTCACCGAGAAGAACTTACGCTTTGCCCTCTACAACTGCAAAGGCAATGAAGTCAGCATCGACAGCACCATCAATGGCAACCACACCGTCTACACCTTTACCTCTAAAAACATCATGCCTCTCAAACACGAACCTGCCGCGCTGGCCGACAACGACATGCAGCCCAAACTGCTGCTCAGCACCAGCCCCAACTGGCAAGCCAAATCCACTTGGTTTTATGGTGTGAATGAGGATTATGGCAGCTTTGTTGCCACCCCCGAGGTGCAAGGCAAAGTCAATGAACTGCTTGCAAACGCTCGCACCGAGCACGACAGCATCAGCATCCTCACCCACTGGGTTGCCGACAACATCCGCTATGCGGGCATCAGCATGGGCCAGGGCGAAGGCTACACTCTCCACAACGCTCAGATGAACTACACCGACCGCTGCGGTGTCTGCAAAGACAAGGCAGGTATGCTTGTCACCATGCTCCGCGCAGCCGGTTTCAAGGCATACGCCGCCATGACCATGGCACACGAGCGCATCGACCCCATCCCTGCCGACCAGTTCAACCACAGCGTCTGCGCAGTCCAGCACCGCGATGGCACATTTGAAATGCTTGACCCCACCTGGGTTCCCAATGTGCGCGAACTCTGGAGCAGCGCCGAGCAGCAGCAGGGCTACCTCATGGGCCTGCCCGAGGGCGCCGAACTCATGTACACCCCCCTCTCTGCCCCTGAAAACCATTATGTTCGCATCAACGGCACCAGTCAGATCGACGACCACGGCAACCTCACCGGCACCATTACCATCACCGCTGAAGGACAGAGCGACCGCGCCGTGCGTGGCGTATTCAACTGCCGCACAGCCGAATGGCGTCGCAATCTCGAAATTGAACTCCTCAAAATCAGCCCCAAAGCCGTCATCAATGGCATCACCCACACCGACAACGATGAATATCTGCTCCAGCCGGTCAGCATCACCTATCGCTACACCATTCCTGAATATGCCACCATCGATGGCAACAACCTAGTATTCATCCCCCTCAGTGCACGCAACTTCTACAGCCGCGCCATGGGTCACCTCTATTTTGATGTCACTCCCGAAACTCGCACTCAGCCTTTCAGCGATGCATGTTCTCGCCTGGTAGAAATCAAGGAGACCATCACATTGCCCGCCACCTACAAGAAGCTCAACTTCCCCACCATCAACGGTGTCTCCAGTTTTGCCGCCAGCTTTGGCTGCCAGTACTGGATGGAAGGCAATACCCTTACCTTTGCCGAAAGCACCATGCTGGGCAAACGAGTCTACAACCCCGAGGACTGGCCCAGCTTCCGCCAGAGCGTAGCCAATCAGAAACTGTTGGCCACAACGCCTGTCATCCTCAGCAAATAACATGGATTGGAATTGCGCAGTGGAAGTCAACCTAAAACATATTCACCGCACATTCTCTATCATAATAAATAAGTAATACATTAGTATAATTATGAAACATCTTTTCATCCTGACAATATCGCTGCTCATGGCCGGCATGGCCATGGCTCAGAACCAGCCCGACGCCGAGTACAACCTCATCCGCCGCAGCTACACTGTCAATGCCGATGGCAGCATGGACATCAATTTCCGCAAAGAGCTGAAGCTCCTCCGCAACCGTGCCATCACCGCCTATGCCGACAAGGGCGAGACTTTCATTACCTATAATCCTGAATTTGAGACCCTCACCATCAATGAGTGCTACACTATCATGGCCGATGGCACCAAAGTCAACACCCCCGAAAACGCTTTTGTCTACCAGCTGCCTAGCGAATGCACCGACTGCGGTCGCTTCAACGGCATCCGCGAGCTGGCTATTGTTCACACCGCCTTGGAATACAACTGCGTAATCGTTCTCGACTACACCATTCATCGCAACAGCGGCTTCTTTGTAGAACATTTCAGCTATCAGCAGGACTGCCCTGTCAAACGTTTTGAATACCGCCCCGCCTACAGCACCTCTACCGAAGTCAAGACCAATATTGAGCAAAGTGTGAACGATGCCTACATGCCCGGCAACGACGCCTACGAAGTTGCTTTCCAGATTGGTACCGAACCCACTTACACTGCAGAGCAAACCTTGCCCGCTGCCGCCAAACTGCTTGCCAGCCTCAAGAAAGCCGACAGCAAGGAATATATTGCAGCCATCCGCGACTGGGTTGTTGACTACGTGCATCTGAACACCGTCGACCTCTCCCATGTCAATTATGTCATGGCACCTGCCGCCGAGGTGTTTAACAGCAACTGCGGCACACTTCTCGACAAAACCGGTCTGCTGGCAGCCTTGCTCAATGAGGCAGGCTTCCGCGCCACACTTGCAAACAACTATCTCTCAGTCTTTGGCGACCGCCCCATGGAAGTGGAAGTCAGCATCGAAGGCAAAATCTATCGCCTCACTGCCGACAAGAAGGATGCCATCATGACCGAGAGCGAAAAGAATGATGCCAGAGCTGTTGCCAACGCTCCCATTATCATCGACCGCGAACTGGAATGGAACCCCCAGCCTATTTCCGATGGTTATGTCCGCATTACCCTGCCCACCGAGAAAGGCGCTTTGAACATCAACCCTGCCCTGCTTGCCCCCAGCCGCAACAGCAATGTCCAGGCTCGCATCACCTCTGAATTCTACCACTATGCCATCGACCTGCCCAAGAATGCTAAACTCATCGGCGGCGATGTTGAAATCTCCTACAACTACTACGACCTCGGCTCCATCAACATCATTATCAAGCAGAAAGGCCGCCGTCTCCTCATTACCCGCAACCTCCAGCTCCGCAAGGCCTTCATTACAAAGACCGATTACCAGCCCTTCCGCCAGCTGATGAACGATTGGTACAGCCATCGCGAATTAATCTTTAGCCTATGACTGGAGCAGCATGGGCACTAATCTGTGCCGCCCTTTGGACCATCGGCATGCTCTATTTCGACAGCCAAAAGAAGAAAAAGAAATGATAATCACAAACGACCGACAACCCTGTCGGTCGTTTTTTGTATACACAAATCGCAAAGCCAGCATTGCTACAATGCACCGACTCAAAAAACACCAAAGCGCCAATTGGCCGACTGAAGTGCAACTCCGTAGAGACTCCGCCGTAGTCCCGTTGAAGACCCACTCTGAGGAACGCCCCTGAAGCCATGTTTCACGGCACCCTCGGCACTGCATCAACACAAAATATCACCCCGCACATAATAAATAATGAGCATCTGCGTTATTAAAGCAAACCATAGATAAATAGTATGATTGCACTGCTGCTACTGATAATATCAAACATTTTGAATCGCGGAATTGTCTGCCGGCCTCGCGAGCAGAAGGTTGCCGAAGCCTGGCAGTATGCCAATGAACACAACATGAACAAAAGCCTCTGTATCTTGGTCGACTATTCCCTACCCTCGGGCTGCAACCGATTGTGGGTGTGGGACTTTGATGATGAAGAGATTCTCTTTGAATGCCCCGTGGCACATGGCCGAGGCAAAGGCAAACACAGCAGACGTTCTATTGCCAGTTTCAGCAATGAGGAGGACACCTGGCTCAGTTCGCTTGGCAAAATCCGTGTGGGCGAACGCTACACCGGGCGTTTTGGCATCAGCTATCGGCTTGACGGCCTTGACCCAACCAACAGCAATATCCGCCGCCGCTTCATTGTGCTTCATGCATACCGCACCGTGCCGCCCAAACCAATCTTTCCGCTGCCCAGCGGACGCAGCAAGGGCTGCCTCATGGTGGCACCTCGCAATATGCAGACACTAGACAAAATCCTACAAGGTCACGAGAATGTCCTCATTGTTGCTTACAACTAAATCTATCTCAGCAGAGTAACCGAGCCAAATAGTTGTTTCTTCATGCCGCTTTCTCCATAAACACTATATCTAATCTGGTAAACGTAGGTGGCTTGAGGACAGAGTCTTCCTTTGTAAGTGCCATCCCAGAATTCAGTCAAACCGTCAAATGTGCAGATACGTTCACCCCAGCGATGGAAGACCGACACCGACATCCATTCAACATTTGACGACAGCACACGGAAAGTCTGATTATCCGGCTTATTGGGAGTGAACACATTGGGTGTCCAGATGACAGGTAAGTCTCTCGGAATGCAATCCAAAATCAGGTGATAGACGCTGTCGCAGCCATGGCTAGTCAGAAGGCTGTAATTCACATCAGTCTCAGAATCATACTTATTGCCATCAATCCAACTATATTCCTGGCCTTCCACAATGGTGTCCCGGGTCTCGAAATAGTAGCTGGGGTAATGCTGCAGATGCACAACCACCGCGCTATCGCAACCAGAAGCAGTGGTGAAATCAAACGTATATTCGCCAGGCACAGCCAAAGTGGTGTCTAACAAGGTGCAAAAGTCGAAACAACTGCCCGTATCTATCTCAACATAATAGCCGTTAAACCGTTCTGCGTTTATATGAACCACACTGTCGCATCCGTTAACTGACTGATATGTCAGATCCAGCCTCAGCCCACCTTCCGGAATGTCATAGACAGAACCATCATAAACAAAAACCGAGTCACACACCCTGAAATTCAATGTAGTATCATTATTTTGGGCTAATTGCAGATGCATACGGCGAACACTGTCGCAACCATACTCTCCCACAGCCACAGTCTTGGTGTAGATGCCCGAAGATCTGTATATATGTCCCTGCCATATACAGTAGTCATCACATACCACGGTGTCAAAATCAATCGTATCTATCTCACTGATAGTCAAGTCCAATACCGTCACATCGTTACAAGCATTCACCAACGTATACATACCGCTTTGGGTGAACTGACTGCCTCCATATTCAAATGGATTATGGCATGTTGTGATTTGAACCGTATCACTCGAAGTACTATACTGCCCAGTGCCACCCAGGCTGATAATATAGGCTTCCCAATTCTCGGCCAACCCGTAAGCACTGGCCATGAATCCGGAACCAGAAGAGGTAAGAGTGTGGTTGGCATTGCTCACTTCCAGCCTTTTGTAACTGTATGGGGTGCCGGGAATGACTGTAGCAGAAGCTGTTATCGGATTATTATCCAAACTGATTAGTGATGAAGATGCTGTAGGATAAATAATATTGACATAATATTTTGTTTGGTATGGAGAGCGATTATTAAGAGCAAACGAAGGGAATGTAACATTAGTTTGCAAACAGTCAACAGAATTGGGAATGAACGAAGCCGCATCACCATAGTCGCCACCAGTTCCTCCTGAATGTCGACTATCGATATACTGAACTACCAGACATGGCTCTGATGTTGTCAAATGGCAAACTGATGTAAATCCAAATTCAAAAGTTTCACCTCTATTTAATGTAGCCTCAACATTTCCATCTCGATAGATCACCGTATTAGATTCTTTTGCAGTTATTCTGGCATAATCAGTGTTATGCCATAAGGAAGGCACTAAAAACCACTCAGTTCTCCATGCTTTAGTTGGCAGTGAGTGGACAAACACATGGTCAGACGATGTACGGTTTGTGGTTGGAACATTGGTTCCAGAGTTACCCATAATAAGAGCAAATGGAAGGCAATCATGTTCTGTAGAAGTAACAATAGTGCCGCTCAAATCTCCTTGACCAGTTGGACCTTGCACTTGATAAACCTGACCAGCATTTAGGACTATCGTTTGACTAGTTCCTGATGTGACTCCCGTACTTGTATTTCCTTGAAATATAATATCTACAACCGTGCTGTCTTGCACTCCAATAATTGCAAATTCGGCACAAGTGTTGTCGGTAGTAGTCTGTAACGGATATGTTTGAACAATATATTCTGGCCCTAACGACTCTGTATTGTAGAAAATTGATGCATCACTGCACGATTCTGTTCCACTATGGTTAAAAAGAATTACTTGCACAGAATCCGTGGCTGTTACATGCAGACCTACATTTCGTGTAGTACATGAACCGAGTGGCTTGCATTGAGCCTCTGGAATAGAATAATTTGCCACTCCGTTTGCCGGCACCGACACTGTGTGGCTCCACCCGGTGTTAGGATTAGCTATCACTGCTGTGCAGGCTCTCGGACCGCTGATGCTGATAATATATTCATCCACATCATTCGGACGCCAATTGGTCAAATAGGCCACCCAAAAGTCTGTGCCCCAGGTGCTATAGATTTGTGCAAAAAGTTGAGGCATGGTCCCAAGTAACAAAAAAAGTATAATAATCTTTGTTTTCATATCACTAATGTCTACTAAAAATCAAGTTCTAGTTGGCCATTGTTGCTAGAACACTTATCCATATCGGCAACTGGGGCCGAGAAAAGTTCTCGAATAGGCGATTTGTCAAGAAGAGATCCCCTTAGAACCCGGAGCACAT
>JAZLLD010000067.1:0-3534 GCA_045597945.1 Bacteroidales bacterium
CAGCGGCACTCGGTTGCGCACATACCACTCGAAGTCGTACCAGTCACGCCCTTTGATGCGCGACTTCCACTGCCGATACACCAAGGCGTGCATCTTGCCGGCATAGAGGTCGGGCAAGGCGAAGCATCGGGTCATAAACGAATGGGGTTGTAGCAGCAGCCGTTGCTCGGTGGCGAACTCCAGCGGCGGCTGAGTGTCCACTTCTATCTTAATCTTGAGCGACTTGTCGGTCTGGAAGGCGATATTATACACATCGATGTTGTCCTTGAGGAATGCCGATTCCACTTTGCCGAAGTGACTCTTGTCCTTGCGGGTGATGGTCACCTCGCGACCCAGCAGCCTGCACTCCTCTATGATGGCAGGGAAGTAGGTTTCGAGCGAGAAATCCGGATTCTTCTTCAGAAGCGAGAAATCCATGGCTTCCGAGAATCGGTTCAACCCATGGAATATGCGGAGGCAAGTGCCGCCATAGAAGGCCGCCTCTTTGAAGAAGCCGCCACGGTTGAGGCCGCTGAGCACCACCTGCTGCATCACCTCGTAGAGGGCATTGCGACGGTCGGCGGCGGTGCGGATCTCGTAGGCTGAGAGCATTGAATCAAAGATGTCTGTCATGCTGTAGGAATTTTAGGAGTGTGGATAATGCGCCCGACTTGCGTCCCGTCTCGGCACAGCGGCGGATGATGTCGAGGTTGAGTTGGGCGAGGCAGTCGGTGTCGAAGCGGAGGTCTTCTTCGAGGAATGCACCCACCTCTTTCATGAAGCGGAGCTGCACCTTGTTGAAGTTGATATAGTCGCAGAGTGCCTTTTCGGGCGTGGCCATGAGGAATCGCACATTGCCCTGCCCTTGGAGGGACACGCCGATGGGGAAATATTCGGCCGAGCAGCACTGGTAGTGAAAGTCGCCCAAAGGGGTGGAAAAATTGCGTGTGTGCTTGGTGGTGACGGACTGCACCAGCACCACCCGCTCGGGTATCAGTCCGTGCCAGCGCAGGGCGCTACTCATCGAGACGTATGATGGGCCATAGAGATGGTTGGCGGCCAGTTCGAGCGAGAGATGCTCACCTACGGCGGCCACATAGAGTCCTTTCTTCAGTCGTATGATGCGGCCTTCGGCCTCGAGGCGCAAGGCCTTGTCGGAGATATGGCGGCAGTCGGGAAAGAGCGACTGCAGTACCCCCAAATCGAAAGGAACACCACCTATCTTTTGCAGATTATCCATGTCTTGAAGTGTCATTATATCGGTATAATTTAGCATCTATTCGTATAGAATAACGAGAAATTTTCGTTTTATTGTACCAGATATACCTATTATTTTAGTTTCCGAAGACTTCGCTTTGCTTGAGGAGCCTACCGGTGTGGGGGTGCCCGTCTTGGGTCACGAGGGTGAGGAGGTAGGCGGCTTGGGGGCGGGCGGTGAGATCGAGGGTGTAGCGGCCCGGGGCGGTGGCGGACAGCTCAACTTGCTCGGTGCGGCCCATGATGTCAGTGAGGTAGGTGGCGGTGATGGCCTGCTGGCCAGAGTATTCAATGTTCACGCGCTGACGGAAGGGATTAGGATAGGCCACCAGCGCCAAGCCATCCTCCACCAGCGTGATGCTCACCTCGCCGGGGTCCTCTGTGTGGATGTAGGAGGTCATGAAAGTGGTATCGACGTAGCGGGTGATGTATGCCAAAGAACTGCCCGATACGTAAACTGTTGTATCGGCAATAGTCATACTGGAGGTTGAATAGCCACATACATACAATGCACTATCGTGCAATGTAAGTGCAGTTCCCGGTTCGCTGGAGGATGATGTGGAATTGAAATCAATATACTGGAGTGGATTTCCTGCATAGTCCCAAATATACAATCCTTTTCCGCATTTGGACGGCTCAATGTTGATTTCATTGTCCAGCCACTGGATGTTGTTCTGATAGGCTGGCAGTGCAAACACGCGGTTGTTCTTGCATATAACATTGGTCAGGTTTGCTCTGCCACGGAATGTAGAAATCCTGTTGGAAGGAACTGCTCCGTAGGAGAGGAAGCGTCCACTAGTTTTGTCAAAACGTAGGAAAAAGGCGTTTTTGTTGGCAGGGAATTGCACTCCGTCAACAAACATCGAATCTGTGTTATCAAGGTTTGCCGTGCTGGCAACCACAAACAAAGAGTTTGAATCATCATCTATGGTCATGCTATGAAAATAGGAATGGTCGGTTGAAAATGATTCGTCGGGAGTATTCAGGTAGTCTATCTGTCGTATGTATTGTGGAATAAGGTCACTGTTGTATTTTATAAGGAAACCCATGTCGGCCTCACGTCCTGACAGCGTCATGCCACTCCCCCCTACAAGCGACACGCTGCCACTACTGCCAAAGTTGTTGGATACGGTATTGCATAGATAGATGTTGTCTTCTTCATCAATTGCCAGCCTTCCAGCGGTTGTAACATCCTCATCCCAAAATGGCGTCTCTGCGAAGACATACCGCTGCTGGAGCATACTTCCGAAGTGTGGCGAGAACTTGAAGATTCGATAATTCGACAATGCAGGTCGGTTTTCGGGGAAGAATGTAAACCGCGAATGTCCGTCCACCATAATCACTACACCTGAAAGTTTTCCGTTCTCAATGGAAAACCATTGGTACCCTGAGCCGTCCAGCAATGCAACGATGTCGGTGGGGACTTGTCCGATGTAGATGTTTCCCTCGTGGTCTACACAGAACGGACCTTGAGGGAAATCCTGGTTGAGTATGCGTTTGGAAGAAGCCGGGTTACCGTCCTGTCTATCCATTGTCACAAGTTGCCCTACACTATCAATCCAGGCGATTTGCAGATAATGGTGTTCCTGAAATTCACCATCCAAATTAAGTATCGAAAAAGCAGTTGCTATGTTGGCGGATGTGCTGTCAGAGTGCATCATAATGGATGCGTTATCCATGGTCACCAGCGTGTCAAAAAAATAAATGTACTCTCCAGCCTTAAAGGGAATATTGACATGGGACATTACATACAAAGCAGTATCCCCAACAAGAACCATATCATAAATATTGCAAGGCATGCCGTCATTTGCGTGTAATGATTTGCTCCACAGAATCTGACCATCGGGAGAAAATTTTATGATAGCGGCGTTAAGGTTGTCACACTGGCTTCCATGTGGAGTAATGGGCAGTAGTTCATGGCCAGCAATAGAGGCTCCGTTGGCGAATTGTCCTGCCACGTATAGATTGCCTCGGGAATCGGTAACCGAACTGACGATATAGTTCCAAAGTTTTCCTGTCGGGTCAGTGCCGGAGTAGGACTTCACCCAGTCGAAGTGCTGGGCGTGGGCGGTGAGAGATAATAATGTCATGGCTACAAGCCAGAATGTTCTTTTGATTGTCATATTCTATGATTTTAATTGTCGTTATATATATCGTCAATCACAGGCGAGAAGATGGTTACCCACATTTTACTTGAACGCATAGCAGGTGTAGATTTTCTTTTCCTTACCTGTTGGATGAATTAATTTATTAATAATTTCTTTCAAAAAAAGTTGTACATGCCAATAATTTTCGTAT
>JAZLLD010000068.1:0-20826 GCA_045597945.1 Bacteroidales bacterium
GTTAAAGAAGGCGTCGTTGATGTTGCCGGGGAATTCGTCGCCTGCGCTGCCGGGGCGGAAGACCCATATTTCGTTGTTGTTGCCGGCGCCGTCGTAGTTGGAGTTGCCGCTCTCGCTGGCGTCGACACGGTAGACAATGAGGCCTTTGCCGGGGAGTTTGGTTTCGAAGAGTTCGGTGTTGTCGCGGTATTCAACGACGTAGAACTGGTTGGGGTGGCTGCTGGGGAAGCGCAGGGCCATGGTGCCGGGGATGCTGTCGGCTACTGAGGTAAGGGTGTAGGTGCCGGGGCGTTTGATCAGGGGTATGCTGTCGAGCCAGTTGCCATAACGGAATTTAATCCAGGCAGTGGAGTGCTGTGGGGGCTTCTGGTTGGTTGCCATCAGGTCCCAGCTGCCAACGGGCGAGATGTCGGTGGCGGAGTTGTAGTGGTAGAGGTCGGGGGCGCCGAGGGAGTGGAACATCTCGTGGCAGAAGGTGCTGGTGCCGAAATAGTCGTCGCCGGCTCCCTCGAGTGCGAGGTTGAAGGTGTTGACGCGTTTGCCGTTGATGAACACTTGGCGGGAGTAGAGGTTGAATTTGTGGGGCCAGAGGAGGTCGTTCCAACCGGTGTAGGAGCCTTTTACGACGAAGTTGACGTTGTCGATGTCGCCGTCGTTGTTGTTGTCAAGGTTGTAGGTGCTGGGCACGGGGGAGTTTTGGTTGATCCAGTTGACGGCGTTTTCCAGAAGGTCGAATTCGCGCTCTACGCGCTCGGAATAGTTGGTGTAGCCGATGGGGTTGTTGTCGTTGTAGGGCATGTAGTAGGCTCTGGGGTGTTCGTCCTGGACAGAGATGATGTGGTTGCTGTCGGGGGTGGGGGCGTAGACGGTGCGGATGAATATTTTGTTGTAGGACTGTTTCTTGAAGAAGTTGTAGACCGATACTGACGAATTGCTAGAGGTGTCGGAGAACATGTGGTCGACTGACGAGAGGGGTCGGGTGTAGATTGTGTCGTCGGCAAAACGGATGAATACTACAAGGTTGCAGAAGTCGCCATGGTTAGGGCCGCTGGTCTTGGGTGTGGTGGCTCTGTAGGGTTCGGGGATTTCCCACTGGTTGCGGCGCTCCTGGTATTGCTGGGCGGTGATGCTGAGGCCGGGAGTCAGGCCGACGGTGGCGGGGTTGATGCTGTTGGCCAGGTATTCGGTGGGGTTGATGTTGCCGGCTTTGTCGCCAATGGCGTAGACCCAGTATCCGGCCTTGTTCTGTATGATGGTGAAGTTGTTGGCGTCGTGGTAGCGGTGGTAGAATTCGTCGCCGGTGACGAAGAAGCTGACAGTGTCGCCGTTGGGTTGGATTTTGTTTACGGGCATCTTTTCTACGTAGACTGCCAGCGCGCTGTTGGCATAGAGCAGGCCGATGGCAAGGAGAAGCGTTCTGAAAATGTGTCTCATGTGTTTGTGGGTGCGTTAATATTTATTGTTTAATTTATCTATATGAATTGTTTTTTATTTGACTTGACTATAGACTGCTTTTTTGAGGCTGATGGCTTGCAGCACACCGCGCATGGTCAGGTAGACCATGAAGGCAGTCCATAAGATATTGTTCCACGCAATGATGTTTTCTGTATGGTTGGGAATGAATGTTAGTGCCCCATAGTAGACGGCGAAGAAGGCCGCCGAGGCAATGAACATGCAGTTGCGCATGGTGCGCGAGGCTGTGGCGCCGATAAAGATGCCGTCGAACAGGAAGGCCGAGAATCCGCAGATGGGGATGATGAGTGTCCAGAACATGAACGGATTCGACCCCCGGATTACGAAGGGATCGTTGCTGAAGAGTTGCAGGATGTTGGCTCCCCAGATGGCGTAGATGATGGTGAATGCCGCGGTGAGGATCAGCCCCCACAGGAGTAGAAGGCGGACTGACAGGCGCAGCGATTTGGCGTCTTGGGCACCGATGTATCGGCCCACCAGCGACTCGCCTGCATAGGCGAAGCCGTCCATGATGTAGCTGAACAGGGTGCAGAATTGCAGCAGCAGGGCGTCGATGGCCAGGATTTCCGGCCCCATACGGGTGCTGGCGGCGGTGATGAAGGTGAATACTGCCGAGAGGCAGACGGTGCGGAGGAAGATGTCGCCGTTGACTTTGAAGAATCCGCGCATTTCCTTCCATCGTAGGGTCTCGCGCGTCATCTTGAGGAATCGTTCTTTGGCGTCCAAGGTGGCATCGCCGCAGTATTGGGCGAATAGGTGGCCGTACTTTTTGACCATGAAGAAGAGGCCTACAGCCAGGCCGCTGTACTGGGCTATCACTGTGCCCAGTGCTACGCCGCGGATGCCCCAGTGCAGGACGAGGACGAAGATGAGGCTGCAGACGATGTTGACAATGTTGAGGAAGATGGCTATCCACAGGGGCAGGCGCGAGTTCTGCATGCCGATGAACCACCCCTTGACGGCGTAGAGCCCCAGTGTGGCCGGTGCTGCCCAGATGCGCACAAAGAAGTAGGCCAAGGCCAGTTTGATGATTCCCGGCCCGTTGTCTACTTGGAAAATGAGCACCGACAGCCGGCTGATGGGCCATTGGAGCAAGATAAGCATCAGGGCCACGGCCAGTGCGATGACGATGGCGCGGATGAATATGCGCACTGATTCGCGCATATCTTCAGCCCCGTAAGCTTGTGCGGTAAAACCGCTAGTGCCCATGCGCAGGAACCCAAAGTTCCAATAGATGAGGTTGAAAATTTGGGTTCCGATGGCAATGGCACCAATGTGTGCGGCACTGAGGTGCCCCACAATAGCCATATCAACCATGCCCAATAAGGGCACGGTGATATTGGTTATTATATTAGGAATTGCTAGTCCTAAGATTCGTTTGTTCATCAGTCAACTATGAAGTGTGTTTTGATGATAAGTGTAAATGCCGAACCCCAGGTTTAGAGAAGTTCGCATTCGCAAGCGTTGATGATGCGGCGGGTGGCCTTGTCGGAAACAAAGGCAATCAGATGGCAATTCTTGGGGACGCAGTCGTTGCGGAGTTCGAAATTGAGTCGTACCATGCGCTTGGTTCCCTGCTGGCCATCGGCGTTAACGTCGATGCCCCAAGCATCGGTGATGATGTCGCGGAGGACATGGTTCTGCTCGTAGTTCTCGATTTCTCTCTCGCCATGCGACTGGGTGGTGTAGATTTTGTCTTCAGTGACGAGGAGGGTGAGGGTGAGCTCTTCGGTGACGGTCTGTGCGAATCCCAGACGAACGATGGCATAGTATTTGTCACCATCGGCTCCGCTGGTGATGAGCATATTGATCTTGGGGTCCTGGTTGATGATAGCATCGATGCGGTCGTCCAAACCGCTGGTGGGGGTGAAGAGGTCGGCAGTGTTGCGATTGACCATGGCAGCGGGGAGGCCGGTGGTGCCGATGAATTCGTCGAACCAGATATTGCCCTTCTCAGTGCGGAGGTCGGGGTCTTTGCCAAAGGGGCGGCCGAAATTGTTGTTGGCGTGGATGGCGGCAACAATCAGTGCATCGCCGTATTTGTCGGAAGCGGCGTGGATGGTCTCATCGGCATCGGGGCAGTTGACGCAGCGGACGCCGGTGTATTTCTCAATAAAGGCTCGCTGGGCGTTGGGAATGTCGGCTTCGCTATCATACCAAGTGCCGTTGGCACCGGCAAAGACGATAAATTTGCCATTCTCTTCTTCAATTTTGTCGCATGCGGCAAACATCAGTGCCACAGCTGCAAGGAGTGAAAATATTTTAATCTTTTTCATTGTTTTACTTTTTTGAACTGTAACTCTTCTTTTCACTGATCACTGATCACTATTTTAGAAAGAAGTGGTGAGGCTGAAGGTGAGGCCGTTGCTGGCGGGCACCTGGCGGCAGACGCCACCGATGCAGAGCAGACCTTCGCGCTGTTTGCCATAGCCCATCTGCAGACGGGTGGCACCGTGGGTGTAGCCTAGGCTGATGTTGTAGTAGTTGCCGATACCGTCTTTGTAGGCATACTGGTCGCTGAGGGAGACGAACCATGCGCTGGTGAAGTTGTACTCAACCAGGCCCATGATCCAGTCGCCGCAACGTTTGTCGTCGACATCAGCATCGTACTTGCTGTCGCTGCCCAACCATTCGGCTTCAAAGCGGAGGACGTTTTTCTTGTTGATTTTCCAGGTGAGGTCGCCTACAACAACGTGGTTGTGGTGGAGGTCGCCGTGATGGCCTTCAACGATGGGGTTGAAAATCTGGTAGCCGTAGGTGCAGGTGAGTTTCAGTTTGGAACTGAGTTTCTTGGCCACTTCGAGAGAAGCGTCGGTATAGTAGAGCTCGCCGGGGTTGAGGCCATCGGTTTTGTAGCCGAGGGTGCCGGCACCACCGATGCGTTTGGCGTCGAGACCGGTGATGACGGAACCATTGAGGTGGATATCGGTGCCGTATTTGCCGCCGAGGAGGGTCTCTTTCTTGAACTTATACATCAGGTCGCCCTGCAGACCCATCTCGCCAGTGGTTTGGGTAGCATAGGGATACATGCTCAGGAAGGCGTAGGTGTGCTGCTTGGTGATGGCGGGAATGTAGTTGATATAGAGCATCTCGCCACTTTCGCTGCGAACGGATTTGAAGCTCATATTGTCCACATATTTAGCCTGGATGTTAGCGCTGAGACCTTTCTGCGAATAGGTGAGGTTGAGCATCTGGGCCTGACCATTGCGGTAGATGTAGTTGTTCATGATGCTGGGGTCCTGGCCTTTGAAGGCAGACTCATACTGCAAGCCCCAGTTGCCGTAGCTCAGGTCGGCACGCACAGCGGCAGCGCCAACGTTGAGGGGCAGGTTGAGCTTGTAGGCAGGGTTCTCGGGGAAGGCGATTGTCTGGTCGTCCTCGTATTTGCTCACGAAGCCTGCGCCCAGAGTGATGCGCATTTTGCTGTCGGCCATCGATTTCACCAGGCTGTTGAGGTTCACCTCGCCGTCAATACCTCTCACGAGGCCGTTGCCGTACTCCCAGTAATAGCGCTGCTTACCGGCCAGCGCCTTGATGGTCACGCCGTCGAAGGGGCGCAGGGTCACGTTCAAGCCCAGGAGGCTGTTGTCGAGTCCCAGATAGCGGTCCTCGTAGGCGCGCAGGATCATGCCGCTGCCGAACTGCTCGTAGAAGTTACCGGCGGTGATGCTCAGTTTCTCGCCGTTGTAGGCGGCAAAATAGTTGGCAATACCCTGGCCCTTGTACTTGGCGTTGAAGCCCAGCATGGGGTTCTGGTAAGCCTCGAAGCGCATACCGGCGCTGAAGTTTCCGTTGGTATAGAGAATGTCGGCACGGGCATTCAGGAGCAACTTCTCGGGAACGTCCTGGGCACCGATAATGCTGTCGGCACTAGAAATCTGGCCGTCGAGTTGGATGTTGCCGGTCACGTGGCCGCCCATAATTCCCTGGGCATTGGCGCACAGTGCGGCACCCATCATCAGGGCCAGTGCAGAAAGTTGTTTAATATTATTATTTTTCATGTTTCAAAAAATGTGGTGTTGATATAAAACCCGATAGAACCTATAGTGGCTATAGATTCTATTGGGGTCGTGGGTGTGATGGTGATTATTCGGCAGTTTCAGCAGCTGCTTTCTTCACGATTTCCAGCAGTTCGTCTTCGCTGCCTTCAACGAAGGAAGTGTGCTGCCATACGATCTCGCCCTTACCGTTGATTACGAAGGTGTGGGGTACGTTCACCACGTTCATGGCACGTTTGAAATCCTGATTCTGGTCGATGTAGACCTCATATTCCCAGCCCTGGCCGTTGACATGGGGCTTTACTCGTGCTGCGCTGCGGGCATCGTCGATAGAGATGGCAATCAGCTTTACGCCGGTCTCTTCCTGCCATTCTTCGTAGACTTCCTTGATGGTGTTGAGTTCGCGGTTGCAGGGTTTGCACCAGGTAGCCCAGAAGCTGATGATCATAGGCTTGCCATCGTTCTGGAGAGCAGAGGTCTGAACAGAAGAACCGTCAAGAGCCTTGATGGTGCAGTTCTGGGGAAGCTGTGCGTTCTGTGCCAGAGCAAGTCCGGCGATGGTCATGAAAACCATTGAAAGAAGAATCTTTTTCATGATAACTGTTTTTTAATTGTTTATTATTTTGTATTATTTATTGTCAATTTATTGTAAAAAAGTTGAAGAAGTTTTGAAGTTGATGAAACTCATAAATCATAACCCATAACTCATAACTCATAATTCATAACTCCTAACTCCTAGTGTACCGGCTGTGGTGCTGAGGGCAGCAGCATGGCCAGCATAATCTGTTTGGCCTCGCTGTCGGGCAGATGGGTCAGAGCCTGCTGGGCCAGGGCCACGTGCTTGTCAATCAGTTCCTGTGCCGAGATGCCTTTGGGCAGTGCCACATCGTGCTGGTTGTTGAAGTCGTTGATATCGTCGCGGATTTGGAAGACGATGCCGTAGTGGTAGCCGAACACCTTCAGCGCCTCCACGTACTGCTTGTTGGGCTCGCCGTCAAAACAGAAAGCGCCGAACTCGCAGCAGGTCGACATCAGCGCGGCGGTCTTGCGGCCGATAATGTCAATATAGAAGCTCTCCTTGATGTCCTGGTTGATGCTGGCCAGCTGCATCAGCTCGCCCTGGCACATGATGGCCACCGTCTGGCTGAGGATTTCCGATGCCGGCTTGCTGTCCACCTCTTGGAGGATAGACATCACCTGTGACAGGAAGTAGTCGCCGCAGAGCACGGCCACCTGGTTGCTCCAGTGGTGGCGCACCGAGTCGCGGTCGCGGCGCGAGTCCGACTCGTCCACCACGTCGTCGTGCATCAGCGATGCGTTGTGCAGCATCTCGATGGCCGTAGCCAGCTTAATGTGCTGGGGGCCGAGATGCTGGCAGGCCTTGGCCGACAGCAGCACCAGCAGAGGGCGCAGCTGCTTTCCAGGGCTTTGGTTCAGATAGGCCACCACCTGGTCGAGCAGTTCCACATTGGTCGTTGTGCGGTGGTGGTAATCTTCCAAGAATTGCTTATATTCGTCAAGGACGGGTTGTTTTATCTGATCGATTGTCATAGTGTGTGATTAGTTGATACGCATGCCTGTCGTGGTGATGATGGCGGCAAGGTTGCTAAGTTCGTCGTGGATGTTAATGTTGTACACGCAAGTCGTCCGACCCTGTTTCACGCAGGCGGTCTCGGCAATCAGCGTGCTTCCTTTGGGCTGCGAGAGGTATTGAATGCTGCTGCTCAGCGATACCCACGCCAGTCCTTCGCCGTCGGCAATCCTGTCGGAGTTAGCCGCAGCTGCGAAAGCCAGGTCTGCCAGTGTGAACATCACGCCGCCCATCACGGCGCCCAGGGCGTTGCGATGGATGGGAGCCAGCGTCAGCGAGCATTTGGCGGCATGGCGTTCCACCATGTCAATCCTTGCTCCCGTGGCCTCGGTGGCGTAGCGGTCGTTGGCAAAAATCTGCTGGGCCTTAAGCGTTAAATTCGTCATAGAGGGCAGAGAGTTTGTTGTAGAGTTGCTTGCTGGCCTTCACCAGGGGCATGCGCAGGGTGTTGCCTATCTGGCCCTGGATTTCCAGCAGCGCTTTGATACCTGTGGGGTTGCCCTCGTCGAAGATGGCGTTCATCAGCGGCAGCATGCGGAAATGCAGGGGCAGGGCCTTCTTCTGGTCGCCCTTGAGGGCAAATTTCACCATCTGCGACATCTCCTTGGGCAGGGCGTTGGCCATGACCGAGATCACGCCCGAGGCGCCCATCGTCATCATCGGGTAGGTTAGCGAGTCGTCGCCCGAGATCACCATGAAGTTGTCGGGTTTGTTTCGCAGAATCTGCATCACCTGGTTGATATTGCCCGAGGCCTCCTTGATGCCTACGATGTTGGAGCATTCGTTGGCCAGCTGCAGGGTAGTTTCGGCCTGGATGTTCACGCCCGTGCGGCCTGGCACATTGTAGATGATAACGGGCACCGGCGATGCGTCGGCAATCTGTTTGAAATGCTGAGCCAGTCCGCGCTGGTTGGGCTTGTTGTAGTAGGGCGCCACCGAGAGGATGCCGCTGATGCCGTCGAAATTAGTGTTGGCAATAGCGTCGCGTACGGCCAGGGTGTTGTTGCCGCCCAGGCCCAGCATGATGGGGCAGCGTCCGCCCACGGATTCTACAATAAAGTCCTGGAGGGCATGGCGCTCGGTGTCGGTCATCGTGGCGGCCTCGCTCGTAGTGCCCAGCGCCACGATATAGTCCACGCCGCCCTCGATGATGTTATTGATAAGCGATTCCAGCTTGCTGAAATCAATGGTCTCTTGTTTTCTGAATGGTGTCACCAGAGCGACACCTGTTCCAATAAATGGATTCTTCATATTAATATTGTATTATTATTTTCTTATTTGTACAAGGTAGCTCAGCAGGTCGGTGAGGTATTTCGTCATCACGCATGGCCCTTCGCCCCTGATGATGAGGTCGTAGGTCGTCGTGTTGATGTCCGACAGCTTCTGAGTCGTATCGTGGTAGACAACGCGCAGGTTCGAGTTCGTATTCAGGGTCACATACAGGCCGAAGAGGTCGTTGGTGGGCGTGGTGTCTATCAGCAGGTCGTAGTTGTAGCACGAGAACAGCTGCGAGAAGTCGGGCTTCGGGAATCCGTACTTATCCAGAATGTCGTCGGCGAATTCCGGCAGCTCGATCTTCCTCACCATCACCCCCCGGTTGGTCATGTGCTGGCAGAACTGTCCCACCGTCACCTGGTCGTCGGCCGACAGATTGTGGGCGATGATGCCAATGCTCCGCAGCTGGTCCAGGGGCACAATACGGCGGCGGTGAGGGCGTGCGGCCATCACGTTCAGCATATTCTGCTTGCGTTGGTCTCGTATTTTGTCAACAGGGTTCACTTCTTAGGTTCTTTATAAAGTTTAAACGTCATGCGGTGAATGGGCGATGGGCCGTATTCCTTGATAGCTGCGTAGTGTGCCGCAGTAGGATAGCCCTTGTGGCGGTCGAATCCATACTGAGGGTATTCCTCGTGCATCTTCTTCATATAGTCGTCGCGCCAAGTCTTTGCCAGGATTGAGGCAGCCGCTATCGACAGATACTTGCCGTCGCCCTTCACAATCGTGTGGTAGGGTATCAGGCTCTCGGGGTAAAACCTGTTGCCGTCTATCAGCAGCAGTTCAGGCTCCACGGGCAGCTTTGCCACGGCCAGGTTCATGGCGTGCATCGAGGCGCGCAGGATATTCGTTCTGTCAATCTCTTCAGGCTGCACCGATGCCACGGCCCAGCAGCAGCTCTCCGAATAGATCATCTCGCGCAGCTCGTAGCGCTGCTTCTCGGTCAGCTGCTTCGAGTCGTTCAGCTTCTCGTCGTGGAAGTCCTTCGGAAACATCACCGCAGCGGCAAACACTGCGCCTGCCAGGCATCCACGTCCGGCTTCGTCGCAGCCGCATTCGGCCAAATCGGGGGTGTATTGAGAGAGCAGCATTAGAGGATATTATAGGTGATTGACGCAATGATTAACAAGACAAAGAGGATATTCATCCCCGACTCCTTGCGCCGGGGCTCTGAGAACAGGGCCGTGGCGCAGCAGGCAAAGGGAGCGGAATAGCTCTGCGTGTTGACGGGAATGAAGGAGGCGTACAGCGTGAACAGGAATCCGCCCAGCAGGAAAATCATGATGGCGGAGCTGTTCATCTTGTAGTTCACCGTGCTGCTCTGGCCGTTGACCAGCATCGCGCCCAGTCCCATGACCAGGATTGCCATGAACACGATGCTCATCACCCATTGTGCCAGAGTGCCGTGGATGGCAAAACCGAGGTCTGTCATCTCGTACAGCAGCAGGTAGTTGCGATAGAACATCTGGTCGGTCACATAATAAACCGTCTCCACCAGGATATAGGGTGCGCAGATGCCCAGCACCAGCATTGTCCAGTCGCGCCACGAATAAAGGCTGTAGTTGAACATGTTGAAAATCAGCGGCACATAGAACACCGCCATGGCGGGGCAGAACACCGTGGCAATCGACATCAGGGCTGCCGCCGCAAAGGTCTTGTCGATAGTCAGCGACAGCAGTGTCGTGGTCAGCATCATCTGTCCGATAGCCAGGATAACCATCGTGTTGCCCAGCAGGAGAGGGGAGAGGGTAGGCTCGCCCAGGCTCATGGCAATGCAGTAGAAGAACATCGGCATGAGGGTGTTCTGCGTGATCATCTTGTGGCGGTAGAGGATGCTGTTGAACAAGAAGCCCTGAAACAGCACAAGGACATAGGCGATGATGGCGCCTGCCAGCGGCGACAGCTTGGCCGTCAGCCAGTAGAAGATAGGGCCGCCGCCGTCAATCGGCACGGGGTGCGGGTGGATAAAGATGCCGACCCACATCAGCAGGGTGGAAATCAAGATAATGATGCCCTGCGTGATAATGTCGGTTCGGAAAATCTTCAGCATTGTATGTTAAGTATTATAGTGTTGGTAGTTCTAAGGATTAGTGGACCAGACGGGCGTTTCTTGCGCCGCACTTCACGATATATACGCCGTGGGGCAGGGCCGAGATGTCCATCGTGCCCTCCATCGTCACCTGCTGGCGTTTCACCAGGGCGCCGTTGATGGAATACAGCTCCACCTGTTCGGGGGTGTGGCGGCCGGTCAGCACGGTCACCTGGTCGGCGGCAGGGTTGGGGTACACCTGCAGCGACTTGCCGAACCAGCTCTCGTCGGCCTGCTGTATGTCCACATGGGCCAGTGCCTCGTTCACGGCGGCCAGGGCGTTGATCTTGCCCCAGCCCCACACCTTGCTGGCGCTGTCGCGGTCGTGCAGGGGGCCGGTCATCTCGTCGTTGCGGGCGGTGCTGCAGATAATCTCCTTCACCTGGTCGGGGCTCAGGTTGGGGTTAGCCTCAAGGATCAGTGCCACGATGCCCGTCACTGCCGGACCCGACATCGAGGTGCCTGACATTCTTGCCCAGATATACTGGCGGCCGCCGTAGGAGTAGGAGAGAACCGGGGTGTAGAGCTCGTCGGTGTAAGAGCTGATAGACGAAGCCACGTTGGTGCCGGGGGCTGAGATCTCGGGCTTTTGGCGGCCGTCGATGATGGGGCCGTGGCTCGAGAACGAAGCCAGTCTGCCGGGCTCGACATCGCCGTTAGGCTTCTTGGAGTCGGCGTTGTGGGCAGCCACGGCAATGCACTTCTCAGCGCAGGCGGGCTCGCCGATGCTGAACTCGCTGTCGCCGGCCGTATAATTCAGCGAGCGGCCGCGGGTGAAGGCGCCGCCCATATTGCCGGCGTCGTTAGCCAGCTTGGCCAGGTTCCAGCCGTGCACGAGGCCCTCTTGAGCCGTCACCGCCACGTGGATTTCCCAGCCGGCCTTCTTTGCCACGCTCAGCAGGGCGTGGGGTCGGTTGTTGAAAATATTGGCCTGCTCCATCGTCAGGCTGAAGGGGAACGACTGCTCGCCCAGCGTCAGGGCGGTGTCGATATAGCGGTCGCCGTCGGCCGTATTCAACCAGTCGAAGCACACCGAGTCGGCCCCGTTCACCATGGCAAACGAAACCTTGAAAGCCTTGCCGGGCTCGCCCCAGAAAGTGATATTCTGGCCAATCTCATGATTGCCGTAGTAGGCGGCCAGCGAGCGCAGCGTGTCGGCGTTGGCCGGCGAGAAGGACTTGCAGATATGGTAGTTGTCGTTGCCGCAGTTGCCGGCGCTCACCACGAACACAATGCCGCTGTCGCTCCAGCTGTTGATAGCCTGGCTGGCCAGCGAGGTGCCGTCGATAGGTCCCAGGGTGTACATACCCCAGCTGTTGTTCACCACCAGGCGTTTGCCCTCGGCCTTGGCCACATTCCACATCCACTGCACGCCGTCCATCCACGAAGCCAGGTCCAGGTGGAACGAGCAGAACAGCAGGTTGGCATAAGGCGCCTGGCCCACATAGGTGCCGTCCACGCCGCGTCCGGCGGCGATGCCTGCCACGTGGCTGCCGTGGGTGGCGTAGCCGTAGAGGCCGGCGGTGTCGCCCTCGGTCTGCAGCAGGTCGTGGCGGTTAGTGAACACCGTGCCGTAGTCGAAGCCCTCGGGGGCGGGGCCGCTCAGGCGGAACTGGTCCCAGGCCTGCAGCAGACGGCGGTTGTCCTGGCCGTTATTATTGAAATTGGGGTGCTTGTAGTCAAAACCCCAGTCGGTGATGCCGATAATCACATCCTTGCCGGTATAAGCCTGCGGCAGTCCCAGGCCGGCCTGCACACTGTCGGTGCGGGTGTCGGTGCGGGTGCGGTCCATAGTCTGGAACACGGGTTCCGAGAGCGTATACTGCAGCACCTCGGCGCTGTTCTCCACCACCGGCAGCAAGTCGGTGCTCAGGCGCAGCGTCACGATATTGCCGGCCTTGGCGCCCACGGTAATACCCTGGCGGGCGAAAGCCTTGGCGTCGAACTTGTCGCCCACCTTGGCAATCAGGCGAACCTCCTCGCCGGACTTCTTAGACTGCTGGGCTTTCCGCAGGGCCACCTGCGTCATAGCGTCGCACTTACACTCTTTCTTCAGACTCACCGTCTGACCCATGGCCGAGAAGGCCACCATTGTTGCAAGAATCAATAATACTTTGCGCATCCGAATATTTAATTAATATTTAATAATTAATATTTTAAATTGTAGATTTTAGAATGTAGAGTGGGGCAGCAGCCGGTCAATTCACAATTCACAATTCACTAATTTCACAAATCACTCTCCTTTTTCATTTCCAACTTCGAGCCGTCGGTCTTCACCTCGTCCACCATCGTTCCGTCCTCCCAATAGCCGTGCACCGTCTGGCAGAGGCGGGCGTTGTTGTACACCCCTTCGCCGTGGAACTTACCGTCGCGGAACTGCCCGATGTACTTGCTGCCGCTGGCGTAAACATACTCGCCGTAGCCCTCCATCTTGCCGTCCTTCCAGCTGCCCGTGTAAGTGGCGCCGTTGGGCCAGATGCGGGTGCCCACTCCTTCGGGCTGGCCGTCCACCAAGTCGCCCTCGTAGGAGCCGCCCTTGGCGTAAGTCATCGTGCCCCTTCCGGTCTGGTTCTCGCCGTCCGAGAAAGTGGCCTTCAGCACATCGCCGTTCTTATAGTAGAACGTGCCCTCGCCGCGTATCTTGCCGCGTTCCCAGTTGCCCTCGTAGCGGCCGCCGCTCTTGTAGGTGTAAGTGCCCTGGCCGTCCTGCAGGCCGTGCACCCAGTTACCCTCATACACATCGCCGTTGGCATAAGTCATCTTACCCTGGTCGTGCGAATACTTCACATCGTCGATCGTGCCCTGGTACACATTTCCATTCTTGTATTTTTGCTTCACTACTTTTTGAGCAATACAAAAATCTCCAGCCAAGAGAATGATAGCCAGTGCGATTACAGAGATGAGGTGCGTTTTTGTTTTCATAATATTTTTTTGCAAAGATACGAAAAAAATCGCAATTGACAATATAAATATGAAAAATTAATAATAGAGGGTAGATGGTAGAATGTAGATTGTAGAGTAGGCTGCCGCACCCGGAACTCTACATTCTGCAATCTACAATCTACAATCTCACCCTGCGGCGGCACTCTTCAACCTTGACTTTGACCTTAACGTTAACTGGCTGCCGCACCCGGAACTCTACAATCTGCAATCTACAATCCATCCACTTCAAAACTTCATTATTCAGGATATTTTCGTATCTTTGCATTTGAAAAAAACACCTATGAAGATGTTATAAAACGTGCTAACTATATAGAATACATTATTATGCCAACAACACAAGTCGAAAATGGAAAGTCATTTGAATACGCATTAGCTATTCAATACCAATCTTATCTCAATAGAATTGGTCTTAATGTTTGTTTGGTGGAAAACGATGCTTTAAAAAATGCAAAGAAAGGGTGGGAGAAACAGACAGAAGAGTCTAAAAACAGATTTTTGGCTGCGGCTAAACAAACTATTGGCACAATGGTAAAGATAGAACCAGGTTTAGTTACACAAAAGAATGAGAGAGATGTACTTTCCATTATGCTTCAATCTGACCAAAGAGGCGAAGAAGGGGATGTCCGCGATGTGGTTTTTCATAGGGTGACACCGTCTTGGGAAATTGGTTTCTCGGCCAAGAACAACCACGAAGCTGTCAAACATTCTAGATTAAGCCATGTATTGGACTTTGGAAAAGAATGGCTAGATGTGAATTGTTCCCAGACATACTGGGACGAAATAAAGCCAATATTTAATTATATTACTGAACAAGCCAGGCTGGGCAAAAAATGGAGAGACTTGGGTGATGATAAATATTCTTTAGTATATACTCCATTATTGGAGGCTTTTAAGAAGGAATTACTCTTTATAAATGGTCATAACGAAGACATACCACAGAAGCTGATTCAGTACCTGATTGGAATGTATCCTTTTTATAAAATTATTAAGGACGATAGTCACAATCTGGTAATTGTAAAATCTTTCAATATTAATGGCGAACTAAACAAAACAGTAAATGGCGTAAAATCTTTGTATAAAACACCCAAACTAGCACTTCCGACTAGAATTGTCGAATTTGACTACAAAGCAAAATTCGGTGTAAAAGATACTTTGGATCTCATTTTGGATGGTGGATGGGAAATTTCGTTTCGAATTCATAATGCCAGCTCCAATCTTGAACCCTCATTAAAATTCGATATCCAATTGCTCGGCAATCCGCCGATTTTATTCACTCAACATTTATTCCAAGAATAATATGGCACGAAATGTTATTGATGTAATAATTGACATTGTGACAATTGCGTACCAAAACAAATCCGTGTAAACTTCATATTTCGTAAAATAATGGCACTAATTAGTTTATTCTCCGGCGCAGGTGGTTTGGACACTGGTTTTGAGATGGCAGGTTTTCGTACTGCCATCGCAAACGAATATGACTCCAAAATCTGCCCTACATATAGAGCCAACCACCCTGATGTTAATCTAATTGAGGGAGATATTCGCAACATAGATGCAACAGAATTCCCTGAACATCCTGAAGGAATTATTGGTGGTCCACCTTGCCAATCTTGGAGTGAAGGAGGCTCGCTCCGTGGAATTGATGATCCCCGAGGACAACTTTTCTATGAGTATATCCGAATATTGCAAGCCACACAACCGTATTTCTTTGTTGCCGAAAATGTTTCGGGGATGCTGGCTCAACGCCATAATGATGCAGTTCAAGGATTTTTGCGACTTTTCGGAGAAGCAGGATACGATGTCAATTTGAAGATGTTGAATGCGAACAACTATGGTGTTCCCGAAGACAGAGATAGAGTGTTCTATATAGGATTTAGGAAAGACCTGCATATTGATGATTTCGAATACCCAACCCCTTTGGAGGTAAAGCCTACACTTAGGGATGCAATTTGGGATTTGAAAGATACTGCCATACCCGCATTACCTGGGAATAAGACGAATGGTGATGCTTGCCATGTTCGCAATCATGAATATTTCATTGGTGGATTTTCACCTATCTTCATGTCCCGAAATAGGGTTCGTTCTTGGGATGAGCCTGGATTCACAGTCCAGGCTAGTGGTCGTCAGTGCCAGCTTCACCCGCAAGCCCCAAAAATGGAAAAAATAGGATCCAATGAACAACGTTTTGTCCCTGGCTATGAGGATTTATACAGACGAATGTCTGTCCGTGAAGTTGCACGTGTTCAGACTTTCCCGGATAACTATGAATTTGTCTATACCGATGTAAATTATGGCTACAAGATGATAGGCAATGCAGTACCCGTAAATTTAGCTTATCATGTTGCTATGAGTATTCGCAGAACCTTGGAGAACCATGGAATAGAACTTGAAAATAATTAATATTATTATGATGAATGTATATAAGCTGTCGGAGCAGCAATCCAATCTCGTAGAAAAGCTATACTCCTTAATGACAGAAGCCAAAGAACTTGGTGTTGGCTTTGTATTTGATAAAACCACTCATAAAATGTCTGCAATCAATGGTGCATCAATTGAAAGTATTGAGATAGAAGAGGTGTCAGATTATTGCAACATTGACACCACTAATATGAAGGAAAGCCCAATCACTTTTGATGCTCACTATTATAGTGATGGTGAATTCTTGGTTGCCCAATAATTGATTTAAAGAGGTGGCAGATGAACGTGGTGTCATTTTTTGCTGGCTGCGGAGGACTTGACTTGGGGTTCCGCCAAGCAGGTTTTAACGTGGTTTGGGCAAATGAATTTGACCCCACCATTCACGAAACCTATAGAATCAACCACCCAACCACCCAACTCAATACATCTGACATCCGGAAACTCACTCCCGAAGACATTCCCGACTGCGACGGCTTCATTGGTGGTCCGCCATGCCAGGCCTGGAGTTTGGGCGGCAGTATGAAGGGATTGGATGATGAACGAGGGAGATTATTTCTTGACTATATTAGGCTAATAAAAGCCAAGCGACCCAATTTCTTTGTCATTGAGAATGTGGCTGGAATTATTAGCGATAAACATTTTAAAACATTCCAATCTTTTCTTGGTATACTTAGCGAAGCTGATTATTGTGTGCGTTTCTCTGTGATGAATGCCGCAGACTATGGTGTGCCACAAGACCGCATACGAGTTTTTATTGTAGGAATAAGAAACGACATTCCAATCGAATTTGTTTTTCCCAAACCTACCACACCTAAAACAGCTCACATTCCTTTACAAAAAGCCATTGGCGATATTGTAGAGAAACCCTTGTTGTATGAAAAGGGAGAGGTTTGCCCGAACTCCGTTCGACTCAATCATGATTGCTACATAGGGCCGTTTGATAGAAAATACATGGCTCGCAACAGGATTAGAAAATGGGACGAGGTTTCATTCACCATACAGGCACAAGCCAAGAACGCTCCACTTCATCCACAAGCCCCGCCTATGATATATGTTTCCTCGGATGAGCGAAGATTCAACCCGGAACACCTTGACCTATACAGAAGGCTAAGCGTCAGAGAATGCGCTAGAATACAAACATTCCCCGATAGGTTCCAATTTGTTTATTCTAATATTCTTGATGGCTACAAAATGGTAGGCAATGCTGTTCCCCCACGATTGGCCAAACACCTGGCTTTAGCACTTTATGAACAATTAGGCAATATTAAGCAGCCGGTGACCACAAATCAGAAGAATGTGCTAATCGGTTATTGCCGTACAGACTTTCAATGGGAGCAAACCCTCAAAAACAAACTCTATTATGTAAGGACAGGATTTAGGCGTGGTGCGATGCAGATACCACCGGGAAAGAAGGGACCTGAATTATTGCTCCTTCACAGAAAAGAGAAGTATCAATTATTCCAATTGGATCCCTCTGTTCCTCAGATATTAACATCGGAAGAATTAGTGCAATTAGGATTCAAACCTAATGGGGGGCTGTATTTTTGTTTCCGAATCATATCAGACGGAACTGAAATATCGACTCCCAAAATCGCTAATATTGCCCGATGTTATTCGCCCAGAATATCTAAATTACAGGAAATAATTGATTGATTTTGCCATTAGGTGAAATTATCAAATATGTTTAGTTTTCGATTCAATTTCCTTCATTTCAGGAATTATTTGTATCTTTGCGCTCGCAATCGGGGATATGTCTGATTGCGTAACGTAATTACAAACAAATAATCCTGTTTAAATCATGGAAAAAAAACCACATTAAGAAAGATGCACGACAGCCCATCGTCATGCATGTGAAAGTGAATGTCCAACCCGGCGCTAACTACTACGCCCATGTCGAAAACCTTTACTGCCAGTCCGACAATCGCAAGACTGAGGACAACCGCAGCCAGTCCGTCCACATGGGCACCCTCGTTGCCGACTCCCTCTCGGCCGAGATGCTGCGCCCCTATATCGATGCGGGGCTGGTGGACGAGGAGCTCATGCCCGCCGAAGGCCTTTCGCGGGGCGAGAAGGCAGTGCTGGCGCACGACATCGCCGAGCGGCTGAAGATACGTAATTTCTGGTCGATCTTCGAGCGCAGGTGGGGCCTCAACTACCTCAGCAGCGACTATAACCGCTTCACCAAGACCACCAAGTTCGTGGAGTTTCAGCGGCGGCTGAATAAGATCAAATAAGCTAGCAATACTAGAAGGGCTAGAAAATGCTAGAGGGCTAGCAAATCTAGCAATGCTAGAGAAAAAAATCTTTTATTCTAATTTTTCTTTGTATTTTTGCAAAAAATTTAATTCTCTATGCCTAAGCAATCTCCTACGCTGCAACGCTATGCCGACGGCACTCCCTCGGTGCTTCGCAAGGCTACGGTCTATACCGATCTCTTTTTTTATCAGAAGGGCGAGGTGCTGGTGCAGCTCACTAAGACTTTCTGCCAGCGTTTCCTCCCCGCCCACGGCGACCGCACGGTGGATCAGATGGTGCAGGCCGCACGCTCTGTCACGGCTAATATAGCCGAAGGGCTCACCGACGGGCAGACGTCGTTCGAGGTGGAGATTAAGCTCCTGGGCATTGCCAAGGGCTCGTTGCAGGAGCTTCTGCGCGACTATACGACTTATCTCACGCATCACGGGCTCCCCGACTGGGGGGCGCATCTGAGCGCTAGCAATGCTAGTAGGGCTAGCAATGCTAGATTTTCTAGCAGTTCTAGTGTGGCTAGCACTGCCAAGCACCCCCGCTACGATGCCATGCACGCCTACTGCCGCACGCACAATGCGCTGGCCGACTATCAGCCTTTTTTTGCCAGCTGGAGCGACGAGGAGATGGCTAACACGGCTATATGCCTCTGCCATATCGTGGACCGCATGATGGCCACTTTTATCGAGGCCCGCGACCGCGAGTTTGTGGAGGAGGGCGGCATCCGCGAGCGCATGACCGCCGCCCGCCTGGACCGCCGCGAGACTCAGCATCAGACTATCGCCCGCCAGCAAGCCGAAATCGAGGCCCTAAAGGCCGAAATAGCCCGGCTGAAAGAGCTGCTGGCTGAGAGGGGCTAGGGGCTGGAGGCTAGGCTGGAGGGCTAGGCTGGGGGCTAGGCTAGCAATTCTAGCAATTCTAGATTTTCTAGATTGGCTAGATTTTCTAGATTGGCTAGGTTTTCTAGGCTTTTTTTATTGGGCGGGGCTACCTGGGAGGGCGGCGGGGCTGTGTTATGCCCGGTTTTCTGCCGGATGGCTTATCGCACACGATATAAATTACTTGCGCTTTCTGCGGCACTGGCACGACCACTTACCCGACCCGCCTATATGGGTGTCTAAGGTAAGTGGCCGTTTTGTTTTTTGGTTGTAATTTTGCACTCGGATTTACAAAAAAGGTATCTCCGAGAGGGCTTTGACATTTTCTAGAAATGCTAGAAATGCTAGAAATGCTAGATATTCTAGAAATTCTAGATTGGCCTCCGTCTGCCTCGGTTGGGCTTGACCGCCGGCCGGGGCGCAATGCACCAACAGGTGCAGAGTTGGCGCCAATACAACTCATTCCCCGGGCTCCGCTCAAAGGCCACGAGCGGCCGCCCACTCACTTTTTTAAATATCAGTTAAAATGCCTAAAATTACTAAAACAACCGCAGTTAAGAACGCTAAGACTTTCGAAGAATCGTACCGCATCCACCGCGAGGCCGTGACCCAGGCCGAGAGCAAGGTGAAGGATGCCATAGCCCAGGAGGAGGCCGCCAAGGCCGTGCTCAGAGACTATGCCCAGCAGAACGACGCCACGCTCTTCCCCGAGGGGGTGTCTACCGCCAAGATCGACGGCGACGTGGTGGTGCAGCGCCGCTGCGGTACTACGACCTACAACTTCAGCCTCGTGAGCAAGGCCGACCGCGAATACCTCATGGCCACCTATCCCAACGCTTTCGCCTCGGTGAAGACCCGCTTCGTGGACGGCGACGACGCTAAGGCCCAGTCGATCCTCCGCAAATGCGCCTCGGTGGGCGACCCCAGCTATATCGTGACGCTGGCGGGGAACAGCAAGGCTAGAAGAGCCTAGAAAGCCTAGCAATTCTAGAAATTCTAGAAAGCCCTAGCTTTTCCTAGGATGGTGCAGGATGGTGCACCGTGTTTCGCAACATTTTGTTATGAGGGGGAAAACATCGCCATAGATTATTATCATAATTATGGCGATAATCCCCCCCCCTTATACGAAAGTTATAAAACAACCTGCACCATCTTGCACCCCAATTATTCAAACAATTCATTTTCAATATTTTCGACATTATGCAAAAAAATCTTGATACCACACCCACTGCCATCCTGCCTTGCTCGTTGGTGCGCAATGCCCTTGTTCGTTGCAACGATGTGGAGCAGATAGAATGGGCAGCCCTTGTGCGCCTTATCCGCCAAGACTCTGATTTGGAGAAGTCCACCTATTGTGCCCGCCGCCTCCTGGCCGAAGGCAACGACAAGGAGTATGGCAGGTCTAAGTCGAGGTGCGGCGCCTTCATCCCCGCGGCGCAGTTTGCCGGCGGGCGCAAGCGCGAGAACATCACGGCGCTGACGGGGGTGTCGATGGTGGACTTCGACCATGTGCCCGACGAGCGGATGGAACGCACCCTCGACCTCCTGCGGCGCGACCCCCACGCCCTGATGGTATATACCACCACTTCGGGCCACGGCATCCGCGTGCTCTACCCCTACACCTCGCAGCAGCCGCAGGTGGCCTACATCGACGCCTGGCGCTGGGGCAACGAGTATTTCGGCATGGTGGCCGACCTGCCCTACGACGAGGCCACGAAGGACCCCACGCGCCTCTCGTTCCTCTGCCACGACCCCCAATGCCACTACAATCCCCAGGCCGTGCCCTTCGAGATCATGAGCAACGACGAGGCCCGCGAGGAGCTGCGGCGCCTGTCGGTCGAGGACGGCAGCCCCGCCACTTGCGCCGACCTGGCGCGCCGTATTGCCGACCGCCACATACCCTTTGCCGAGGGC
>JAZLLD010000069.1:0-10738 GCA_045597945.1 Bacteroidales bacterium
AAACATTGATAATCACCCCCCTACAAAATAATCAACAAGAAAAAAATGTAAACAATAGTATCTAAAAAAGAAAAAGTTTGTATCTCTGCATTTTGAATTTAGGTGTGAAGCGGCTAAACAAGGCTCTCCGTCGAACACCTAAGAACAAAAAGTTGAATTTTTAGAGCCTACCTTTATAATATGAAAAGAATTGTATTAGTCATTATCGTGCTGGTCTCAGTCTTTGCGCAAGATGCTATCGCCCAAGATACCATCAAGGCCAAATCGTTGCCATCCATCAAGATTCGCAGCCGCCACGAGCGCAGTTTTCAAAAACTCAGTTCGGTGGAGCAGAACGAGGTGATAACTGCCGATGGGTTGCGCGGATTGGCATGTTGCAATCTGGGGGAGAGTTTTGAGAACTCGGCCTCGGTTGATGTGGGCTATGCCGATGCTGTCACGGGCAGCCGCCAGATTCAGCTGCTGGGTCTTACCGGCGTCTATTCCCAGATGATGTTGGAAAACATACCTTTCCTTCGCGGTGTTGCCGCACCTTTTGGACTTGGATTTGTGCCGGGGCAATGGCTTGAAAGCATCTCGGTGAGCAAGGGCGCTGGCACGGTGAAGAATGGCTTTGAGAGCATCACGGGATCTATCAATCTTGAATATGAGAAGCCCCAGCGTGGCAACGCTTTTACCCTGAACCTATATGAGAACAGCGACCTGAAGTCGGAAATCACCGCCAAGTTCAACCACCAGTTCAACGACCATCTGTCTACAGGACTTTATGCTTTTGGCACCAAGAATATGATGAGTGTGGACCATCTGGGTCATGACGGTTTCCGCGACTTTCCGCTGCAGACACAGCTCAACTTGGTCAACCGCTGGCTCTATCAGGCCGACAACGGATTTCATTCTATCTCATTGATTAACTATACCTATGAGGACCGCCTGGGTGGTGATATGCGCTATGAGAAGCCTAGGGATGTTTATGACTCAATTTATGGTATCCAGAGCCATACGGAACGAGTGTTCTTCTCCACCAAAAATGGTGTGCCCTTGAGCGATAAGGTGAGCGTTGGCTCGCAGCTGTCGGCATCATATATCACACAATGGGGATTGTATGGTCCCAAAGAGTACTATAGCGATGAAAGCGATTGCTATGCTAATTTGCTGATGGATGCCGAAATAGGTGCTTTGTCGAATATCTCTAGCGGTGTCTCATTCTGCTATAGCAAGATTATGGATGCGCTGGGTGATGCACTTTGGAGGTATTGTTTATTTGATCCCAATATCGCAATGGTCTATAATCGCGTGTATGTGCCGGGCGCATTTGTGGAATATACGTTCAAGGCCGACCGCCTATTTACAGCCACAGCCGGGTTGCGCTACGATTACTACAACGGTCGTTGCATGGTAAATTATCAAGGTTATGAAGTAGCATCACGCCACTTGGTTACACCCCGCATCCATATGCGTTGGGAACCAGTGGAATCGCTCATCTTCCGAGTCTCGGCCGGCCGAGGTTTCCGCACACCCAATCTGGTTGCCGACAATATTGGTATGCTGGCATCTAATCGCACCATTCATTATTACGGTCCCCTCCAGCTGGAGGAAGCCTGGAATGGAGGCGTCAATGTCAATAAGAATTTCAGCATTGGTGATGACCGAAAAATAAAAATCACAGCCGACTATTATCACACCGAGTTTGTAAATCAGCTTGTTGCCGATTACGACCAAAGTGCTACCGATATCTATTTCTACAATCTTGATGGCCGCAGCTATTCCGATGTGTTCCAGGTGGATGTGAATATCGAACCTATTCGCAATTTTGAGATTTCTGTGGCTGGCAAAGTGAGTGATGTAAAGTGCACCTATCATGGGCAATTGATGGACAAACCTTATACTTCCAAATGGAAGGGGCTTCTGGTGCTGACTTATCACACGCCATTTGAGAAGTGGCGTTTTGACCTCACCACCCAGCTGAATGGTCCTATGCGCCTTCCGCTCAATGTCAGTGAGCACAATGGCTATACAAAGCCCTATCTGTATATGCTTGGGCAGGTTACGCGCAAGTTCAAGCGTTGCGAGGTCTATGGAGGTGTAGAAAATATTACCAATTATGTTCAGCAGCATCCCATTGCAGGCTTCGACCAACCTTTCTCTCAAGCTTTTGATGCTTCGGTGGTCTATGCCCCGCTGATGGGCCGTCTCTTCTACCTTGGCTTTCGCTACAATGTAAGGTGAGACTTGCCAGATAGGCTTGTATTTTGATTGTCTCATAATATTTTAATCTTTGGTACGTTATTAGAATTAAACATTTTTATTATATGAAAAAGCTTGCATTCTTTATCTTCCTTATGGCGTCCGTTTGCGGCACCCTTTCTGCTCAGAATAAAAAACAGCCAGCTGATGCTAAAACCGCTCAGATCAATCTCCCCGGTTGGTGCTGCAATAGCCTCAATCCCACTATCGAGAATACTTTGGCTTATGAACGTGGAGTCATCTCTTGGACTCTCGACAAGGATCACAAATGTGTTTCTGTGGTTTATCGCAGCAAAAAGACCAACCCGGACAAAATTGAGAAGGCTCTTGCAGAAAATGGCGTTCTCACAGAGCATTATAAGGCCAATCCCCGCGCTGTGAAGGATCTTCCCAAATGTTGCCAGCCAACCAACAGTGGTCAGGGCACAGGCTGCAAACATTAGTCATAGTATCACCTGATGTTAAGGCAAGGCTCCTTAACATCAATAATTTAAGTAGAAATGAAAGGCAACGAGCTCAAACCGCATATCGGCATTTTTGGCCGCCGCAACTATGGCAAAAGTTCTTTGATTAATTTCCTTACAGGCCAGGACATTGCCATTGTATCCGACTTGGCAGGCACCACCACCGACCCCGTGAAAAAGACTATGGAGATTGGCGGTGTCGGCCCTGTGGTTTGGGTTGATACTGCGGGAATTGATGACGAGGGCGTAGTTGGGCACATGCGCATTGAAAAAAGCCTGGAGATGCTTGGCCAAGCCGATTTGGCGCTGATTCTCTTTACCAACAATAAGTTCGATGCCGAAGAGGTGATGCTTGTGGATCATTGCCGCAAGCATGATATTCCTTTTGTGCTCATATATTCTCAAGCCGACCGTATGTCTCCAGATGCTGGTTTGATTGCCCAGCTGGAAGATGATTATGCCACCAAAGTTTTTGTCCTTTCGGTGAAAGACAAGTCGTTGCGCGAACCTTTGACAGTAATCATCCGCGACAGCCTGCCGGAGTCGGCTTATGTCCATCGCTCACTCTTGGGCGATGTGGTTGGCGAAGGCGACACCGTGGTGTTGGTCACGCCCATCGACTCTTCGGCTCCCGAAGGCCGAATGATTCTCCCCCAGGTGCAGGTGCTGCGCGATGTGATGGATTTGCATGCCAAAGCTTTCTTCTGCCAGCCGCAGGAATTGTCGCAGCTGCTGTCGGAACTGAAGACCCCTCCGCGACTTGTGGTTACTGACAGCCAAGTCTATGACCAAGTGAGCAAGATTGTCCCGGATGACGTTTATCTCACCAGTTTCAGCGTGGTGCTGGCCAGAGCCAAAGGCCTTTTCGCTGATTATGTGAAGGGTACGCCAACGATTGATAATCTGCAGGATGGCGACCGAGTGCTGATGCTGGAAAGTTGCACGCATAATGTCACTTGCGAAGACATCGGCCGGGTGAAGCTGCCCAAGTTGCTGGCCAAATATTCCGGCAAACAGTTGCAGTGCGAAGCCGTGGCCGGATTTTCCAATCTGCCTCGCCCCATACATGAATATGCGCTGGTGATACAATGTGGTGGCTGTGTGCTTACGGCCAAGCAGTTGGCTTCGCGCCTGGCTCCGGCCATCGAGGCCGGCATACCGGTCAGCAATTACGGCCTGGCCATAGCCTACATGAACGGAATCTTTGAACGCAGCATGAGAATCTTCAATAAATAATTAATATTGTATAATATATAGGCAATGCCTTAATTTCCAACAGTTCCAATGGTAGACATTTATCCCAAACCCAATATTTCAATGATTGTGGCCTGTGCTCAGAATATGGCCATCGGTAAAGACAACGATTTGCTTTGGCATATCAGCGACGATCTCAAGCGGTTCAAGGCGCTCACTAGTGGCCATTCCGTGATTATGGGTCGCCGCACCTTTGATTCCCTGCCCAAGAAACCGCTCCCCAAGCGCCGCAATATCGTGCTGACGCATGACGCTGATTTTCACTACGATGTTCCCGAAACGGCAACTGGCACATTGGAGGTTGCCCACAGCCTTTCGCAGGTGGAGAAGATGATAGAGGGCGAGGATGAAGTTTTTGTCATGGGTGGCGCCTCCATCTATAAGGCTTTCCTCCCGATGACCAAGAATTTGTATGTCACTTGGGTGTATCAGGATTTCGATGCCGATGTCTATTTCCCTGTTATTGATAATTCTGTCTTTGAGTTAGTGAAAATCACCGAGCGTCAGCAAGATCCTGAGACAGGTCTCTGGTTTGCCTATGCCGACTATGTGCGCAAGCGCGATGTTCTGGAGGGAACTATCTTGGCTAAATAGATGATTATCTGACTCTAAGACGTTTGCCAAGTCGCAGAATCGTAGTCTGCGAGATATTGTTCAGCTTGCAGAGTTTACTCACTGAGGTGTGGTATTTCTTTGCCAGCGCGCCCAGGGTGTCGCCTTTGCGGATGGTGTGATATTGAGCCTCGCCATTGTTTGGGGGTACTTCCTCCTGCGAGTCATCCTTGCTGCTACTCTTTGCCGAAGATCCGCCGCCATTGCGCACAACCAGGTGGTTGGCCTTGCGGTCAATGTCTTTATAGGCATTGTGCAGGCGGTTTACGGTAATCTCGTAATCCTTGTTTATAGGACGCTCAGGGGTGTCGAGACGATGCTCAAAAAGCCAATCGTAAGTCTCTGTAATATAGAATGCTCGTGCTAGTCCACCATGGTCTACGCCAGGTAGCTTGGTGAATTTCAGTCGAGGGCTGTCGCCACATTGCGACATCTTGTTGATCACTTTTTCGGATTGTGCCACAGTCACGGCGCGGTCGGCCGTGCCATGAAGAATCCATAAAGGAAGGTCATTCAGTCCGCAGTACGACTTGGGATTGCCGCCCCCGCAAAGTGCCATGGCTGCGGCTATGCGGTGGGAATAAGCTGCCGAATAGTCGATGGTGCCATAGCCGCCCAGGCTCATGCCAAGCACATAGAAACGATTGGTGTCGCCTTTGTAATGCTCAAAAACCCAGTCTACTACGCGGTTCACTTTCTCCGGATTCCAAGCCCCGCCGGGATTTTGCGGTGCAATAATCACGGCATCGATCTGGCGTCCCATGGATTGAGCGTGGAGGGGACCGTAGCGGCGTACTCTTTCCAAATTGTTGCCGCAAAGGCTGGCGCCATGGAGAAAAAGAATGATAGGTTTTTCAGAATTTAGCGAATCGTAATCTTTGGGGGTGCTGACCCAGAAATTATAGGCGTTGGCCACTTTGCCGCGATAGGCCGTAAGGGTTTGTGCAGAAACTAATGACGGCAATAATATTAGAAGATATACTAGTATGCGTTTCATAATGAATAATTCAATAATAAAATGCAAAGATACGATTTTTTTTTCAAATATCAATTTTTTTTTGTCGGATATGAAAAATTGCGTATCTTTGCAATATGAAAAACGTTAAGATTACAGCCATCAGAAAGGCTGATTATCAGGACTTACAAGCCCTTTATGAGAATCCTATCGAGCACACTTGCGATGTCTGCGAGGGTCAGTGCTGGATTAGTATCAATGGTTCCAAGCCAGATGGCCTTTGCGACGAAGCTTGGAAGACGATGCGCGAGTTTGTGGAAGCGCTGGCCCAGGGTGGCGGCAATTTCTATGATGGCTGGATGAAAAATCCCCAAAGTGCCATGATTAGTTGCAACGACGGCTTCCGCCCAGTCAGTTTTTTGATTGAGGCCGAATAGTTCTTTCTCGTTGATTGATAATTCTTTGAGCTGGCCTCCAAAAATAAATGTGCGTTTTTTTGTAGTTTTTAGAGGATTTTTGCGTCTAACATGCAAAACGAATTTAAAAAAGAAAGGAAAAATTATGAACGCATTTATTTTAATGGGCGCATTGGCAGCAATCTTCAGTTTCATCCTCTCACTTTTGGAACAATAAGAATTGGCAACCATGAGCGACAAGCAAAAAGAACGTGATTTCGAAAAAATCGTGATGGAACACAAGAGTACGGTGTACACGGTGTGCTACATGTTCTCAAAAGACCACGATGAGGTGCAGGACCTTTTCCAAGACACGCTAATCAATCTCTGGCTTGGTTTTGATAGTTTTCGCGGCAAGGCCAAAGTGGAAACATGGATCTGGCGTGTTGCCCTCAACACCTGCGTCTCTGCCGACCGCAAGAAAAAACGCCGAGGCCAAAGAGTGCCGCTAGAAATGGCTGGCGACCTTTTCACCGACACCGATGCCGAGAGCAAGCAAATCCAGCAACTGTACAAATGTATCAACAAGTTGGATCTCATGGACCGTGCGCTAATCCTGCTCTGGCTTGAAAATATGAGCTACGACGACATGGGTGCCATCATGGGCATATCGCCTAAAAACATCTCAGTCAAGTTAGTACGTGTCAAACAACAATTAATCGAACTTTCAAAAAATGGAAAATAACAACTTTGCCGAACTCGAAGAACTGCGCTCCCAGATGGCAGTGCTCAAAGAAAAACTCAACCGCGAAGAAATCGTCTCCGAGCGACTCCTCCGCCAAACCATGAAAGGCCATGTCCGCTTCATCAACTCCCAAGCCTGGGTGAGCGGTGCCGCCTGTGTGGCAGTCATCCTCATGATGCCCGGCCTCGGCCAGGAATTTGGCCTCTCCCTCTGGCTCATCCTCTACACCGCAGCCATGATGCTCTTTAGCATGGGCGCCACCATCGTCTACCACCGCGGCGTGTCGCCCGACATGATGAACGGCAACCTGCTGCAAGTGGCCAAGCGCATGCGCAAACTCAAGAGCGACTACAAAAACTGGAAATACATCGGCTATCCTATGGCAGCAGCCTGGTTTATATGGTTCTCCGCCGAGATAGTCCTCACCACCGCCGTCAACCGCACCATGGCCATGAGCCTCCTCTCCGGCCTCCTCGTAGGCGGCATCGCCGGAGTCGTCATCGGCCTCAAAATGCAGAAAAAGACCATCTCCACCATCGACGAAATCATCTCCCAGATTGAAGATTAGTAAATCAAAAACAAGGCCTGCGTTTTTAGTCGCAGGCCTTGCTTTATGTGGCAGATTCAATTATTATATCGGAAACACCACAAACACGCAGGCATCCCAGATGGCATGTGAGACGATGAGCGCCGGCAACCAGCTCGGTTTCAGTCGGTAAAGGCCGCCCCAGATCACACCGCACACCATGGCCGCCATCACCAGCATGAAGTTGAACGACCAGATATGAATCAGCGTATAAACCAATGTGGCAACCACAAAGCCCCAGTTCTCGCCCCATTTATTAGCGAGTTGCCGTTGCACATATCCGCGCCAAAAAATCTCCTCGGCAGGCCCTATGATGAGCAGCAACAGTATGGCTATCAGCCACGAAGGCAGCCCCACTTTCATCCCATAAATATTGTCGACCTGTCCCCGGGCAAAGCCAAACATCATGCTCGACAGTTTGTCGCCTATCCAGAAAACTCCCCAAAGCACTGCGGCCAGTGCTATGCCGCCAACAATCTGCTTCCAGCTCAAATCTTTAGCAATGGTTGAAAGGCTGTCTTTCTGGAAAACCAGGGCAAAAGTCGTGAGTATAATAGCCGACCCGGTCATAGTCAGCCAAAAGTTGGTCAGTCCGCTAGTCCAGGGCGAAAACATGAAAAACCACAGTCCCGCACCAATTATCATTGCGCAAACTAGCGCATTATTCGCTCTTTTCTGATTGATTTCCATAGTGTTCATTATTTTTGTCGCAATTAAAATCCAACTGCAAAAATACACTTTTTATTCCATTCGCTCACTTTTTTCGCATCCCGGTCCCAACCCGCAGTTCCACCCTAACCCCGTCGTAAGCCCGTTCCTTATCCTATATTTATTCTATATATATTCTATATTTATTCTATTATATATAGTATAACTAAGGTATAAATATAGAATAACTAAGGTGAAACGAATGGAATTGTGGCGGAGTTTCTCGTGCCTTGTCCAAATAATTGGGTCGACAGCCTCCACCGGCCCGGGCTGGCAAAAAAAATTGCTATTTTTTGCTGCGGATTCATAATAATTCGATATTTTATCCGTTATAATAATATGTATATATTAATAATAAATGGAAGCCCCAAGGGTGAGAACTCTATAACATACCAGACTTGCCGCTACATTCAGCGCAAGTTTCCCCAGCACAGTTATCAGGTGCTGCATGTCGGTCAGCAGATTAAGCAGATTGAGCGCGATTTTGCCAAGGCCTTGTCGCTGCTGAACCAGGCCGATTTGATTGTTTTCAGCTATCCCGTATACACATTCTTGGTTCCCAGTCAGTTGCACCGATTTATCGAACTGATGAAACTGCATGTTGCCCAGGGGGCTTTGAGTCTTTCTGGCAAATGGGCAACGCAAATCACAACCTCCAAGCATTTTTACGATGTTACCGCGCATAGGTTTATTGAAGAAAATTGTCGCGACTTGAATCTGAAAATGCTGCCAGGCTTGAGTGCCGATATGGATGATTTGTTGACCGAGAAGGGTAGGAGAGAGGCCTTGGATTTCTTTGAATATGTTGGATTCCAGATGAATGGGTGTCCTGAGGTGGAGGCAATGAGCAACAAAACCGTGGCCATCGTTGCCGATTTGTCGCCTGAGGATACTGCTTTGCGCGAGATGGTTGACAAATTTTCGGCTGGTCTTAAATGCAATTATAAGCTTTTCAACATCCATGATTTCCCCTTCAAGGGTGGTTGTATTAGTTGTTTTCATTGCAGTGGCGATGGCAAATGTATATATTCAGATGGCTTTGATACATTCTTACGCACTGATATTCAGTCGTGTGACGCAATCGTTTATGCATTCTCCATTGTCGACCATTCCATGGGTTCTAGATTCAAGACTTACGACGACCGCCAATTCTGCAATGGCCATCGTACAGTCACCATGGGCAGCCCTACGGGCTATTTGATTAACGGAGATTATTGTAATGAGCCTAATTTACAAATGGTTATAGAAGGTCGCGCCAATGTCGGTGGCAATTACTTGTGCGGAGTAGCTGTGCATGATGGTTGCGAAGACCCCATCCATCGAGTGATGAGTATTCCCGATTTGGCGGCAAGGCTCAATTACGCTTTGGCACATCGCTATCAGCAACCCTCCAATTTCTTTGGTGTCGGCGGTATGACAATCTTCCGCGACCTTATCTATCTGATGCGTGGGATGATGCGTGCCGACCACAAATTCTTCAAAAGTCATGGTCAGTACAACTTCCCGCAGAAGCAGTGGTCCACTTCCCTCAAGATGTATCTTGTTGGTTGGCTGATGCATAGCAAGACTGTCCAGGCAAAGGCGGGTGGAAAGATGACCGAAGGAATGATGAAACCATATCATGAAGCTTTAGAAAAATAACCATGTCGCAGTTGGTAATCATTCAAAAAAGAGGCAAGTTCTCTGTAACCATTCCACACAAGATACTGGTTGATGGGCAATTTATTGGTATCATGAAAGATAAGCAAGTGTCAATCGAAATGCCGATGGGACGTTATGCCATTACAGTTCAAAGTATGATTCCTTTTATCTCTGCAACACAAATTGTTGAAATTCAACCATATTCTTCTGTTACACTTGAATTTTCCGATAGAGAGCAGCTGTGGGATGCGCTATTTGTTCTTGACATAATACTCTGGTTGATCAAGCGTTTCCTGCATCTGGCCGCCCCTTGGACATGGCTGTATGAGATCTTCACCAACGGATATTTCCTCCTCTGGCTTATATATGAATGGACAATTAGAAAAAAATACTTCAAATTCAAGATTTCTGACTAGATTGCACTATATAATATATATGTATAACCGTTTTTCTCCATCTTTTTCACGAAAATCTTCAAATCTGCCAGACAAAAAACACCGCATCTATACAAATCTATCCACAAATAAGGGCTTTTTAGCCCTTTTTTTATTGAAATTCCCCACATTCGCTACAGATTAAATGTTATTTAATTTATTGATATTCAGTGTGATACACAAATATATTGAAAAATAGATATCATTTAATTAATTGAAAATCATAAACATACAAAGATGTCGCTATTTTTGTTGCACAAAAAACATCAAAAAAAACAAATTTTTGCCTTTTTTTACCCCATTTTTTCGCCTTTTTCGCCAGTATCACAAAAAAAAATGAAAATTTTTTATCGCTGAGAATTAACCTATTAAACAAGTTTTGCGAAAAAAAATGAAAAAATAATTTGGTAGTTTGAAAAAAGTCCGTATCTTTGCACTCGCTTTCAAGGAAACAACGACAGAAGTTGAAACGAAAGCAAGAGAACATTGAAATTATGGAACATGAGATAGCGTGTGTCTCAAATGACTTCAACAAAGGTTGAAGTTTGATGACACAGATGAGTCAAAGGTTAACGAAAAAATACAAGCAATTCTTACAATGAAGAGTTTGATCCTGGCTCAGGATGAACGCTAGCGGCAGGCTTAACACATGCAAGTCGAGGGGCAGCGCTGGGTAGCAATACCCTGGCGGCGACCGGCG
>JAZLLD010000070.1:0-12747 GCA_045597945.1 Bacteroidales bacterium
AGGAGGAATCCGCCTTTCTCGATTTCGACGAGGAACTCGTCCCAGGTGTCGACCTTGCGAGTGTTGGCTGCACGGAATTCGGCAGCGCGCTGGAGGAGGCTCTTCTGAATGTCGGCGAGGAGCTGCTGGACGTGCTCGGCAAGGCCTTCGAGGGGCATGGTCTCCTTGGCGAGGGTGTCGCGGCGGCAGACTTCTACGGTGCCATTCTCGAGGTCGCGGGCACCTACGGCCAGACGCACGGGAACGCCCTTGAATTCATATTCGTTGAACTTCCAGCCGGGTTTGTACTCGGTGCGGTTGTCGTACTTGACGGTGATGCCCATAGCCTGGAGCTGGTTAATGACGGGCTGGATATGCTCGGAGATCTGGGCGAGCTGCTGGTCGGTCTTGAAGATGGGGACGATGGCCACCTGGATGGGGGCGAGCTTGGGGGGAAGGACGAGGCCGTTGTCGTCGGAGTGGGTCATGATGAGTGCGCCCATGAGGCGGGTGGAAACGCCCCAGGAGGTGGCCCAGACGTATTCGAGTTTGTTCTCCTGGCTGAGGAACTGGACATCGAATGCCTTGGCGAAGTTCTGGCCGAGGAAGTGGGAGGTGCCGGCCTGGAGGGCCTTGCCGTCCTGCATCATGGCTTCGATACAGTAGGTGTCGAGAGCGCCTGCGAAGCGCTCGTTGGGGGATTTGACGCCCTTGACGACGGGGACTGCCATCCAGTTCTCGGCGAAGTCGGCATAGACATCGAGCATCTTGCGGGCTTCGGCTTCGGCTTCTTCGCGGGTAGCGTGGGCGGTGTGGCCTTCCTGCCAGAGGAACTCGGCGGTGCGGAGGAACATGCGGGTGCGCATTTCCCAACGGACGACGTTGGCCCACTGGTTGCAAAGGATGGGAAGGTCGCGATAAGACTTGATCCAGTTTTTATAGGTGCTCCAGATGATGGTCTCGGAGGTGGGGCGGACGATGAGTTCTTCCTCAAGTTTGGCAGCGGGGTCGACGACGACGCCGGTGCCGTCGGGGTTGTTCATGAGGCGGTGGTGGGTGACCACGGCGCACTCTTTGGCGAAGCCTTCGACGTGCTCGGCCTCACGGCTGAGGAAGGATTTGGGGATGAAGAGGGGGAAATAGGCGTTCTGGTGGCCGGTGGCCTTGAACATATCGTCGAGGGCGCGCTGCATTTTCTCCCAGATGGCATAGCCATAGGGTTTGATGACCATACATCCGCGGACGGCAGAATTCTCGGCTAAGTCGGCACGGACAACGAGCTCGTTGTACCATTCTGAGTAGTTTTCGGAGCGCTTTACAAAATCTTTTGCCATAGGTTAAAGTTTTTTTATATTATTTTTTTTCGTTGTTATCAAATATTTTGCGTATTTTTGCACACTGAAATTCTGCATGCTTTTGCGTGTGCAAAATTACGAAATTATTATCATATTGATGAATATGCGCAAAAAAATATTTTTCAAGTGGCTGCTGGCAGCCGCGATTATTGGCTTTGGAAGCTCCCGCACGGAGGCTCAGACCGACATAAAAACGGATACGCTGGAGTGCCATATTGTGGGTTTTAACGTGGGACTGAAGATTCCTTCGGCCAGCATGTCGTGGGGTACAACTCCCGAGGGTTTGCACAGCACTAATGCCACGATGGCCAGCCTCTACGAAGCCCCGTTCCTGGAATACGGCATCAATGCCATTTATAAGTACAAGAGCAACTGGCTGGTGACGCTGGACGGCAATTTGTGGATGGGCGAGGACAATCTCTCGCACCGCGTGGAACGCTTAGGCTCGGTGTTTTCGAGAGACAGCATTGTAATCAGCAACGGCGGCTATGACGCTAAAGTGACTTGTTACAACCGCGGTTTCAGCGTGATGGGCGGCGTGGGCAAGATTTTCCCCTTGAACGCGGAGAAGAACCCCAACTCGGGCATCTTGGCCAAGGCCAACGCCGGCTATATGCTGCAGCAGACGATTTTTATGATCAACGACGCGCAGGCTCCGCAGCTGACGGACGACTACGCCCTGCTATACGACCACCAGCGACAGGGTTTCATCCTGGGCGAGAGTGTGGGATTCTGGTTTATGAGCAATCATGCCAATTTGTTGAATTTCTATGTGGAACTGGGGCTGCAGCAGTGCTGGAGCCGCTCGACACGCGACTATATCATCGACGACTACCTGGGTCTGCGCGGTCCTGACAAGAACCGTTATTTCGACATGATTTACACGCTGAAGCTTTGCTGGATGTTCCCGCTGAAGGGTAAGCAGGCCCACGACTACTATTATTTCTAAACGATTGGATTTATGAGGATTCTATATTCGATTGGCATTAATTGTTATGCGGCAGCCGTGCATGTGGCGGCGCTGAGGAACGCCAAGGCCAAACAGATGGTAGCGGGCTGGAAGCGCACTTTCGGCCGGCTGGCCATGGCCCCGGTGGGCAAGGATAAGACGGCATGGTTCCACGCTTCGTCGCTGGGAGAATTCGAGCAGGCCAGGCCGGTGCTGGAGCAGTTTAAGCGCGAGCATCCCGACTTTAAGATTTGCGTGACATTCTTCTCGCCCTCGGGCTACGAGGTGAGGAAGGATTATGCCGAGGCCGATTTTGTGTGCTATCTGCCCATGGACACGCGGAAGAATGCGGCACACTTTGTGAATCTGCTGCGTCCGACGGTGGCCTTCTTCGTGAAGTACGACTTCTGGTTCAACTATCTGGAGCAGCTGCGGTTGAGGAATGTGCCAACGTATATTTTCTCTTCAATCTTCAGACCCAGCCAATATTTCTTCAAGCCTTACGGCAAGTGGTATCTGAGGCATCTGGATAAATGTTTCACTCATTTGTTTGTGCAGAACGAGGAGTCGAAGCACTTGCTGGAGTCGCACAGTATTGACCATGTGTCGATTGCCGGCGACACTCGTTTCGACCGGGTGCATGCCATTGCCCAGTCGGCCCAACGGTTCGATGTGGTGGAGCGATTCCTGGCACAGCACGAGGGCGACAAGGTGATTCTGGCAGGCAGCTCGTGGGAACCCGACGAGGAGAATTTGAAGCGCTATCTGGACCACAGGCCCGAGGGGGTGACGATGATTCTGGCACCGCACGTGATTGCCGAAAGCCATTTGTGCTATATCGAGCAGCTGTTCGGCAAGGAGAATTGTGTGCGCTATTCACAGTTGAACGGCAGCGAGGGCAAGGCCCGGGTGCTGATAGTGGACAATATTGGTCTGCTGTCGTCGATGTACCGCTATGCCGACGTGGCCTACATCGGCGGAGGTTTCGGCCGAGGAATCCACAACACGCTGGAGGCCATTACCTTCGGCAAGCCGGTAGTGTTCGGCCCCAATTATGAGAAATTCAAGGAGGCTCGCGACATTATTGCCCTGGGCGGAGGCCTGGGATACAGCGAGTATGCCGTGCTGGAGCAGACGGTGGACCGCTGGCTGACCGACAAGGAGGTTTATGAGAAGGCTTCGGCAACCTGCCTTAAGTATCTGAACGACAACCTGGGTTCGTCGCAAATGATTTTGGACGAGGTGAACCGTTCGAAATTTTTGTTCAACTGATTATTGAGCTAGGCTATTTTGAAAAGATTAATATATATTATACCTATTATATTGCTCTCGCTGCAATCGTGCCATGTGGACAAGTATCTGTCGCCCGGCCAGCGGGTGCTGAGAAGCAACCAGCTGAGGGTGGAGATGGCCGACAGCAGCGCCGTGGGTGGCGAGATTTATGCCGCCTTGGCCAACGCTCAGCAATATTACAACCAAAAGCCTAACAAGAAGATTCTGACGGTGCCGCTATGGATGCGGCTGTACTGCATTGCCTCACCCGCAGACACGAGCGGATGGGCAAAGTTCTGGCGCAAGACCGGCGAGCCCCCGGTGGTGTACGACCCCTTGGCCGCCAACCGCACGGCCAACCAGTTGAGCACGCTGCTGAAGACGAAGGGCTGTTTTGCCAACCAGGTGACCGTGGACACCACGCACGAGGGCGAGAACTTTGTTAAGGTGAACTATCAGATCAGAACCGGCATCCGCCGCATTATCGACGAGGTGAATTTCCGCTCTATGCAGGCCGACATCAATGCCAAGCTGCAGGATTGGAAGGCGGAATCGGCGTTGAAGGTGGGCGACTACTACGACCAGCAGAAGCTGACGCAGGAGCAGTCGCGACTGGTGGACCTGCTGAAGAACGAGGGCTACTACCTGGCACGGCCGAATCTGGTGCATTTCTATGTGGACACGACCTACGACAGCCAGCGGCTCAGCATTTTGGTGACTATCCGCGCCCAGGACAACACCGCCGACGCGTCGGCACAGCGTTATGCCCCACTGCAGAAATACAGAATTGGCGATATCTACATCTATCCCAATATCTCGACTGAGATTAACCAGGAGCGAAAGTTCGACACTCTGGTCTACGACTACAGCAACAAACGAGGCCAGACGAAGTATAACTTCATATACGACAAGAAGATGTCGCCGAATGCGAAAACTATCAGCCGGTCGATGTTTATCTTCAACAATATGACCTACCGACCCAAGATTGTGGCCAATACCTCCAACGCCCTTTTCGGCCTCCACAACTTTAAGTTTGTGGATATCAGCTTTGAAGAATCGGCCAAGAGCACCGATACCAACCGACTGCTGGATGCCAAAATCAGATTGCTGAACAGCACTCGCCACAGGCTGAGCCTTTCTTTTGAACTGACCAACACTTCGGATTTCGGCAAGGATAACAACAATGTCTTCACCAGCGGCAACCTGGGCCTCGGCACCACGTTGGGCTACAGGAATACCAATTTGTTCGGCGGAGCCGAGATGCTGAATATCGAGGGCAACCTGATTCTGGACTTCCCCAAGAATGTGTTCGGAGATGGCGACAGGAACTTTCGCAACACGTTCTCCAACTTTGAGAGCGGCGTGACGGCGTCGGTGGACCTGCCCAACTTCCTCCTACCCTTCTCCAAGCATATCGTGTGGCAGACCAACAAGCCCCACACTTTATTCGAATTGAATGTAAACTATCTCTTCCGCGCTTTGTCGATTCCCGACATGGCTTCCGGAACGATAAACGATATCACGTTGGAACGCAGGCGGTTCGGAGGCTCTTTCGGTTATACCTGGAACCACAATATGAACGGCCAGCACAAACTGATGCCTATCAATATTTCTTATTCGCGGCTGCTGTCGGGCTCGGAATACTACGATTATCTGGCCATGATGACCTCCGACCCGCAGTTCTACTACCAAGCCGTTGACTATGTGTTGCTTAACTCTCATTACGAATACACCTACACGAGCCAGAAGATTGGTTCGCGCACGAACTTCAACTTCATCCGTGTGTCGGCGGAAACAGCTGGCAATCTGATGAATGGACTGAATATGCTGTTCAACAAGGGCGAAGGACGCGAGGGAATCACCTATTATCAATATCTGAGAATGGAAGGCGAGTTCAAGCGCTATTTCTATGTGGGCAACAAGAGCACATTCGTGCTGAGAGGCATCGGCGGCGTGTGCATTCCCTACGGCCACTCCACCTTCATCCCTTATGAGAAAATGTTCCTGGGCGGCGGCCCCACTACCATGAGAGGCTGGGCTCTCCGCCATCTAGACCCCGGCCAGACGCTGACGAGCGAGACCGATTTTGCCCTGGGCACCGGCGAGGTGCAGCTGGTGCTGAATCTGGAACACCGCTTCCCGATCATCGGCATCTTCGAGGGAGCCTTATTTGCCGATATGGGCAATGTTTGGTCGTACCACGAACTCATCAACAACAGCAAATTCAACCACGAAGAGCTGCTAAAAGGCTTTGCGCTGGACGCCGGCCTGGGTCTGCGCATGAATATATCAATTATCACCATCCGAGCCGACTTGGCCCTGCCTGTATACGACCCCGGCTATCTGCATGGCCAACGCTGGATTTCGGACCACTGGAACTGGAAAAATCTAGTTCTGAACTTAGGCATTAATTACCCCTTCTAATATAAATCGCTATGAAGACGCTACTGAATACCGTAAAGGAAATATTTGAAAAAGAGCAATTTGTGTTCGCTCCGAAAGAGCTTTACGAACCTATAGAATATACACTGCGACTGGGTGGAAAAAGAATCCGTCCGGTTATGTTATTGGCTGCAAACCAACTATTTGGTGGCAATATCGAGGAGGTCAAATATGCTGCCGTGGGCATTGAGACTTTCCACAACTTCACTCTCCTACACGACGACCTGATGGACAAGTCGCCGCTCCGCCGTGGAAAGCCCACCGTGTATTGCAAATGGGACGAGAACACCGCCATCCTCTCCGGCGACACGATGTTTGCCATGGCATGGCGTTATTTCCTCAAACAGCCCCACGCACAGCTGCAGACTATTCTCAACTGCTTTAACGAGACAGCAATAGAGGTTTGCGAAGGCCAACAGTACGACATGAATTTCGAGAAACAGGCCAACACCAGCATCAGCGACTATATGATGATGATCAGTCTGAAGACTGCCGTCCTGCTGGCCGGCGCACTGAAGATTGGCGCACTTTATGCCAATGCACCGGTGTCTGACGTGGAGAACCTGTACCAATTCGGCATCCACCTGGGACTAGCTTTCCAGCTGCAGGACGACCTGCTGGACGCTTACGGCGATGTGGCCGTGTTCGGCAAACAAACCGGCCAGGATATTCGCGACAATAAGAAGACTTATCTTATTTTAAAAGCCCTGGAAAACGGCAACGCACAGCAGCGCGACGAACTGCACCATCTTTTCGCCTCCACCCCCGAGGACAGCGAGGCGAAAGTGAAAAGAGTGCTGGAAATCTACAGCCAGCTGAACATTCGCGAAGAAGTGGAAAAAGCCATACAGGAAGAATTCGCCCTGGCCCAAAAACACCTTGACGAGATAGCCGTGGAAGAAGCCTCAAAACGCCCCTTGAGAGAGCTCACAGAGACCCTTCTTGGACGAAAAAAATAAAAAAATCTTTCAAAAAGTTCGTAAATTCAGAAAAATCACGTATATTTGCAATAACATTGTAAAAAGACGAAAATAATTAACTAATTAATAATTAATACATTAAATTAAATCATGAAAAAAGTATTTGCTTTGATGTCAATCATTGGCTTATTGACATTCACCAATCTGAATGGTGTCATGGCTCAGGATCAGCCCGCTGAGGCAACCGAGCCCGCTACCGAACAAGTTGACGAGCAGACCACCGACAGCGCTGTCGCTGAAGCTCCCGTCGCTGAAGAACCCGAAACCGTGGAAGCTCCCGCTGAAGAGACCAAGTCTTTCCACCAGGTTCTGAAAGAAAAGTACATCCAGGGTGGTGCTGGTTGGATGACCCCCGTGCTCCTCTGCCTCATCTTCGGTATGGCTCTCGTTATCGAGCGTATCATCTATCTGAACATGGCTACCACCAATGTGAAGAAACTCCTCGAAGAAATCGAAGAGAAAGTTCAGAAGGGTGACTATGCTGGTGCAAAGGAAATCTGCCGCGACACCCGTGGTCCTGTGGCTTCCATTTTCTACCAGGGTCTTGACCGCATCGACGAAGGTCTCGACAATGTTGAGAAGGCTGTTACCTCCTACGGTGGTGTTCAGATGGCTCGCCTCGAGAACAACATGACCTGGATCGGCCTGTTCATCGCTCTTGCTCCCTCCTTCGGTTTCCTTGGTACCGTCGTTGGTATGGTCCAGGCATTCGATGACATCGAGGTTGCTGGTGACATCAGTCCTACCGTTGTTGCTGGTGGTATGAAGGTTGCTCTGTTGACCACCATCTTCGGTCTTATCGCTGCTATCATTCTTCAGATTTTCTACAACTACATCCTTACCAAAATCGAGGGCCTCGTCGCTGAAATGGAAGATGGTTCTATCTCCTTCATGGACATCCTCGTTAAGAATCGCAAATAATAGTATTAAGGACGTACATTAATAATAAACAAATTTAAATCCTTAAACTGTTATGAAAGAGAAAACTGATAAAATATTAACCCTTGCCATGATGGGCCTCGGCGTGCTGAGTGCAGTTTTCGCATTCCTCTTCGCCCTCAACACCACTGGCAATTCCGCAATGTTCGACATTGTGTACTGGCTGCTCCTCGCAATCGGTGGCGTTTCGATCGTTGCTATCCTGTTCTTCATGTTCAAGTCTATCATCGAGAAAAAACAACTCGTCAAATTCATCATCGGCGTTGTCGCCGTTGTGGCTCTGATGATTGTTCTTTATCTCGTGTCCAGCGGCAATGACGTTTCCATCGCCCTGCTTGAGAAGAACGGTTTGACCACTTCTTCCTCCAAATGGATTGGCGCTTGCTGCTACCTTGTGTACCTCATCGTTGCTGTTGCTGCCATCGCCATCGTAGTGAGCGAAGTAATGCCTAAGACTAACAAGAAAAAGAAAAACTAATCAACTATGGGAAGAAAAACACCTGGCTTAAACACCAGTTCAATGTCCGACATCTCGTTCTTGTTGTTGGCCTTCTTCCTGTTGGTCTCCAACATCAACACAGATCAGGGTATTGCTCGTCGTTTGCCGCCACCTCTGCCTCCTAACCAGGAGAATCCCCCAGAGGTAAAGGAACGTAATATCTTCGTAGTGAAAATCAACAGTAAGGACCGTCTTCTCTTCAACGGCGAAGTGGGTGATATCCGCGACCTTAAAGACCGCGCTAAGGAATTCCTCGGAAATCCCACCAACGACCCCGACCTGCCTGAGAAAATCCAGATGGAAATCCCCTTGCTGGGTATGATGGACGTCTCGAAAGGTATTATCTCCCTGCAGAACGACCGCGGTACCTCGTATGATATGTATGTTGCCGTACAGAATGAGCTGACTGTCGCAATCAACGAATTGCGCAACGAACTCTCCTCCGAGAAGTTCGGCAGAAAATATTCTGACCTTAATGACGCACAGGCCGAAGCCATCGACCAAGCAATTCCTATTGCTATTTCCGAGGCTGAGCCTACTAAAGTAGGAGAACAAAAATAATGGCAAGATTTACTGGTAAAAAAGCAAAAGAGACACCCGCACTCAACATGGGTTCGATGTCTGATATCATCTTCATGCTCCTGTTCTTCTTCATGACCATCACCACTATGCGCGAAAGCTCACTGATGGTGACGATCTCGGTCCCTAAGGCCACTGAGACTGTGAAACTGCAAAAGAAGAGCTTGGTCAGCTACATCAACGTAGGTACTCCTATGCTTGGTGAAATGCAGAAAAAATACGGTACCGAATCCCGTATCCAGCTCAACGACCAGATTTCAGAGTGCTCTGACATCCCCCTGTTTGTCGAAACTGAGTTACAGGACCGCGTTGAGGCCGACCGCCCCTTCGTGACCTTCTCCATCAAGGCTGACAAAGATACCAAGATGGGTCTCATCTCCGACATCAAGCAGGAGCTGCGTAACTCCGGCGCATTTAAAATCTTCTACAATGCCGCCAAGGGTGAGCGTAAATAATCGCCAATCCCACTCTACTATAGAAAAGGCCGCCAAAATTGGCGGCCTTTTTCCATTACCATTTTCACACCCCTTTTTATTATTTGTTCATATTAGAAAAAAAGTGTATCTTTGCAACATCTAATTTTGACATAAAATGAAAAGATACCTTTTATTGACAATCACTTGCATCCTATTCTCGCTAACCGCTGAGGCCCAAAGTAACCGCCATACATGGAAAATGGGTCCCCTCACATGGAACGATTTCCACCACAACACAGCCATTAATGAGAAAACATCATACCTAGAATATTTCGTCGACGTGACTCACCGCGAAGTGAATGTGGGAAACATCAAATACATCATCCCTACGCTGGAGGCTTACACCTGCCCCGATTATTCCTGGGCCGACACCAGCTTCCGCTCCCCACGGCTCCTGGCCTACAACCAGTGCTTGTTCGACCTAGTCGAAGTGCATCGCCGCAAACTTGAAAGAGAACTCGGCCAGACCAATATCTGGAACAGAGATGAATTCATGAAAAAAGGCATCCACCGCCTAGACGAAGACTTGGTCCGCGCCGAAAACGATATGAAGCAAGGCAGCGACACTGCCGCCCTGAGCCGCTGGCAGGCCAAAGTCAAGCACGACCTGGACAGCATTGCACCCTTCACCCCTACCCGATTTGAAGAAGGCAACTTCGGCCTAGGTGCCACCTTCGGCCTAGGTTTCAAAGGCATTGCCGGCGACCTGAGCAAATATTTCACCAACGGAGGCGGCATGGACTTCAGTTTCGACATTATCTCCAAACGGCACTACTTCACCTGGGGAACCTATATCGGCTGGGCTGGCTGCAAACAGAATGTCTGGGATAAAAAATTCTTCGACGAACTGGGCGTCACTCCGCCAACCGAAGGCCGCTACCACTACCCTGACGGAAGCAGCGAAGAACCTCTGATCTACAAAGGCGAACTGACCACCTGCCTCGACATGTACTGGGCCTACGGCTACACCGTGTTCAACAACAACGTGCACAAAATCACCCCCTTCGTCGGCATCGGCCTGGAAGGATTCTATACCTCCGACGACGATGAGGTCAGCTACGGCCGCACCGCCTTCAGCTGGCATTTCGGCCTCGACTATAACTGGCAGTACAGCAACACCATCGACCACGGCAGCTTCTCGCTGGACCAGCGATACAACTGCACACACGATGTAGTGGCCGTGAACTGCAAACTCTACGCCGCCTACGACAACTTCAAGACCATGGTAGGCATGCCCAAAGGATTCAGCATCAACTTCCAAGTCAACCTCGGCCTCTGGACCGGCAACGCCCATTACGAATAGGTAAGCCATCAATCCTGCGGACACCAAGCCTTATGATTTCCACATTTCCGAACCGTTCCAGAACATGAAGGCAACCCCCACAGCGAAAGGGAAATCCCCCCAAGATCCTTCGCTCATCCTTCGCTTATCCTTCGCTATAAATCCGCTCCCACGGACGGGCCTAGAATGGGAGTGAAACGGGCTTGAATCGGGAGTGAGCCGAAGGCGCTGCCGGCTCAGTTTCGACAGACAAAAACGCATCTAAACTGCCCGTGGGTTTCATCGCAACCGCCTATCATCGCTGATGCCGACATTTTCCCCACACCAATCCCCACCCCGTCTATTTCACCGCCCTGGGGGCTGGGCTTGGAGCGGGTCTTCAGCGGGTCTTCAACGGGCTTACGGCGGGGGCAGAAATACCCTGCGGAAGCCCTATCCTGATAGTTAAAAATAAAAGATTAGCCTTCGTTTTTTCATTAATTCAAAAAAAAGTCGTATCTTTGCAAATTCAAATTTTAACACAGTAAACGAATGTAGAATCCAGACCACATAGTGATCGCAACCCCAAGGGAGGAAACCCATGATTGAGACAATCCATTATCAGTCATTAAAATGGCAACATATTACAAATCCTAGCGAAGAAGATTATCGCTACCTGTTAGAAGAGTATCACTTCCACCCATTGGACATCGAAGACTGCCGAAGTACGAATCAGCGCCCTAAGATTGACGAATATGACGATTACTATTTCCTTATTCTGCATTTCCCTTATTTCGACAAAGGAAACAAGTTCATCCGCATCCGAGAGGTAAAAATCTTCTGGGGTAAGGACTATATCATCACCATCGGAAAATCGCACTGGGTGGTGAAGAAACTCTTTGAAGAGATGCAACAAGACTTGCTGGAGAACGATGACGATGTAAAGAAGAAGCTGTCGTCAAGCGACTTGCTGCTCTACAACATCCTGGACCGACTGATGCTGGAAACCTACACCCTGATCATGCGTGTGGGTGCCGAGGTGGATTTGATCAACTACGATATCTTCAACAAGAAAGCCCGCAGCATCATCGAATTGATTTCCATCACGCGGCGCAACATTATCCTGCTGAACACCACGTTCAAGCCGCAGCTGCGAGTGCTGCACATGTTTGAAGGCGGCGCCATCAAGGGCTATGTCGACCCCGAGGTCTTGGACATGGAGGACTACTGGGGTAATATCTTGGACCAATACCAGAAGATGTTCGACTCCATTGAGGATTATGGCGAGTTGATCGAGGGCCTGACCAATACTTTTGACTCGTTGCAGACCAACAAGACCAACGAGATCATGAAGCTGATGACCATCATCTCCACCATCATGCTGCCGCTGACCGTGATTACAGGTTTGTTCGGCATGAACCTCGACTTCCCATTCTTGGCCGATGTGAAGGCATTCTGGTGCGTAATTGCCTCAATGGTAGTCATCACGGTGTTCCTCATCATCTATTTCCAACGGCGAATAAATCATTAGCGAAGCCCTGGCCGAGGGCTATTGTTGATAACTTTTTTTCGGCGGTAAGATTTTTTTTACTATCTTTGTACATTCATTTCGTCGATGCGGAATGACACAATTTTTTGATTATTAATAATAAAAATACATACAATGGAAATTTCAGGTAAGTTAATTAAGATTTTGCAAGAAGTTCGTGGCGAGAGTCAGCGCGGTCCTTGGGTAAGAGGCGGTTTTGTTATTGAGACTGATGGCGAGTATCCCCGCCAGGTTGCATTCACCACCTTTGGCGAAGACCGTTTGGCCATGGTCAATTCCATTCCTATGAATTCTCCGGTCATCGTAACCTTCCAGCCCGAATCGCGCGAATACCAGGAACGCTGGTACACCGACCTGCGTTGCTCCCGCATCCAGAATTATGTGCCCGGCCAGATGCCCCCGCAGAGTGCCGGCTATGCCTGGCCCGCAGCTCCCGCAGCCGCCCCCATCGGCGCTCCTATGACAGC
>JAZLLD010000071.1:0-12194 GCA_045597945.1 Bacteroidales bacterium
CGAGGAGTCGGGATAGAGGGCGCGGGCATCAAGGACAGCCTGCGCAGTCTGCTCAATCTTAGCCTTTTGCGCATCAGTCGGAGTTGGCCAAGGAAAGTTGTTGTAGACAATGTCTTTGCTATAACGATAGTCACTCTTCAAACGACCGCAGACAGCACGCATCCAGGCCATGTGAACTACACTTTCGAGGACTCCGAAATGATAGAGGGTGGCATCGGGGATCATCATATTCGAATCTCCGCAGATGTACTCAGATGATAAATAACCTATTGGAACATATTTTCTATTCTCAGAAGAATGACGAGGCACAAGCAAATAGTTATTGTCTGTTTGACGAATCTCACCAAACAACATAGGGTAATCCGCCATTTTCTTTGTCCCAGGTCGGCTACTGACAGATCTCAATTCTTGGACTCTCTGAAGTGCTTCGGTTATAGGTGAAATGCTTCGATAAGTAGAAGGAGTTACACCCTTCAGCCACAAGCACCATCTTTCCTTCTTGTTAATGAATTCAGTCGCACCCATAAACTTGCGGAATAATAATCCAGATTCTGGGTATTTTGAAACAATAGCATCTTTGTCCTCGGTCGAATAATCACTCAAATTCCCTCCATCATTTGGCATATTACCAAACATCAGCTCTGGTGATTCACTAATAGATTTTGACCTACTTTCCACAAAGATGTTCTCAGCATCAATCAGATATCCATTGATATTGCTACATATTTTCACCTCATCGCCATCAAAAAGGCACTTAGCTTTGTCATTCATTGCCACAGAGAATCCAATAATCACACAATGAACATGTGCTTTGAGCGAAGACTCGCTGTCCCAGCGGAAGGTTCGCCAAGCGAAATCGATATGCACGCATGACTCTTCCATCAATGGCTTCCAAAGGTTGGCAACTTGTTCGCCCTGCGAAATACTATTGGTGGACACCAAGGCCGTGCGAATTTCTGTGCCTTGCATAAAGTCGGTGGCCTTTTTGTACCAACAAGCCACATAGTCAAGGTTGCCCACATTCTTCCACTTCTTACCAAATATTTCAAGCGCATCGTCTTTCTGCTCCTTATTCATCATTCGCGCTCCTACAAACGGCGGATTGCCAATGATATAGTTCAGTTGCTTGGGGTCAACCACTTCGGCCCAGTCGATGCGTAGGGCGTTGCCTTCGCGGATGTTGGCATAGCTCTTGAGGGGTAGGAAGTCGTTCTTAAACTGGATAATGTCTTGGGTCTGAGCCATCATCTGGCTCTCGGCTATCCACAAGGCCGTGGTGGCCACGGTGACGGCAAAGTCGTTGATCTCAATGCCATAGAACTGGTGGATGCTCACCTTGATAGGGCTGACCTCTTCCAAGCCCATAAGCACCTGCCCTTGGGTCTTGAGTTTGATAGCCTGGTTTTCCAGCTTCCGCAAGGAGATGTAGGTCTCGGTGAGGAAATTGCCACTACCGCAAGCGGGGTCTAGAAACGTGAGGCTTGCCAGTTTGTTCTGAAACTGGTCCACAAGTTGACGTTGCTGCTTGCCCGTGGGCATGTGGGAAATCTGAGCAAACTCCTCGTTGAGGTCGTCCATGAAGAGTGGGTCTATCACCCTGTGGATGTTCTCAATAGAGGTATAGTGCATGCCGCCTGCGCGGCGGGTCTCGGGGTTCAGCGTGCTCTCAAACACGGCACCAAAGATGGTGGGCGAAATCTCGCTCCAGTCGAAATCGCGACTGCTCTTGTTGAGCAGAATCTCGGCCGTTTCGGGGGTGAAGGGCGGTATGGATTCGCCCGGTCTCTGACAAAAGAGCGAACCATTGACATAAGGGAATGCGGCCAGCTGGGGCTCTAGGAATCGGTCGCGCTTATCCACAGGTGTGTCGAGCACGACGAAAAGGTTGCTCAAGGCCATGCGCATCTGCTCGGGCTGGAAGGCCGAGAGATAATTATAGAATTGGTCTTTGCCAAACAAGCCTGCATCCTCGGCATAGAGGCAGAACACCAGCCTCACACATAGCACATTAAGCGAATGCAGGTCGTCGGATGTAGGGCTATCGCCATATTGGGTGAGAAACGAATCGTATATCTTGCCTACCAGGCTGCCTGCCTTGATGGAAACTTCCATCTCATGGCGCAGACTGGCTTGACCATCGCCTACGAGGAACTGCAGCTGGTGGTAGTCTTTCTCCAGATTTTGGAGCATCAGCTCAAAGGGTTCGCCCTGAGGCTGCTCCATGTCGTAGATAAGAAACGACTGGAAGTTGCACACAACCACCCATCGGGGATGCTTTGATACAGGCAGTTCGGATGCATAGCGTTTGGCCTGCTGGAATGGTGTGAGCATCGTGCCATCGCTCTGCCGGATGGAGGCTCGCAAGTCCTTGTCCATCGATTTCTGCTCTATCAGCACCTTGGTAGAGGGGATATAGGCATCGATAAAAGAGGTATGAGAGAGTTTCACCTGATTTTCGAAAGAGATGAACTCCGTGGGGCGTTCCACCCCCAGCACATCTTGCAGCAGCTCAATCCAGAAAGTCTGGCTCTCGCCTTTCTCGTATCCCTTGCCCATCCAGCGCATTACAAACTGGCTGATGAGCTTCTTTCGTTGACTGTTTTCCCCTTTAATAGCCATAAAAATTTGTTTTTCTGCTATGAACTCTATTATGAAATATACGCTAATTCGCTAACATCAAATCTAAAATAAATATGTAAATCTTACATATAGCAAATGCAAAAATACACATTTTTTTTGAATTTAGTAGGTCTGCATTTCACTATCTACAAAGAAAAAAACTGCTCTTTCAAAAAAAATGCGTATCTTTGTAGGCTGAATTTTGTATTTGACAATAATATTATTATAAATAAAACATTGTAAATTATGGCAAAAGAAATGACCGACGCAGAGGCTCAGAGACTCGAAAAACTGAAGATTCTGAATAGTACGCTTGATAAGATTGAGAAAAACTATGGTAAGGGAGCCATTATGAAACTGGGCGACAAGTCGACCGAGACAGTGGAGGTGATACCCACCGGCAGCATCAACCTGGACTTGGCCCTTGGCGTGGGCGGTTTCCCCAAAGGACGTATCATTGAGATTTTCGGACCCGAGTCGTCTGGTAAGACCACCCTGGCCATCCATGCTATTGCCGAGTGCCAGAAGAATGGTGGCATTGCAGCTTTTATTGATGCAGAGCATGCTTTTGACAGTTTCTATGCCAAAAAACTGGGCGTGGACATTGACAATCTGCTGGTTTCGCAACCCGACAACGGCGAGCAGGCACTGGAGATTGCCGACAACCTGATTTGCTCTGGCGCAATCGATATTATCGTTATCGACTCTGTGGCCGCACTGACCCCCAAGGCTGAAATCGATGGCGAGATGGGCGACTCTAAGGTGGGTCTGCAGGCACGACTGATGAGCCAGGCCATGCGCAAGATGACCTCTACCATCAGCAAGACCAACTGCTGCTGCATCTTCATCAACCAGCTGCGCGAGAAAATCGGCGTGATGTTCGGCAACCCCGAGACTACCACCGGCGGTAACGCGCTGAAATTCTATTCTTCGGTGCGCATCGACATCCGCCGCACTCAGGCAATCAAGGACGGCGACCAACCCGTGGGCAACCGTGTGAAGGTGAAGGTTGTGAAGAACAAGGTGGCACCTCCTTTCCGCACTTGCGAATTTGACCTGATGTTCGGTGAGGGTATCTCCAGACTGGGCGAGATTATCGACCTCGGCGTGGAAAATGAGGTGATTAAGAAGAGCGGTTCGTGGTTCAGCTATGGCGACACCAAGCTGGCTCAAGGCCGCGAAGCCCTGAAGCAGACATTGCGCGACAACCCAGAGTTATGCGACGAACTGGAAGCCAAAATCCGCGCCGCCATCAAAGAAAAGAGAGAACAAGAATGAAAAAGTTGAATATGCTATTGCTCCTGCTGTTAATGGCAGCAGGAGCTTATGCCCAAAGCGACTCTGTGGCACTGAAAACCATTGCGAAAGACTCACTGGTTTTAAAACAAGTTGATAAGGATTCTTTGGCGATGAAGGCCGATTCCGAAATCACGAGCGGCATAGCTCAGGACGAGGTGACTACGGAGCCTAAAGCCGGACAGAAAATCGTGAATTATGATATTGAGCCTATGCAGATTGAAAATTCTGATAGGGAATCTATTATGTATTCTAAAACCAACCGCAATACGCTCCGCTATTTTGGCAGCCCATTTGCCGACCATTTTCTGGAAGTACCGTTTGCTTTCTCGGCAGAAGACATAGGTATAGGCTTGAGCTACACCTATCTGCCTGAGGTATGGGGTGCTAACATAACCGGCTTAGTGAGCGTAGACGGCAGATGGCTGATGGCCGGCACTGCCTACCGTCTGTCTGACCCCTGGACAAGGGTCGACTGGCATGCTTATGCCAACCTGGGTTTCTGCCACCACAGATTCGTCTTTGACTCGTACCATTTCACGCCCGCACTGGCTGCCGGCTTCAGATGCAGCAACAAAGGCATATTCCGCATCAGCACACTGAGTGCCACAGTAGGTGCGATGACCAATTTCGAACACATCTATTTCACTCTTGGTATCAATATTTTGTGGTGGTAACACCGCATATTGAGCCATAACAGAACCAACAGAAAATGTACGTAATCGACGAAGAGAGAGAAGAACAGGAGATACAGTCTAGATATGAGGCCCTGGTGGCAGCATGCAAGGCTACATTTCCTATCAGCGATGAGCAAGAGCGAGATATCTTCCGCGCTTTCTCGCTGGCCAAGAAGGCACACGCCGGCACACGCCGCAAATCAGGCGAACCCTATATCTTCCACCCCCTGGCCGTGGCCCATATTGCCGTGGCCGAAGTGGGGCTGGGGTCCATTGCCGTGGTGTGCGCACTGTTGCACGACGTGGTTGAAGACACCGATATTTCGATAGAACAGATTAGGACTATCTTTGGCGACAGAGTGGCTGTGATTGTGGATGGCGTGACCAAAATCGACGACGCCATACTGCTGCAACAGACCGACTCAAAGCAAGCCGAGAATTACCGTAAGATTCTGCTGTCGATGTGCGATGACGCATACGTTATCTTCTTGAAACTCTGCGACCGTCTGCACAATATGCGTACACTCGGCTCGATGAAGGACACCAAGAAGCTGGCCATTTCATCAGAGACACAATACTTGTATATCCCGCTTGCCCACCGACTGGGTCTGTACGCAATCAAGACTGAGTTGGAAGAGTTGGCGATGAAATACATCAACCCCCAGAAATACAAAGAGATATCTGACCTCATCAATGCCACCGACGGCACTAAAGAGAAGCTGGATGTCTGCCTCTACGAGCCCATTCGCAAGATGCTGGATCAGAATGGATACAAGTATACCATCAAGACCCGCATCAAGTCGGTTTACAGTTGCTGGAAGAAGATGGAGCGCAAGGGAGTGAGATTTGACGAAATCTACGACCTCTATGCCATGCGCATCATCTTAGATGTCCCGCCACAGGAAGAAAAATCGGAGTGCTTCAAGGTCTATTCCTTAATCTCCTCAGTTTTCCCTCCCGACCCCACACGCTTTCGCGATTGGATTACCACGCCCAAGACCAACGGCTACGAATCGCTGCAAACCACGGTAATGACTCCAATTGGACAATGGGTTGAGATACAAATCCGTACCGAGCGAATGGACCTGATAGCCGAAAAGGGCATGGCGGCCCATTTCCTTTACAAGGAAGCTCACCCAGAGGAAGAAGTTGAGTCTAGCCCGGTTGAAATCTGGCTGCAACAGATCCGCTCAACTCTGGAAAACACCAAGAAAAGCGCCCTCGACCTGGTGGAAGAATTCAAAGAGACACTTTACACCAAGGAAATCTACCTTTTCACCCCTAAAGGTGAAATGAAGAAACTGCCGGCACATTCAACCGTACTGGATTTCGCATTCGCCATTCACACAAAACTTGGCTTGCATTGTATTGGTGCCAAGGTGAATGGCAAAGTGCAGGCACCCAATTACATACTTCGCGCAGGCGAGCAAGTCCAAGTGTTGACCAGCGATAAAATTCGCCCCACCGAGGAATGGCTGAAGAATGTGCGCTCAGCCCGCGCAAAAGAGGCACTTAAGGACTTCCTGCGCAGCGAAAGGAAAGGCTACCGCGAGGAAGGCGAGCAACGGTTGGAGTCATTCCTCAGCCTGCTGCATCTGAAAAACACCGCCGCCAACATTGGCCAAATCAAAAGATTCTTTGGCATCCCCAGCGAGACTGACCTATATTTCCAAATAGCCATGGGGGCAATTGGCTTGAACGACATCAAGCGCTGTTTTGGCCGCACCTCCAACGAGGAACACAATGTCTACTTCATGGGCAATTTTGACTCATTGTTTGTTGGCAACAGCACATCGATCCGGGACAAAAATCACCAGCTCTCTGATACACATCAGTCTTTCTTACTAGATGAGGAATATGAGCGCTATTCCACCCAGCCGGCTCCATGCTGCAACCCTGTGCAAGGCGACCACGTGGTGGGCATTGTCACCGATGGCAAGATTATGGTTCACCGCACCAACTGCCGCGTAGCCATGAACGAAATGGCCAACCACGAGAACCATATTGTCCGTGCACGATGGCGCACCGGCGAACATGTCTCGCTCATGTCCGGCATAGCCTTCACCGCCATTGACCGACAAGGTCTCCTCACCGACCTCACCCGCATCATCACCGACCAGATGAACTTGAACATGCGTGCCATCACGCTGGAAGCAGTTGAGGGTGTGGTACGCGGCATCGTGATGCTATATGTGTTGAATCTGGACAACCTCAACAGCTTGATAAAGAATCTTGAGCAAATTGATGGAATACAGGAAATACGACGCTTATGACACAGGAAACGCTGAATGCTTTTACTCGACTGAGTGATCTACTTGACATTGTTCGCAAAGAGTGCCCTTGGGACCGTGTGCAGACAATGGAGAGTCTTCGTTATCTTACCATTGAAGAGACCTATGAGCTGAGCGAGGCTATTCTGAACTTGACACAAGAAGGAGGCGAAAAGGCAAACAATGAGATGAAGAAGGAACTCGGCGACATCTTCATGCATCTGCTCTTCTATTCCAAGATAGCCGAGGAAGAGGGCAGATTTAATGCCACAGATGTCTTTAATGCCATCAGCGACAAGTTGGTAGACCGCCATCCATTTATCTTCAATAAGGAGAACTATCATGGTGAAAGCTGGGAGAAATTGAAGATGCGAGAAGGCCGCAAGTCGGTACTCGACGGAGTGCCGGTCTCCCTCCCACCCTTGGTAAAGAGCGTCCGGTTGCAAGAGAAAGCCGCAGGTATTGGCTATAAAGACATTGACGCCCCTGCAGCTCTAACTGACGAGATGAACGAGGAAGAGTTTGGCGACTTGCTCTTCAACCTAGTTCACTGGGCTCACGATCGCGGTATCAATGCCGACAATGCTTTGGCTACAGCCAATGTGAAATTCCAAAATAAGGTACGGGCATTTGAGGAATCAAAGAAGATTAAAAAATAATTCTTTGTCGGCACATACACGGAGTGGTGAAATATATCCTCCATGAGCGCAACTAATTCTTGTCGAATACGTAGAACACCTATTGACCACGATAATTACCTTTGAACCTCAACAACGAAGATCACGATTCGTCATCCTGACCATTCTCTGAAAATGAGTCCACAGGAGTGTTCACCTTGATAGATTCTTCTTTTCTTTTAACCCGGTTTTTGATGTGAAGCCAACGTTTCCAGGTAGCCAGGTCAAAAAGACTAGAATCGGTTGTTGCCTGCCAAGTGAGCAAGGCTCCGATGGGTATGAAGACAAAGGTGGCATACCACATTCCGATTGGTCCTGCGGCACTTTCGCGGACCGATTTCTCACTAATCATACCTATCACATAGTAAATTACAAAGAACACTACCGAGGCCACCAACGGCATTCCAAGACCGCCCTTGCGCACAATAGAGCCAAACGGAGCACCTATCAAGAACAGCAGCAGACAAGCCACCGAGAGGGTGAATTTGCGCATATACTCAATATAATGACGGTTGATATACTCTTTGTCGGCATCAAAGGAGGTGGAATAGGTCTGCACATCGCTCTTACCATTAAGCGCTGCATTTCTGACTTGCTCCATCACCTGCTGCCGAGTCACGGCGTTAGTATCAGCAAGCCACTGACGAACATCAAGATACACAGAACTATCGCCCTGGTGATTCATGGCATATTTGAATGCATTCATCCTATCACGCATCATAACCGCCAACTCATCATATCTATTTTGCAAGGCACCCTCCATCGCAGTGATTGTGGAATCCAACTGAGATACGTTAAGCATCTGATAATGACCGGCAAAGAAGTCGTCCTCCGACTTGGAGAAACCAAAAGAGGAGATATCAAAGGTGAGAATCTGCTCGTCAAAACCAATGCTGGTCAAGGGGCGGCTCTCATAGTACTCGCCATCAGCCAACTCGCTATACGAATAGCCATTGAATAAGTTAAATATCAAATATTTATCATCTGGAGTAGACTGCATGTATCCATGGTCAGCCACAACAATATTGGTGCGGTTGATACCCTGCGTATGGTCGTAAATAATGATGTCGCGCAGAGTGCGGCCATCAGCGTCCTTGCCATTCACTCGTATCACATAGCCGTCAATCTCATCATAATACTCACTCGGGCGGATACTGACGGCAGGCTTCTTGCGCTGGATATCGTAGAGCGTCTGCCGATAATTGAGCATGGCCACCGGCAACACATTGTTGGAGAAATAGAAAGCCACACCCATCAGCAGAAAGGCCACCACAGCCATTGGTGCCATTACCCTGACCAACGAGATACCACCGGCCTTGATGGCAATAAGCTCATACTTCTCGCCGAAATTGCCCATCGTCATGATGGAGGCAAACAAAACTGCGATAGGCAGTGCCATTGGCACGAAAGTGGCCGAAGCGTAAAGCAGCAGCTGGGCGATAACGCCAAACTCCAAACCCTTGCCCACCAAATCGTCGATGTACTTCCACACAAACTGCATCAACAACACGAACACCGCAATGGCAAACGTGAGCAGCAGTGGGCCTAGGAACGATTTGAGAATGAGCCTATCCAGTTTCTTCATTGCAATAAGCTATTATCTAAACCAACCTCCAAACAGACGAACAAGATCATTGCCATTTGCCAGCACCATCAGCGCGAGCAGCAGGAACATGCCAATATTCTGAATCACATTCAGCACCTTCTCATTCACGGGCTTACGAGTGATCATTTCCCAAAGAGTAATGACAATATGGCCGCCATCCAGACCAGGGATAGGAATTATATTCATGAATGCCAACACAATAGCGAGTAAGGCAGTAAGATTCCAGAAACGAAGCCAATCCCAAGTGTCGGGGAAGATGCTGGCCATAGTGATGAAACCGCCAAGGCTCTTAGTTCCACCCTTGGTGAAGAGAATCTTGAGCGAGGAGGCATAAGTCACCAAAGTCTCCCAACCATAGCTGATGCCTGCGGGGATTGCCTGCAGGATAGTATAGTCGATATGTTTGACATCAAATATTTTAGACATATTGTCCTCAGCAAAGATACCCAATTTGCCATCGCTGCCCAACAACACGGGCACTTCGGTGAACTGACCATTGCGATAAAGGCCGATCACAGCGCTGTCGCCAGCATAGTTGGCCAAAGTAGTGGTGAAATCCACAGCCGTGGGAGTGGGGACACCACTGATGCTCACCAAGCTGTCGCCCTGCAACATACCATACTCCTTACCCCTGGAACCAGGGGCGAAATCCTTGACAACAAAAGGCCATCTAGCCGCCATAATCTGCTTGGGATTTTCGGAAGCAATCTTTGAAAGCAAGTCCTTGCTCATAGGCAGAACCACCAAGCTATCGCCACGCATAACAGTCACCTCCTTGGGCTTATCCAAAATCAGGCTCTGACTAGCCTCGACATAATCAAACATCTCCTTGCCATCGATGGCATAGATAATATCGCCATTCTGGAAACCTTCATTCAGCAGAATCTCATGATACTCATAGCCCAACTTGGCATTGCGCAAGGGCAGCTCGTCGGTTCCCCAATGCGAGAATACACCAGTATATATAATCAAAGCCGAAACAAAGTTGACCAACACACCGCCGGCAATAATGCAAAGGCGCTGCCAGCGGGGCTTGGTGCGATACTCCCAAGGCTGGGGCTCGCTGGCCAAATCGTCGGCCGTCTTGGTCTCATCCACCATGCCGGCGATATCGCAATAGCCGCCTAGCGGAACCCAACCAAGACCCCACATAGTATTGTCCTGATCCTCAGGCTTCAGATTCTTCTCATCCCACTCCTCTGGAGTAGTATTGCTGAAAAAACGGAAATGCCACTTCCCATCAAACTTCTTAGCCTTGATGATTGAAAACCAAGGGTTAAAGAACACATAGAAACGACGCACACGAGTATGAAACAGCTTGGCAAACAAAAGGTGACCCAACTCATGAGTGACGACCAGCAGCGACAGACTGACAAAAAATATGATTGCTTTCATGTATTGTTATTTTCAAAATTAAATATATATAACGTACAAATATATATTAAAGTATACCGGCTGGCACATTTTTTTTGCAACAGTCTATATCAATGAGCAGATGCACAACTTTTTTTATGCCAAACCGAATATTTTGCGTATCTTTGCAATTGTGAAAATCGACGAATCCATAGCGCTATTTGCCAACTACGTTGGTGCCGAGCGGCGGCTGGCCGAGGGCACACTGGGCTACTACATAGGTGAAGTAGAACGATTTGCGCAGTACCTCTCAGCGCAAGGGATCGACACGCTAGACGAGATTTCGGCCAACGACATCCGCACCTGGCTGATGAGCAAAATAGAACAAGGCACGGCCGCCTCCACCGTAAACAAACAAACCGCAGCACTGCGGGCCTGGATGAAATATCTGCGCCGGCAAGGCCACATGGAAGCCGACCTCATGGCCAAGATCACACCGCCAAAACAACCCAAAAAACTGCCCATTTTCTTCCGAGAAAATGAAGTAGAACACATCTACGACACCATCTACCCCGAGGGATTTGATGGCGAAACACACAAACTAGTGCTAAGGATGCTCTACGAAACCGGCATGCGCCGCTCAGAACTTGCCATGCTGCCACTGAGCAACATAGACATCGGAGCACTGACCATAAAAGTGCGCGGCAAAAGAAACAAAGAACGAATTATTCCCATAGAAAAAGAATTAGCACACAATATTTCAAAATATATTGCGTTACGTAATAAGCTGCTTGAGGAACTGATGGCCGAGAACCCAGCCCTAGCCGACGAAGACCGACTGCTACTGAACAGCAAAGGGCATCCGGTAAGCGATGCGACAATATACAGCATCGTACGCCGATACATGGGCACAATGAGCTATGCCGAGCGAACCAGTCCGCACGTGTTCCGGCACTCATTCGCCACCCACATGCTCAACGAAGGGGCCAACATCGACGCCATCAAAGAACTCTTAGGCCACACCGGCCTGGCAGCCACCGAGGTCTACACACACGTGACCCGCGAGCACTTGAAAGAAACTTATAAACATGCCCACCCAAGGGCAATAAAAAATAAGGAGGTTAAAAATGAACACAACAATTAACGCCGTCAAATTCAAGGCAGACGAAAAACTGGAGCAATTCGTTAACGAAAAAATCGCCAAACTGGACCGTCTGATCGACAATGCCACCAAGTGCGAAGTAATCCTGAAGGTTGACAAACCCGAAAGCGACAACAACAAGATTGCCGAGATTTCGCTCAACCTCCCGGGCCAGACGCTCTTCAACAGCAAACAGGCCAACACCTTTGAAGAAGCCGTGGCCGAGTGCGTAGACGCAATGAAAGTACAGATCGACAAGTACAAGGAGCGTTTCAACAAATAGCCCAGCACTTTGCTTCTAAGCCGAAAGGGCTGGCCTCCTGCAGGAGGCCAGCCCTTTATTATTCTGCCGGACAATTGGAAGACAAGCCATTACGCAAACCATTATGCACCCCAGACCTAATCCGTACCACAAGCCTGCACCCAAAAGCCAACACCTCCGAACCCCATTCCTAAGCCAGACATCACGCACTAAGCCCGCCCTAAGCCCGTTCCTTATCCTATATTTATACCTTATTTATACTATATTTATCCTATATATAATAGAATAACTAA
>JAZLLD010000072.1:0-41253 GCA_045597945.1 Bacteroidales bacterium
TGCTTCAGGTAGAAGTCCATCGAAAGGCCGTTCACCTCGCCCTCATACTCGGGCATTGCGTATATGCCCCTGTAGTTCAAGAGAAGGCTGTAGCTGCCCGAATGCGCACTGGCTGAAGCGTAATAGACCTGGGGCTTGTACGCGTCTGTCATGGCAACATCCTGATGAGCAAGCGTCCAGCAATCGGGCTCCACGCCGGTCTTGGCTGTGGTGCTTGTGGTGTACGTCTCGAAGTTCTCCGTGTAGGGAAGGTCCGCAATAGCGATGCCGCAGTTGGTGTTTTCGAAGATGGCGGTGTAGGTGGTGGGGGTGCTGCCACCGATATGGCACGCGGTGCCTGGGGGTTACCTGCCGTTGCCGCTGACAAGACCCAGGGCGGGGTTGTTGCTCAGGACGGTGATGTCAACGCCCGGAGGACAAACGGTGTCGTAGACGGTGAAATAGGTGGTGTCGTGGACGGTTTGCTGTGCCTGGGTGAAGATGGCCACATAGGCAGATGTAGCATAGTTGGTCTGGCGGGAAGGCGTGGTAACACCATCATTCCAACCGGCGAACTCGTAACCGTCAATCGGTGTGGCGGTGAGGGTGAGATGCTGAGTGGGGGTGTCGAAGCCATACTCATCACCACCTGCCATGGTGACACTACCGGCGCGGCTTGGGTACGCCACAGCATCGACAGGGTGGTGTCTGACAAGACGGATGTTCACATCGTCGACAACAACGCCATAACCATATTTGGGGGTGCCATCGATCATCAGCTGGAACAGTTTTCCGCCCAGACCTTCTGCAGGTATGGCATGGGATGCCAGCGTCCAAGTGTCATTACCTCCTCTTCCGTTGGTGACTCCAACTGCACCAATTTCCCAATGCACAATTTGGTCGCCATCATAAATATAGAATCCATCATCAATGTAATCCACATCGCGGCCCCAGGGTTTGTTGGCGAACTGGAAGGTGTACTGGATGCTGTCGCCCTCGGTCACATCTTCCGGGATGCGGAATTTGGGAGAATAGGCTCTTGCACCGACAGTATTTGAACTACTACTCTTAAAAATATAAAGGTTATGGTTACCGGAATACGCTCCGATACCACTGTTAGTGTGTGCTCCGCTATTTATAGTCCATGCAGGAGTGTTAGAGTTGTCGTGGGCCATAGAGCTCCAACCGTAATCGTTGAGAGAGTCACCACCATTATCGAAGTTCTCGAAATAGGGAAGGTCTAAAACGCAGTTGGAATTAAGTCTTGCGCGGACCTCGATATCGTCGAAGAATATTCCATAGTTGCCTATACCTGTGAACGTGCCAAACATCAGTCTGACCTGATCGCCAGGAACATAGTGACTGTTACTAGTTAGCTCAATTTGGCCAGTGTAATGTGTCCAACCCTGATGGGTAGCAGTATCAACTAAAACTTGATGGAAGGTGCCACTTGAGAAAGAAGTACTTGACCAACCAAAACGTAGGGTGTCGTGAGGACGAGGAGCATCACCGATGGTGAGCTTTTTGGGGTTAACATACCAGAAAGACACTTCCAAAGTGGTGACACCCTGAGGGATGTCAAACCAGGGAGTGTACGCATTGGCATAATAATGGCCTGCGGTCGTAGTCGTGGCAGTAGTTGGGCGGATGATGCCATAGAACCTACTGCCAGAATGGGGCGTGATGGTTACATCGTGGCCTCCGGGGGTAGATGTACGGGCGGCCCAACCTGATCCCGTGCGGGAAACGAAGCCGGTCTGCCCTGTCTCAAATCCTGTTGAGAAAAGGACTGTGCTCGATGTGTTCTGAGCCGATAGGCTGGTGGCAATACCCAGCACCATAGCGAGAGCGAGCAAATGTTTAATAATTGTATTCATATTATATAATATTTAATTTGTTCATTTTTTTTCGGTTCGTTTTGCTTTATCGTCCGATGCGAAACCGTCTAAAAGTTGAGCAGTCGAACATTGGTGGACAAAGCGAATGACCCTGAATTGTCTAGCGCTGCGTTAATGAGAAATGGTTAATCCAAAAACCAGCGGAGTGGGAAGCATCGTTGACTCTAGTCAGCCTAAACGCAATGTAATGGCCATTGCCTGTGTAGCTGTTAAAGTCAACCTCGATATCAGTTTCGAAATATTTATTCAAACCCTCGTCACTGGGGCAGAAGGTTGATACTGGAGTGAAAGTGCTGGGGTCGTGGATGTCGGACAACACGCCTACTTCGATACGAGCATACTCGCCACAATCGATGTTGGCCCGCAGGCGAAGATTGCTCACCTGCGCATCGACACGGGGCATTGCCATCAAACCATAGTTAGAGCAATGGAGCAGGTAATAACGACCAGGCCCAGACCAAATTACACCATTGTAGTCGTTTTCGTAATAGCTATCTACTAAGAACCAATCACTGGACAGACTTTCGATAGAGTCGCTTGAGGGCACTGCAATGGGATGCTCAGTTACAGGGAAGAAGAATGCCATCAAGCCCGAAGCATCGGCAGACACAACATAAGGACGAGGATTCTGAGTGGAGCCATCGGACCAGTGATGGAAAACATACCCCTCGTTGGGTATGGCCATGAGTTCTATAGTACTACCTACCTGGAATTGTCTCCATGACGGCGGGCCGACAATAGTGCCATACTTCGAATTGTTTGCGTAGACATCAAGTCTCTTTTGCGGACAGATGGTCTCAGTCTGTTCCACGGTAACTGGTATATGGATGGGAGCGGGTTCGAAGACAGCAGTCCAAACCTGATCTACATCAATAGGATAATCAGTTTCGGGAGCACCCAAAACCCAGGTATAAGGAGAATTATCCATCCGGATAACCCAAGTTTTGAATACATAGCCCTCATTGGGAGTGGCTTCAATATGGACAAAGTGTCCCTCTCCTACCGTAGCGCCGGGAGTTACAGAGCCGGCATTGGCTGGGACAGCATGGACTGCGACAGTGACCTGACGCTGGAGATAGACTTTAACCTTGTCGATAAAGATGCCGAAACCATGGTGTGGAATGCCATCAAAATTGAGATTAAACTCATCACTGCCAATTGCAGAAACGGGCATTGCATATCTAAACTTCGTCCATTCGGCATGAGGCTGGACGAAACCGTTGAATCCACTGGACTGGTCGTTTATACTGCTGTAGTTAAGGTATAATCTACAACTATCCACACCGCTGTCCCAAGAGGGATTGGCGTACATAAATTCGACAACAACGCTATCGGTAGGATTGTAGCCAGAGATGCGCATGCTGGGGGAGTTAATCCAGCGGTATTCATGCCCTTGCGTTTGATAGTACAGATACAAGAACTTGCTGCCATCGTAAGCGTTTTGCACAGGGCTGTTGGGCTGAACAGGGCGGGATACAACATTCCAATGAACATCGTTCGATGAACCTACGTATTCCGACCATCCGCAGCTGGCGGGGGAATCGACACCCTCAAAACTTTCGGTGTAGGGATTATCGTGAGTGATGGTGTAGACAAAGTGGTCGGTTCCGTCGTTAGACGAAGTGTAGCGAGAGGTAGAGATAACCACATCATCCATCAACAAACCATGAACTGGAGTGCTGGTATTGTCGGTTTGCTGGAAGGGCACGGCCGTGAGGCGAAAACGCATGGGAACATTAGTATAATTAGTATAGTCGAACATTCTGGCAGCGGGAACAGTAACAGTCTCCTGGCGCCACTCGCCAACAGTGGTCATATATCCCAAGTAAAACTCCTCGCCGTAATAATTTTCTCCAATGACCCGAAGATGAGAGTAATTGCCAGCCCTGGTAATAGGATTGGCCACCCAGAAAGAGAGGTTCAGATCGGAATTCTCCGGAACGAAAAACCAGGGGGAAACGATCGTGGTAGTGTCTGCGACGTCGTCGAACCAGGTTCTTGCCTGCAGATTGTTGGGGCTGCTGTGGTAGGGTGTGCCTTCCCATTCAGGAAAATACTCTAATCCGTTCACAAACCAACGATGGTTAGTCGATCCAGAACTGGTAGTAGTCCAATTCTCGTTGTAAGAAAGGTCGGTATAACTGTCAAAATTGTCGGCAAATGGCAACGAGACTATAGGTGTGAAGCCAAACGACATTACAGGGCGGAAGTCATACCGTGACGCCACTTCAATGTCAAGGGGAAGATTTGCCTCGTTGTCCGTCTGGCGTCGAATCGAAAGATAGCTACCATCAATACTTGAAGTAGTAGCAAACCTTTGAGAAGAATATCTATGGTGGTCATAGGCGCCCGAATTGTCTTCAACTATCACCAACAGATTATATACGCCATCGTAATAGTAGGGCTCGTCGAAAACGAATTCGTTCCAACCGGGAACACAATTCATCGGGCCGGTATACACTACTTGGGGTTCTGCCCAATAGGCTCCGATATTCGTAGTACCGTTGAAATCGAAATAAGCAGTAGGTTGCAGACTAATGGTGCAATTGGTCTTGGATGTCATCGATTCGGGGCCAATATAGTAATATTTGATAGACTTGAGAATCCTGGGCTGGTTCTGCAATTCTGAAGCCAGTACCACGGAATGGCTTATCGAGTAATTAAAATAATTATTCACGGGACCCTCAAATCTTGGTATTACATTTGTCAAGTCATTCACAAGGGTACTGGAGTAAACAGGAGTGACACAAAAATCGTCGATCAGGACTTGTGTATTCCCATCTGCTAAACTTTCTCTAATATAAAACATGATACGGAAAGGCTCGCCAGGACTAAAGTGGCCGCGGACCGGGACGGTTACCGACATCGGAACCCAACCATCATGGCAGGACTGGCCTATTCTGTAGCCGTTATAGTTATAGCGCAATAACAAATCGCCAGCGTAACTACCATTATCCAGCAGATCAGACAAAGTCTGGCTAAACAGTCTTATTTTGGAAAAAGAAGTATCTCCGTTATAGACATAACTGTATTGATTAGACATCATAAACTCTATCCGGATGCTGTCGGCATAACAAGGATCCGTGAACCAAGGACTATACACGGTATAATCGACGGGGTCGCTCAGCCGTGTCAGCATCATACACTTATCAGAATTGTAACCGCTGTGAATGAAGGTCGAACCGCCACCATAGCCGTGACTTGTGACGGCAAAATAGTTGTTCGTATCATCCGATCGCCAGCCTGACACATGTCCAGCAGTAGTTCCAAGCTGATTTTCAAAAGTTTCACGGTACGGAAGCGAATGCGGAGTCTCAACACCATTGAGGCGAATGACACCGCGATCAGCACTCACAATCTTATTACCGCTAAAGGAACTCAGATTGTCGAAATCAGGATTTAGATCATCGGAGTACCAAGCTATTGTGGTATTCTCATTATCGTGCCCCGTGTGAGTGTGAGACTGGTCAACAGCAAAACGGCACCCTGACTGCCAATCATTAGAATTATCATCAATAATCAACAACACATTTGATGTGCCGTCGTACGAGAAAGGCGTGGTGAACTCGAATTCATTCCATCCTTGCACACAATTTAGGTTTCCCGAGTAAACCATAGTGGCATCAGAGAGATCCTCAATGTTATTTTCATCCCAGAAACCAGAATAAAGCACATGCTTGAGATAGACTGTGCAGTTGGTCTTAGTGACTAGGGGTGTAGCGCTTGCATAGTAAATGCTCAGCGATGTGATAGTCTGAGGACCACCCTGCATTTCTATTCGCCGAATAATGGTCTCCGTAATAGAATAGCTGTAGAAAGCATTGACCGGACTAAAGTCAGTTGTCCGAGTGGTTTCTACCCGCCCAATCTGGCTAGTTGTCGGCGCTGTTGTCTGCGCCGACACAGCCCAGGCCGAAGCCGCGAGCAGCGTGATTGCTAAAAAACGTAAAAATATTTTCATAGGCTTTAATGATTAGTTATTATATATTGTTGTATGTTTTCTTGCGGACTGGGCAAAATTGATAATGTTAAAAAGTATTATAATTCTATTAATTCAAGCAACTTACATTAATGGTACATTAATATATATCTATTGCAAATATAGTCATTTTTTTGAAAAGTAAAACATTTTTTCAAAAAAAATGACCATATTAACATTCGACCTTCTTCTAATTCAGCGAAGCTTTATTTGTTACCGATTAGACATCAAATCATTGAACTCACATTGATGGCGGCAGTTTCATCATAACTAAATCTTCTCTACCAGCGCGGCCGGGATGGCAGCCGTAGCGGCTGCCAGCAGGCCGGGAATTTGAACCACGACACGTTTTTCGTGCTTGCCACCAATCTGCATAAAGTAGCCTTCAACGCCCATAAACGAGCCGCCAATGATGCGGACTTTGTCGCCTTTTTTGAAGTTCAGTTTCGCCGGATCAAGATAAACCGCACGTTCATTGCGATTGCCGGAAACCAGGATGAAGCTCTGCATCTCTCGGTCAGGAACTACCACCAATTGCAGCAGTCCATCAACCATGTGCCGCATCGGATGAACACCCATCACACTCTTGGTTATCAATAAGAACGGATCTTTCTCGGCATGTACAAACACATAGCTACTTAAAGCACAGTATTCGCGCCAGGTAAAGCGGCCATGGCTGTCGCGCTGACGCCTGCGTTCGATAGGCACAAAGCACTCAACGCCAAAGCGTTCCTGAATGGATTGCTGCAATGAGGCTTCTTTGCCTGGAACACAACGGAGAACGAACCAATTCATTGTTTTAGTGATGAGTGATCTGTGATGGGTGATGTGTGATGGGTGAAGTGTGAAGTGTTAGTCGCGTTTGAAAATGTCGCGGGTGTAGACCTTTTCCGACACATCGTCCAGGCAGTCGTCATAGCGGTTGGCGATGATGGCGTTGGCCTGCTGCTTGAAAGTGTCGAGATTGTTCACTATCTCGCTACCGAAGAAGGTGCTGCCATCTTCAAGGGTGGGCTCGTAGATAATCACCTTGGCACCCTTGGCCTTGATGCGCTTCATCACACCCTGGATGCTGGACTGGCGGAAGTTGTCGCTGTTGCTCTTCATGGTGAGGCGGAAAACGCCGATAGTGCACTGCGGCATATTGGCCTCGAACTGGTTGATGCCGGTATAGCTATAGTAGCCGGCCATCTTCAGCACCTGGTCGGCAATGAAATCCTTGCGGGTGCGGTTGCTCTCAACGATGGCACTCATCATGTTCTGCGGCACATCGGCATAGTTGGCCAAGAGCTGCTTGGTGTCCTTAGGCAAGCAATAGCCGCCGTAGCCGAAGCTGGGGTTGTTGTAGTGCGTACCGATGCGAGGGTCGAGACATACACCGTTGATAATCTGCTGCGTATCGAGACCTTTAAGCTCGGCATAAGTGTCCAACTCGTTGAAATAGCTTACGCGGAGTGCCAGATAGGTGTTGGCGAAGAGTTTCACGGCCTCGGCCTCGGTGCTGCCCATCTCAAGCATAGGAATTTCCTCCTGGATGGCACCGCCCTTGATCAGCTGGGCAAACAGGCGGGCTTTCTCGGCTAACTGTTTGTCGGCCTGATGATAGCCAACGATGATGCGGCTGGGGTAAAGGTTATCGTAGAGGGCTTTGCTCTCGCGCAGAAACTCGGGAGCGAACATAATCTTGTCGGTATGGAATTTCTCACGCACACTCTCGGTATAGCCCACGGGGATGGTGCTCTTGATGACCATGATGGCTTCGGGGTTCACCTGTATAACCTTCTGAATCACATCCTCCACAGCCGAAGTGTCGAAGAAGTTCTTGGCGCTGTCGTAGTTGGTGGGGGCGGCAATCACCACGTAATCAGCACCGGCATAGCCATTCTGCCAATCGGTGGTGGCCTTCAGATCCAGGCATTTCTTGAGGATAAAATCCGGTTTGGAAACACCCTGCTGGAGCTGCAAGTCCTCAGCAAAGAAACGCTCGATATAGTCATCTTGGATAGGACTTTTACGACTATTGACCAAGTCGACACGTTCCTGGACGATATCAACCGATACCACCTCATTGTGTTGTGCCAAAAGATTTGCAATACTAAGACCGACATAGCCGGTACCTGCCACAGAAATTTTCATAGTTTATATAATTTCAATAATTATTATTCCAACTTTGTTTTAATGTCACACTTCAACAACCAACTGATTATCAACGCAAATACACAACTTATTGTATTCCAAATCGGAAACCAGCCGACATAAAGTATGATTTGCAAAGATACGATTTTTTCTGCAATAATCCACAAAAAAACTTTTCTTGCGGAAAAAATCCGAGGCTAAAGCCAACAATTTCAGCAGATTATTTTATGGGGGATTTTTCTTTGCCAAATCGCCAAAAAACGGATGAAAAACTGGCATTTTTCGGCACACAGAAAAAGGGCTGAACATGCCGTGAAACATCGCCAAAAGACCGTTTCACGGAGCGAAGCTACAGCGAAGGATCAGCGAAGGATCAGCGAAGGATCAGCGAAGGATCAGCGAAGCCACTCTTTTCCCGCCCAACAGGCACTTTAACACGCTAAAAAAAGTGACGCAAAATCGGCTTGAGAATTTGTTTTTAGTCATCGACTTGCTTCTACCGAAAAACAAAATAAATTCAGAGGCCATAAACACCATGGAACCAACACACTGCAAAGCGAATAACCCAATAGCGGACATATTATTTTTTCTGTCATACAATAATAAGCACAGGTTGTCGTTTTTTATGTATGATTTCTTATTTAAAGAAGACACTCGACAATGGACTGAAGGTGCTGGTGCACCGCGACGAAACCACACCTTTGGTGACGGTGAATCTGCTCTATCAAGTAGGCTCTCGCAACGAGAGCAGCGATAGGACCGGCTTCGCCCATCTGTTTGAACATCTGATGTTTGGAGGCACTCGCCAGTTCCCGGACTTCGACCTCATGGTGGATGCCATGGGCGGCGAGAGCAATGCCTTTACCAACAACGATTATACCAACTATTATATCACTGTTCCGGCACAATATCTGGACCAGGCACTGACTTTGGAGGCCGACCGAATGTCCGGCAACTGGGACATCGATGGCAACAGCTGGCCGGTGTTGGACGTGCAGCAACGCGTTGTTACCGAGGAATATAACCAGCGATACAAGAACAAGCCTTACGGCGACACCTGGATGCTGCTCCGCCCCCTTTGCTATCAGGTTCACCCTTATAGGTGGTGCACAATCGGCGCAGACATAAAACATGTGCAAGAGGCTACGTTACAGGATGTTCGCAACTTCTTTGAGCAATATTACAACCCCGATAATGCCATCCTGGCCATCGCCGGCAATGTGGATGAGCAGGAGGCATTTGCCTTGGTGGAGAAACATTTCGGAGCCATCCATCGTGCCACAAAGACCGTCAAGCAGCCTTTGCCCCAAGAGCCCGAGCAGACCGAGGCAAGAAGGTTTGAGGTCCAGCGCGATGTGCCGAACAATGCCATCTACAAAGCCTGGCTGATGTGCGACAGATGGTCGGCCGACTATTATGTCTACGACATGATCAGCGATGTGCTCAGCAATGGCCATTCCTCACGCATGTACCAGCATCTGGTCCAGGAGCAGCACCTGTTCACCGAAATCAACGCCTACATTAGCGGCGAGCTGGACAAAGGCTTGTTTGTGGTGAGCGGAAAGTTGTGCGACGGCGTAGACTTCGATCAAGCAGAAAAGGCTATCAATGAGGAGATTGCGCAGCTGCAACAGACGAAAGTCAGCCAACACGAAATTGAGAAAGTGGCCAACAAATACGAGAACACTTTCGTCTATTCGCAATACAAAGCGGCCGACCGCGCGCTGAGCCTGTGCTACTATGAAATGATTGGCCGCACCGAGCTAATCAACACCGAACCAGCCAACTACCGCGACATTACTCCCGAAAAGCTGCAGCAAGTAGCGCAGCGCATGACCGAACAGCGCTCAAACACCCTGCTGATCAGAAAAAGCGGCAAGGAAACCCAAGAAGACTAACACCAAAAGACAGATGAAACGCCTATTTCAACTGATACTGAAGAAAATAATCATTCTGATTGAAGGTATTGCCAAGATACCCTACCGCAAGGCGGCTTTGGATGTGTGCAAATTCATTGGCGACATCATGCACCGAGCATTATTCAACGTGCTGCTACCCAAGAAGTACCGCACCCTCACCCGCCAGGAAATCTACACCATTATTTTCCGTTCCGACACGCCGAGAGGAAAAAAATTCGATGTGTGGCTACTGATACTTATCTGCCTGAACATCGTGGTCATCACGCTTGAGAGCGTTTCTGAAACTCCTGAGTTTGAAAACCTTACTTCCATCACCCAGGTAGTCACCGGCACCGAAACCGTCCCACAAGACGACACAACCTTGCAGACCGAAATCGCCACAAACGGCAGCCAGCAAACCTCCCCCCAAGCAGCAGCCGACGCCGATATCGTCGACAATAACACTCACGAAACCAACTGGTTTGTCATCGTCATGAGGTTAATAGGCTGGTTGTTCACCATCTTATTCACCTTTGAATTCTACCTTCGAATCTACTGCCTCGACAACCCCAAGTCATACCTGACTTCGTTCTTTGGCATCATCGACATGCTGTCCATCTTCCCGGCCTACCTGAGTCTGTTCTTCCCGGCCGCCTCAACGCTGTCGGTGCTTCGCCTAATGCGAGTGCTGAGGATTTTCAGAATCTACAAGATGCAGAAATTCCTCGATGAGAGCAAATTCATGATTAACGCACTGAAACGCAGTGCCGTAAAGATATTCGTATTCATGATTTTCGTGCTGATTATCGCTGTGATACTCGGTGCCACCATGTATGGCATTGAGGGCGACAAAAATCCAGCCATCTCCAGCATTCCCCGCGGCGTCTACTGGGCCGTAGTAACCATCACCACAGTAGGTTACGGCGACATTACCCCGGTCACATCCATCGGCCAGTTCATCGCTATGGCGGTGATGCTGCTGGGTTACTCCATCATTGCCGTGCCAACCGGCATTGTGGCTGGCGAGACCATAGAAGAGCACAAACGCGACAGACATAAGAAGAAAAAGGGCAACCACGAGCTCAACCAGCCGAAAGAGCCTGAGAGCCACGATATTCCTGTCGCACCGACTAGTGCCGATCCCGGTGTGAAAGCCTCGCCTGAAGATTTGCTCTAAGCCAACAACAAATCAAAATTTATCATCAAACTGTAAGAAAATAGCATTTTGTGCGTCATAATAAAAAAGCACAACAAAAACTAACAAACATGAAGAAAACACTCCTACTCCTGCTGGCACTCATCACCGCAATGGCATCATGGGCCCAGCATACTATCAGCGGCACCATCACCGACCAAAAAACTGGCGAGACGCTGATTGGTGCAACTATTTATGATACCATATCTAAAAAGGGCACCATCACCAACCAACACGGCCGCTACACCCTGACACTGAAGGGCGAGAAGGCCGTCATCAGATTCTCTTTTGTGGGTTGCGAAAGCCAGTATACAAAAGTTGACCTCACTAAGGACCAGCGACTTGACATCAAATTGAAGAGCTCGCTCATGTTGCAGGAGGTGACCATCACCGAGCAGCGTGTGCAGCATGTGGAAAGCTCGCAGACCAGCCTCATCGAGATTCCCGTGGAGCAAGTGAAAGCCGTGCCGGTGCTCTTTGGCGAGACCGACATCATCAAGGCCGTGCAGCTACTGCCTGGCGTTCAGAGCGGTAGCGAGGGCACTAGCGGCATGTATGTGCGCGGTGGCGGCCCCGACGAGAACCTCTTCCTGCTGGACGGCGTGCCCATGTACAACGTGAACCACCTCGGCGGATTTTTCTCGGCCTTCAACTCCGACGCCGTGAAGAACATCAGCCTTTACAAGGGCAGCTTCCCCGCACATTTCAGCAGCCGCCTCTCCAGCGTGCTGGACATCACCACCAACAATGGTAACGACAAAGAGTTCCACGGCGGCCTCAGCATCGGTGCCATCTCGGCCAAGTTCAATTTCGAAGGCCCTATTATCAAAGAGAAGACCACTTTCAGCATCTCCGGCCGACGCACATACGCCGACGCACTGTTGCAACCGCTTATCGCATTGGCAACCACCATGGAAGGCATCACCGAGAAAATCAATGCCGGCTACTATTTCTATGACTTGAATGCCAAAGTGACACACAAATTCAACGACCGCAGCCGACTCTATGCTTCCTACTACATGGGCGACGACCGCATCTACGCCCGCATGCAGTCCGGCTTCAGCTACACCACTCGCGAATACTTGAAGGTGGGCTACAACTGGGGCAACATCGTGGGCAGCCTGCGATGGAATTATGAACTGAATCCCAAGCTGTTCATGAACGTGACCGGAGCCTACACCCGCTACCGCAACATCATGAATGTGGGTCTTGAGTTTGTTGACCGCAATTACCGCGAAGAGGTTTCCATGGGGCACAACTCCGGCATTCAAGACTTCTCGGCCCGTGTTGATTTCGACTACGCACCCTCGCCCGACCACAGTGCAAAATTCGGCGGCCAGGTCTTGCACCATATTTTCACTCCCGAGACACAAAGTCTGCATATTGTCGACAGCATGAGTAGCATCAACAACCGCATGGACACCGTGCTGGGACAGAGCATTATCCAGGCCGAAGAGCTGATGCTGTATGCCGAAGACGACTGGCGAGTCAACGACTGGCTGAAGGTGAATGCCGGACTGAACTTCACCGGCTTTGCCGTGCAGGGCATCTTCTACCCCAGCATCCAGCCCCGCCTCAGCGGCCGCATACTGCTCAACGACCGCCTCTCCGCCAAAGTGGGCTATGCCTACATGACCCAATACCTCCACCTGCTGAGCAACAGCAGCATCAGCCTGCCCACCGACCTCTGGGTGCCTGTCACCGCTCGCATCAAGCCTATGAATTCCAACCAGGTGGCAGCCGGCTTGTTCTACAACCTGATGGATTCGCTCAACCTTTCTGTTGAAGGCTATTATAAATATATGAACAATCTGCTTGAATACCAGGACGGTGCATCGTTCTTTGGCAACTCCCAGGGCTGGGAGGACAAAGTGGCAATGGGTCGCGGCTGGTCCTACGGCGTTGAGTTCTTGGCACAGAAGACCCTCGGCCGTTTCACCGGCTGGCTGGGCTACACCTGGAGCCACACCGACCGCAAGTTTGACCGCGAAGGCCAAATCATCAACCAAGGAAACACCTTCCCCGCCAAATATGACCGCCGTCACGACGTCAGCCTGGTGCTCACCTACAAATTCAACGAGAAAATCGACGCCAGCCTCAGCTGGGTGTTCAGCACCGGCAACGCCTGCACCCTGGCCATGGAGGACATCGACCCCAACGAAACCGGCGTGAATGAGGACGACTACTATTATTACGACCGCAGCATCCCTTATGTGAGCAGCCGCAACAACTACCGCATGCCCAACTACCACCGTATGGACGTGAGTGTCAATTTCCACAAGAATTTGAAACACGGCAAGCGCACCATCAACATTAGCATCTACAACCTCTACAACCGCCAGAACCCCTATCTGATCTATAAGAGCTATCAGTATGGCCTCATGGACGACTACCAAGTGCTCAAACAGCTCTCCATCTTCCCCATCATCCCCTCAATCAGCTACAACTGGCGTTTTTAATAATATAAATGATACAATATATAATGAAAAATAGACATCATATCATAGCCCTGATGGCCGCCATGGCCACGCTACTCGCCTCTTGCGAGAAGACGATTGATTTCTCCGGCGAAATCACCGATAACAAAACCCCTGTCATGATTTCTCTCCCCGAGACCGACAGTACATGGACAGTACGACTGACAAACAGCCGCTTCTTCCTGAGTTCCGACCCCATCACCACCATCGACAATGCCACCTTTGCTCTCGAAGTAAATGGACAGCAGCTTGGCAACCAAGCCACCAACCTGGGCAAAGGCATGTATAAGATGGGGTACATTCCCCGCAGCGGCGACACCATCACACTGAATGTAATGATACCCGACCGTGGCGAACTGAAGGCAGGGTGCAGAATCCCCTCCCGCCCCACTATCGGCGAAATCTCTTACGACTGGGATACAACCTCTTATGATTATTCTTATGGAGACGACGCCACGACCCATTCCTATGGCAATGTGACCGTAAAATTCATTCTCACCGACCCCGCCAACGAGAAAAACTACTATATGTTGCGTGTTGCCCAAAGAATGAAGAATTACGACTACAATGGAGAAGACGAATCGTGGAGCAACTGGTTCTACTCCTACATCACCGTTGAGGACAATGTGCTGTTCGACCCAAACCTCACCAATGAGATCATTGAAATAGGTGATGCCGACAACGAAGGCAACCGCATCCTCTTCACCGACGAAAGAATCAACGGCAAGGACCACCAGATTTCCTTCGACCTTTACTACAATAGCATCGACACCTACCAGTACCGCCTTGAGCTTTATTCGCTTAGCCGCGACAGCTACTATTTCTTCAAGACAAGAAAAGCTGCCGAGAGCCAAGACGACTTCACCGGCATCTTCGCCGAACCCGTGCAGATCTACACCAATGTGGATGGCGGCATCGGCATACTTGGCGGCATCGCTTCAAAGAAATACATTTTAAAAGAAATCTCCTATCAAGCGAAATGAAAGTTCTAATTACCGACAACACCCACCCCGCCTTGCAGCAAACGCTGGAGGAGGGCGGACACCAAGTGGTGGTGAACACCAACGTGACATACGAGTCGTTGCTTGAAGAAATCCAAGACTACGACGCCATGGTGGTGCGCAGCAAGATTGAGATCGACCGCCACTTCCTGGACCATGCACGGCACCTCAAGTGCATCGGCCGTGTGGGCGCCGGTATGGAGACTATAGATGTGGCGTATGCCGAATCTTTGGGCATACGCTGCATCAACTCGCCCGAGGGCAACCGCGACGCCGTGGGCGAACATGCACTGGGCCTGTTGCTCTCGCTCTTCAACCACATCGCATACGCCGACAAGCAAGTGCGCCAAGGCATCTGGCACCGCGAAGAAAACCGTGGCCTTGAAATCAAAGGCAAGACCATAGGCATCATCGGCCTCGGCAACATGGGCAGAGCCTTCGCCCAACGCCTGAAGGGATTCGAATGCCGCATCATAGCCTACGACAAATACAAGCCCGCCGGCCATGCACCCAGCTATGTCGAAGAGGTATCGCTGGAGCAACTGCAAGCCGAGGCCGATGTGATCAGCTTCCATGTTCCTCTCACCGAGGAGACGCGCTATATGCTGAACCACAATTTCATCCAAGCTTTCGCCAAGCCATTCTATCTCATCAATACCTCGCGTGGTGCCGTGGTAAAGACTGCCGACTTGGCCGAAGCCATCCGTGAGGGAAAGATCCTCGGTGCCGCCCTGGATGTGCTGGAATATGAAGAGATGGCTAAAGACAGTATCGACACCACCCACCCCGACCTCCAGTACCTCCTCTCCTGCCCCAACATGCTCTTCACCCCCCATGTAGGCGGCTGGACAGTGGAATCGAAATACAAACTTGCTTATTACCTGGGGGAGAAAATGCTAAAATATTTAGTTTAGCCGCTTAATTGCTTAGTCGCTTAATAGTTCGCCTATGAACAATGTAGTTTACTCTTTCGAAAAGCTAAACGTCTGGCAAAATGCCAGGCAATTTGTTGTCGACGTTTACAAACTACTCAACAAATATCCAACAATTGAGCGCTATGCCCTTTGTGACCAAATCAGAAGAGCCAGCATATCCGTTGCCTCAAACATTGCAGAAGGCAGCAGCCGGTCATCAACAAAAGAACAAATCCATTTTATTGAAATACCATATGGCTCTCTAATGGAGACATACTGCCAACTTCAACTATCCGTAGATTTAGAGTACATTCAACCTGATGATTTAATAACAATAAAAACCGAAATAGACACTATTGCAAAAATGCTTACTAACTTAAGAGCCTACTTTCAAAAACAAACAACCATAAGCAACTAAACAACTAAACAACTAAGCCAAACAAAAATGTTAATTGTAAAAGACTGCATTATTAGCGAAGATATAGCCGAAAAGTGTTTCTGCTGCGACCTGGCCAAGTGCAAGGGCGAATGCTGCATCGAAGGCGACTGCGGCGCACCCCTGGAAGAAAGCGAGATACCCATTCTCGAGCGCATACTCCCCGAGGTGGAACCCTACATGACCCCCGAGGGCATAGAAGTGGTTCACAAAGAAGGCGTGGCCGCCGAAGACAATGCCGGCGAGCCTTGCACACCATTGATTAACAACCGCGAGTGCGCCTACATCTGCTATGGCGACAATGGTGTGGCACTCTGTGCCATCGAAAAAGCCTACCGCGATGGCAAAATCGACTGGAAGAAACCCGTCTCCTGCCACCTCTACCCGGTGCGCGTGGATGTCTTTGGCGAATTCACAGCCGTAAACTACCACAAGTGGGACATCTGCCAATGCGCTGTAGCCAAGGGCAAAGAGTGCGGCGAACCACTCTACAAATACCTCAAAGAGCCCTTCATCCGCCGATTCGGCCAAGATTGGTACGACGAACTCGTGGAACAAGCCGAAGCTTGGAACAAAAAAAAATAACTAATCGCGCACACAATTTTTCGCAAACAACTGAGTTATTACTCAATTATGGACAAGAAACGCAAACAACAATACCTCATCGTTGGCATCCTCATTGCCAGCATCCTCATCATCGACCAGATTGTAAAAATCCTGGTCAAAACCCGCATGTTCATGGGCGAAGACATCCCTTTAATTGGCGAATGGTGCCGCCTGCATTTTGTTGAGAACGAAGGCTTTGCCTTTGGCATGGCCATCGGTGGCAAAGTCGGCAAAATCGTCCTCACCCTCTTCCGTTTCTTTGCCTCGGGAGCCATTCTCTGGTATCTGCTGCATTCCATCAAGAAAGGTATGCGTACCTCGCTAACCATCTGTCTTTCACTCATTTTTGTGGGCGCCGTCGGCAACCTCATCGACAGCTGCTTCTATGGCATCATCTTCAACGAAAGTTGCTACAACCTGGCCCAGCTCTTCCCCACCGAAGGCGGCTACGCGCCATTCCTGCAAGGCAGAGTAGTCGACATGTTCTACTTCCCCATCATCGACACCACCTGGCCTGAATGGATGCCCATCTGGGGAGGCAAACCCCTAGTGTTCTTCAACGCCATCTTCAACGTAGCCGACGCCGCCATCACCGTAGGTGCCATCTGGCTCATCATCGACCAGATGTTTCTCAGTTCTAAATCCAACACCCCCAAAACGGAGGATGCCGAATAGATTATCGTAACATAATAAATACTAACAATATGAAAAGAAGAATATTTGAAAAAGATGATGCATTCGCATTGCGCGGATGGTGCATATTATTGATTATTGTCCATCATATTGTTCTATTCTTTAGTGAGAAATATGGGGTAGTATTACCTAGATGGGGCGTCGAAATACGAGACTTAGGATATGCCGTGGTCGGCACATTTTTTGTATTATCCGGCTATGGTGTTTATCATTCTGTCATGAAAAACAAGCCCTTATCATTGCAATACTGGTCTCGCAGACTGCTCAAGTTATACATACCATTCGTTTTTGTCGTGTTGGTCATATCTGTACTCAAGCATTTTCTAACACACTTCGAAATGAATGAATTGTGGCACAGTCTCATCACTCTCTCGCTACCGTCAGAAGAATTATGGTTTCTACGCACCATTTTCTGGTTTCATGTAGGAGCATACGCACTGCTGGGTTATATGCGCAAACCAACCTGGGGCCTAGCCATTATCAGTGTATTGACAGTTGTATGGATGCTTGTGGCCGACTATTATTTAGGCAGGTTCTCAAACTGGTGGACTAGTTTGTGGTGCTTCCCCATCGGTATGTGGATCGCTGCATATCGTGATAAGATAGAAAAATTGGATCGTCCAATTACTTGGCTTTGCATTGGTGCATTGTTACTATGCAGCTATGCCTTTACCCTCTTTAGTCGCACTCATTATTGTCCCAACGAATTAACATATTATCTGATTCCTTGGGTTCGCAATATCGTTGCGGCCACATTTGCCTTATCGTTCATCAAGTTTGTACCCATGCTGGGAACAAAAAGCAAAGTGCTGAACTATTGTGGCAAAAATAGCCTTATGCTCTACATGTCCCATGTCGGATTATTGTTAATCATTACTCCCAAATCAATGTGGATATTTGCCCTGCTTATTGTGGTCATAGCATTTGCTATTACTGCGGTGTACGACCTATTGGACCGCCGATGGATTTCTCATTGGCTAAATAGCCACACCCCAAAGACAGGCTCTATTTGATTAAGAACTGATTTTTCCCTTACGCAAATCACTGGAATCCATCGTTAGTACCACTTTTTGTGTTGACAACCGAAAATAAATGATCCACGAGTAAATTCGTGGATTATTTATTTTAACTTACATCATAATCATATATTAATCAAATACATACCATCACATTAACCTATTCCCTTTAGATTATAATTGTACAATTGCAAAATTGATTAGTGGTCCGCCAATTTTGACAACCAAGAGACAACAACTTAATTATTAACCATTTAAACACACCGCATAATTCATCCTAGACCAAATAACAATCTCAGCCTGCTTACTAACTCCGCCGCCCATTCGCTCGTTTTACCTTATTTATACTATATTTATACCTTATTTATACTATTATATATAGAATAACTATAGAATAAATAAGGTATAAATATAGGATAAGGAACGGAGGAAGAACGGCGCTAGGGCTAGACTGCAGATAGAAAAACGTTTGCATCTTGATGCAACAATTCCAATCTGCACCATTCAAGTTTTGCGAAAGCGGCCTACAATATGGGTTACATCCACACGGCTCAAAAAAAAAATCCGCTATATCAAAAATTATGTGTATCTTTGCATTGTGAAAGGTTGAGAGTAACACCTTTCAAAGAAAGCGCATCAAAAGCTAATTCCTTTATCGTGAATCTCGACAACTCACATTATATCCCAGGGATTTGTAAGAATGACGCTCGCTTGGTTGTATCGTATGAATCAACGATATGGCTCAAGTGGAGTAGTTACAACTCTTATCGGGATTTATGGGAGTCGAGACCCAACGATGAGATAATGAGTCTGATGAACAACTCCACTTTCTTTATGCCCAATCATCACGCACATTTTGAGTTGTTGCAGTGCAAAAATTGCTCTCTACACTTATAGAGAACATCGGAAGTCACCTTTTGCTATTTTATAACAACTCAAAAAATAAAACAACATGAAAAAGAAAGTACATTATGAGACTCCTATTGTGGAGGTGCTTGAAGCACATGTAGAAAAAGGTTTTATGGGCAGTGGCGATAGAAACCCCAATAATCCTAATGATGGTCACGGCACTCAGTCGCTCACAGAGGGAGAAACCCTTTTCCTTTAACAAAAACTTTATCGTCATGAAGAAAATTGCGCTGATGGCTATTGCAATGATGGCCTTGCTGGCAGTATCTTGCCAGAAAGAAAAAGACGAAGAACTGCCCACCTTCACCGCCCATGCTGATAACGGCGGCATGAAAACCGACCTCGTGGGCAACCTTATTTGTTGGAACAATAGTGACCAAGTGAAGGTGTTTGGCGACTTTGGCTATGCCCTCTATAGCGTGTCGCCCAGAGGTGATGCCCCTACTTGGGCAACCTTGACACCTGTTGAGAACCACGGTATCACGGGATTCTTGCCCTATCGATTTATCTATCCTGCCGAAATGGCGTGTGGTGGAGACGCAAACAACAATACTCTATACGTGACCTATCCAAGTGAATGTAATATCAACGATGCCCCATTGAAATACTTCCCTATGTATGGCGAAAGCGACCATCGCGATGTGGCATTCCACAATCTCGGAGGCCTCATAAAGATAGTATTGCCCGAGATTGACAGACAGATTGTTTGCATCCGTGTCATTACAGATGAGCCCAACAATGGCAAGTATCAAATTGGCAACAATGGCAACTTGGTGCTTGTTGGCACTGCCACCAACGAGACCAAACGCATAATAGTCAATGCAGAAAATCGCACCTTTGCCGAAGACGATTGTGTGTACATATCCATGCCAGCAGGTCAGTATCACAACTTCACCATCAAGATAGATGCCAGCGATGGTACAGCCACAAAGGTGGCCAACGTCGTTAATGTGCAACCCTCCATCATCACCACCATCAATATCAGCAACCTTGTTTTTGAGAATCGAGAATGGCAGGCTGCAACGTTGCAGGAGTATGCATTTTCCGAGCTAGATGCGCAGAGCCTGATATTTCATTACAATTATACTGACGCAGTGCAGGGTGCCGATAGAATAGATAATGACATTGATAATCCGCTATCCACCCCTATCTACAAAAAAATCATCAATAATGTCTGCCATGTCTACACTCCTGCAGCAGAAATTCATGCACCAGCGAATAGTAGTTTTCTTTTATCATCAAGAAGCCTAAGCCAAATTGACTTCGGCAATGGATTCAACACCTCAAATGCGACAGACATGAGCAAGATGTTTTACGACTGCTGCAGCTTGACAAACCTCGACCTCTCCACGTTCAACACTTCGAATGTAACGACTATGAACTCTATGTTTGAACTCTGCAGCAACTTAACCAACCTCAACCTCTCAACTTTCAACACCTTAAATGTGACGGATATGAGCAGAATGTTTTCATCTTGTACCGGCCTCAACAACCTCAATATTTCGTCGTTCAACACCTCGAATGTATCAACTATGAATGCGATGTTTGCCAACTGTACAAGCTTAACCAGCCTCAGCCTATTGTCATTCCGAAGTAATTCATTGACTGATTTTGACTATGCCTTCGCTTACTGCACCTCGTTGCAGTCAATCTGGTTCTCCAGTAGCTTTACTTTGAGCTACTCATGTTCTGTGAATTATGCCCTGCGTATCGTAGGCAGAGCTACTACCACTACAATCCGCTGCAACAGTCAAACCAAGAGCCGCCTGCAAAATGCAGAACCCGGGAGCGGTGTTGTGTGGGCCTTGTATTAATCTGAAATTACATATTGATATAAGAAGTGGTTGCCCCGAGAAAGGCGACCACTTTTTTATCAATGCCAGCAAAACACTAACTTAACTCGTTTGACAAATCTCCCCAAACTATATCTAGTAACTCTAGAAACCAATGGCAATCTAATGCACAAACATCCTCATTCTCAAACCAGCCAAACCATTTACATCAAGATAAAGAACCGCTTCCATTCAATGTCGGGATTCACCTTCGTAATGTATCGGGGCTGTGCCTATCGTGAGATGAAGACTTAGTTTGCTGCCTTTTACCGTGCCTTGCAAGCGCCGCACCATGCGCTGAGGATAGGGCGAGCCGCCCTTCAGCGGTACGATATTGTCGCCAGATAGTTGGAATCCTCCAGCAATGGGAGTTACCTTTACTTGAGGCACTTGGATGGTAAGTCTGACTGGCATCATACGCGAGAACTTGACGTGATGCAGTGTCACGAGGGCCGTATTCCCAGATTTATCCCACGATACATCCACGGCCACATCTCGCATCACATAAGGAGACTCAGGCCGCACCGTCAGCCGGCCACGAAAGTGTTCCACTCGCTGAGCCATCGATAGAGAAACAGAAGCCACTATCATAATAAGCAGAACCATCAACGGCTTCAGTATTTCCTTCATTTGAATCTTTTTCATTTAGACAATAGTATTTAATGGTGTTTATTTTGCAAACTTCAAATGCCAACAAGTCTCCAACTTTCAACTAATCAAACAGGGTCAATATCTTGTGGTATTGCTGGTATTGACATGGGGGCTTTATGGAAATGCCTTACGCATGTGCACCGCGGGGAGTGCACTTCTCTGCTTCGCTATTGAAATCCCTCCACCGGATGTATTTCTTCTCCTTTGGCATACACCCTGGTCATAACCAGACTGGCCAGATAGGCCGAAGAGCGGAAAAGGGAGAAGAGGATGAGTGTGGCGGTGATGGTGCCAAAGACGGCACAGCCCAGCCATACCGACACCAGCGTACTGGCTGAGAAATAAAGTTGCCACCAGAAGAAGGCTCGCTGTTTGTTGGCAACGATGAACATGCCGCTGAGCGAATTGGACACAAACATCAGCACCATGGCTGGAGCCAGTATCTGCGCATACACACCAGTCTCATACCATTGGTCGCCTAAGAACAAGGTGCACAACGAGGGAAGGAACCACACCAGTGCAATCAACAGCACTGCTCCCAGGCCTCCTAAGCCAAGCATAATCTTGTTAAAGATAGACAAACACTGGCCATGGGCCTTGAATTCCTCGGTGGCTTTTTGGCGGAAGACATCGCTCACCGAGGTTGAGATGATATTAATAGGCACTGAGAATAGCGTCAACGCCATGGAAAAAAGACCTACCTCGGTCTGCCCATAATAGGCCGCCAACAACCAAATGGGGATAGCCTGACCTAGAGAATTGAGCAGTCGGCCCGGCATATTGAAAAGAGGAAACTCACGGAATTTGACTGCGCAACGCTTCATATCAGCCCAGCGGACCAAGAGAAAAGTCTTTCCATCGCGCCACAGGGCACGAAAGACACAACCCAAAGCCGAGATAGCACGACCTATGACATCGCCCATCACCAGCCCTTGAGCAAAAATATGCCAGAAGCCAAACAAAGTCTTGCTGAGAACAACGGCACTGGAATTAATAATCTTATTTAACGCCAGCGACTTGAAGTATTTCTCTCGCACACACCATTCATTGTATACATTGAATATTATAATACTGAACGCTGCCAAGGGACAGAGATAGAACCAGCGGGCCAAATCAGGCTGATTGAGCCATGAGGTGAGCGGACGAAGCAGCACAAACTGGCACAGCAGCCAACCCACCAACAAGACTACAAAGCCCACTGCTACAGAGAGTGCAGCCAAATTTGCGGCCTCGCGCTTGTTATCGGCAATCACAATACCACTCTCATATTTACCCGATCCTGACACAGAGAGTACTGTGATGACTGAGGTTAAGGTAGCCAACAGACCGAACTCTTCTGAGGTGAAGATGCGGCCCAAGATAGGATAAAATAAAAATGGAAGCACCTGAGCCAATGCCACTCCAGCCGAAAGGATGAGACTGTTACGAGCAAAATCGCTGGAGCGGAAACGCTGAGTTATATCTTTGACGGCAGGTATTTTCATGATAGCAAACGGTTGTTATTACAAGTTGGGCCATTAGATGGAATAACGAATAGTACGGAAAGGATGAGCGCCAGTCCGCCATGAGTGAGCAAAGCAGTGAAAAGAGCGCCATTGAGGAAGGAGAAAAGCAATAGCACTACCAAGCCAAAATAGCGCGAATCGTAGTCGACTGCATCAACAAACCGCAAAACCGCAGCACCCAACAGCACAAAAAGGAATGCTCCCAAATGCCCAAAATTCATGAAGCCGTCGGCAACGATGCCAGTGTTGCACGAAGTGATGGTGCGATCGTACATCATATAGCCGATAAGATGCGAGGGATCAAGAGCATACGGATAGGCGAAGAAATGCGACAGGAAGCTGTGCGACAAAAGCATAAGATGGCCTTGAAAGAAAGCGAAATACTGATCGCAGACCAGTACAGGAATAAAAAACAATCGGCGAACAACAATAGACTCGACAAGCATGTTGCCAGTAAGGAGGTTTAGCGCAACAGATCCGACACAGGCCAGCAACAAGCCATATAGGAAGACACCGGCCTTGGTAGCGCAGTTGCGGAAAGGATAGCTCATCAACACAACAATGATGGAGAAAAGAATGCTCTTCTGCGGCGAGACAAAGAAAAGATAGGACAAAGCCAACACCGCCACCAACGGCAAAATCCAACGTTTTTTTTGAATAGACAATCCGGCAACCAACAACAATGGAATCAGCACATTGACAAGCGGTCCCTTGAGATAGTTGGTGAAGATATTACCCTGAGCCACGGCATGAGCACGGACATCGTAGGTATGCTGGGAAAGTGACAGCACAGAGAGGTCGCGGGGAAGACCATAGGTGACGAAAAAAGGCACCATAGCCAACACAACCGCAGCCGGAAGCAACCTCACAAGAAAGCGAGACGGCACTTTATATGGAACAACAAGACGCCGCCCACCCGGCAGGAGTAGCAACAGCAGAAATAGCAATGAATATAGAGGGCCAAAGATTGTGGAGTGACCGACTTGAAACATAATGATTTGCGGCACACAAAAGAGAACCGCCACAATCAACGCCAGGGCATACTGGCGGTGAGATGCCCGATTGTAGTGGAAAAGTGCCAAGAACAGGAAGACCAGCATGAGGAATCCGACAAAGACCGGAATGGGCGAAACACGAACCTCGAATCCCATGAGCTGAAAATAGTTAGCACCGACGAATCGCACATATTCGACCAGCAAAAGGACATACAGCAAAAACAAAGCCCCGGCATGGAGCCGAACTGAGGACAAGGCCGACCGCAGACGACTAAGCATCATTACGCACAGAGTTTTTGAGCCAAAGGCATTCTACCCAAGGCAAAAAACAGACAATCAGAGCCAACACCAGGAAGACGACCAAAAGGAACTGCCACCAAGCCAGAACGACATGGGGACTGCCAGCCTCATGGACATTGAGGAGCTCGTATTGGAGTGGGTCAAGGGTGGCATAGATTTGCTGGGCCGCAAGTTGCGCAGAATCAGCCTGATCATGGCGAACACGAATCGTGATTTTCTGCGTCTTATCGCACCAAATTCGCACATCGGCTTCGGATGGAGGAACTTGGAGAGAGAGACTGTCGCACATGGTCTGGGCATCGACCCAAGCAACACCGAGGCTGTCAAGCACACGACTCGGGTCGTAGAGGTCGGCACCAAAACCACGAAGCCGAACCTCATATCGCGACTCATATTGCTTCCGCTGCGGCAAGTCAACCGAACTAACACCACACAGAAGCAATATGACTATCGACAATACGGCTATTTTCCACCCATGACGATGGAAAAAATGAGCACTCCCACTCAAATGCATGGCTTATTCGTTATAAGGCACGCAATCCTTCTTGAGGACATCGGAAAGTGAGTCGGCAGAAACCCACTCAGCATTTAATTCAGAGCAATTCTTGTGAGAGCCAAGGGGCTCGAGACTACGGGCATCGGCAAAACCGGCGCGAGTAGTGATGCACTCACAGCGTTTTTCTTTGCAGGAAACAACGGCAGCCATAGCTGCGACAAGGCCTAAAACGACAAATAATTTCTTCATTATCAGCTGTATATTTTAATCGACAGACACAAAATCCGCCGGGTTTATTCGTTATCCTTTTTTGATGATGTATAGCCTTTCATAAGGCCGGTGTTGGCATTGCCGATGAAACTGAGAACCATCTTGCCCTCATCGGTATTGCCGTAATGTTCCTTGATTTCCTCAACGGCATGGCTGACAGAGAGCCCTTTCAGGAACACATAGCGGTAGATATCGGCTATATTATTGATACTCTCGCGAGAGAAGCCACGACGCTGCAGACCAAGGGAGTTGACGCCACAATAGGAAATGGGATAGCGGGCAGCCTTGACAAAAGGCGGGATGTCCTTGTCGACAAGCGAGCCTCCAGCCGTGATAACATGGGAGCCAATATGGATAAACTGGAGGCAAGCAGTCTTGCCGCCGAGGATGACATAGTCGCCCACGATGATATGGCCGGCCAGCGTGGCATTGTTGGCAAAAACACAATTGTCGCCCACCACACAGTCGTGCGCAATATGGACATAAGCCATAATTAAGTTATTGTTACCTACCACAGTACGGCCTGAAGCGGAAGTACCGCGATTGATAGTGCAGCACTCACGGATGACATTATTGTCGCCAATCTCGCAGGTTGTGTACTCGCCAGCGAATTTCAGATCCTGGGGAACTGCAGAAATGACCGAGCCCGGAAAGATATGGCAGTTCTTGCCTATACGGGCACCGGGATAGATGACCACATTGGGTTCGATGACAGTGCCATCGCCAATAACCACATCGTCGTGGATGGTGGTGAAATTACCGACTACAACATCTTTGCCAAGTTTGGCATTGGGGTGAATATCGTTTAGTATCATTTATTATTAATGTATTCAATTAAATATTTACCAAAAGCAACATTGGCCTTATGGCCGGGTTTATAGATGGAGAAATGAGCCCTGATGGGCATGCCAACGAGGCGGACATCGCCCACAAAGTCAAGCAACTTGTGGCGAGCAGGTTCGTTGGGATAATAGGGATCGGTGGTGTTGAGAACGCCATCATGGACGCGGAAATGCGAAGCATCTTTATGGAAGGTGCGAGCCAAACGGCGGAGTTGACGTGGGGCAAGTTCTTTATTGACAAAGACTAACGCATTATCGAGACTGCCACCTTTGATAAGATTGAGGTGGAGCAGCGGCTCAATTTCGTGCAGGAAGACAAAGGTACGGCAAGGCGCAATTTCAGAATCATATTCTGAAAAATTAGTGAGTGAAGCCTCCTGGCGGCCGATTACACTCTTGGGGAAGTCGATAACACAGTCGACCGAGAACTGGTCGGCGGGTTCAACATCATAGACCGAGCCGGTATCCTTGCATTCAAAATGAAGAGGCTCAGTAACGATAAATTCATGGCGATCAGCATCTTGTTCACGGATGCCAACGCGGAGAATCTGATTGATCCACGGACGGGACGAACCGTCGAGAATGGGAACCTCGCCACCATCAATTTCGATAAGCGCGTTGTCAATCTGGCAACCATGGATGGCCGACATGAGGTGCTCAATGGTGGCAACCTTGTGCCGTCCGGAGCCGATGGTGGTGCCACGGGCTGTCTCGGAAACCTGCGTGGACAAGGCCGGAAGGGTTACAATGTTAAACCTGTCGGTTCGACGGAAAAGAATGCCGGTGTCTGGAGGTGCGGGGCGTACTGCCACAGTGACAGTACGTCCAGTATGGAGACCCATGCCAGTAAGACGGAACTCTTTTCTAATTGTTAATTGTTTCATTTACAAGGATTAAAGTGGAAGTCAGTCATGCGGTAGAGGATGGCGCTCTGGTTCTCGTAGCCATAGTCGGCGCGAGTGTGAGAGAACGACATCGGGTAGATCAGCCCCTGCATCTGCACCATAGTGGGGCTGCGGAAGAATTCGGTGCCTTTCTGCTGAATACCGCAAACAAAGTAAAGTATAATGTCATGAGCCATAGCAGCATAAACGTTGTTAGGCTCGATACTGTAACGGTTGCGGAAAAGGTCGACAAACTCCTTCTGTGCGGGGTCGGCCATGTTCCAATCGGTACAAAAAGTATGATAGCTAAGATTTTGCAACTGGGCGAAATCGACATCGGTATAGTTCATGGTCCAATCGTCAAAGGTAAAGAGATATGGAGCACGCGACTTGTTGGTAGACAACTTGTTGAGCAGTTGAGAAACATAGATGCGATTCTTGGACTTATCCTGGTCATAAACACTGATGACAACAGGCTGAAGGCCCGACTTGAGGGCATTGGTGAGCTTGCTGGTCTGGTTCCAATCGAAGAGAGTATACTGGGCACCACGACTTTCGATTTCGGAAGTCATAGCAGTAAGGGCACGCTTCTCGGTCTTGGCACCGGAATGGATAATGTAGATGGGAGCCATGGACATAGAGGAGCTGATAGCATCATAGATGCGTTTAGCTCTGGACTCATAGGAAGGCATGCACTTGAATACATAGGGGTTGTTCTGGACAATCTCGCTACGGTCGGAAACAGGATTGACGATAAAGAGCTGAGCATCGCGGGCCAGCTTGGCAGCCTTCTCGAAAGGCTGGCGGGTTAGCATGGCGATGAGCAGATCCGACTGAGCCACCTTGTGGCTGACAAATGCTTGCTCAACAGCCTCGTCGGTAGTGCCCTCTACGTCAACCACATTCAGCGTAACGTTATAGCCTCGCTTCTCCAATTTCTCAAGGCCTAGGAGCAATCCTTCGTAGAACTGAATGAACTCCAAGCTCTTATACGAAATCTTGCCTCGCTGCTCGACATCGAACTTAGAAGTCGAGATTTTGTCCATCTGACTGAGGTTGAGGGGCATCATAAGAGAGATGACAATACTCTGCTGATTGATGCGGGGACGAATGACAGCCACAGGGCCGATGGGTTCGGCAGGAGCTGACTGCTGAGCAGCCGCACCGCCCTTATCAGCCTGTGTGGTAGCAGGTTGAGCATCAGTGGCAGAAGGTGCGATAAAGCCGTCGGACAGCTTCTGACCTTTGCAAGGCAGCCAAACGGTGTCGCCAATCTGGAGGAAATGAATGTCCTTCTTGGTGACGGCTTCCACCTCCTTGAGGCCGTAGGCGCGAGAAATAGCATAAACGGTCTGGCCTTGTTCGACAATATGGACAAAATAGCGTTTGCCATTGACCATCTGTGTTTTATGCGACACTTCAATAGGGCTTCCGCCGGGCATCTGAGCCCAGGCGAAAGCCGTAATTGCCATAAGGAAGAAAAGTATTGCGGTTTTTCTCATAATGTAATATCAAAACTTAGTATTTACCAAGGCTGGGGGAAAATGGTTTATTCCCACTCGATGGTTGCTGGGGGTTTGGAGCTGATGTCGTAGCAGACACGGTTCACACCCTTGACTTTGTTGATGATATCGTTGCTGACCTTGGCCAGGAACTCATAAGGGAGGTGACTCCAGTCGGCGGTCATACCGTCGACACTCTCAACGGCACGCAGAGCCACGACGCGCTCGTAGGTGCGCCCATCGCCCATGACGCCAACAGACTGGATGGGAAGGAGGATGGCACCAGCCTGCCAAACCTTGTCGTAGAGGCCGTTATCGCGCAGACCCTGGATGAAGATATCGTCGACATTCTGCAGAATTTCAACCTTTTCGGGAGTGATGTCGCCTAAGATGCGGATTGCCAGACCAGGGCCGGGGAAGGGATGACGGCCAATGAGCTCGTCTTTGATACCCAGCTGACGGCCGACACGGCGGACCTCGTCTTTAAACAGACTGCGCAGAGGTTCAACAAGTTTCAGTTTCATATAGTCGGGCAGACCGCCGACATTGTGGTGCGACTTGATGGTCTGAGATGGACCCTTAACCGAGCTAGACTCAATAACATCGGGGTAGATAGTACCCTGGCCGAGCCATTTGGCATCGGTGATGAGCTTGGACTCCTCGTCAAAGACATCCACAAAGGTCTTGCCGATGATTTTACGCTTCTTCTCGGGCTCGGTAACACCGGCCAGGAGACTGTAGAAGCGGTCCTTAGCATCAACGCCTTTAACGTTGAGGCCCATGCCCTTATAGCTTTCAAGCACACTTTCGAACTCATTTTTGCGGAGCAGGCCATTGTCCACGAAGATGCAGTGGAGGTTCTGGCCGATGGCCTTGTGGAGCAGCACGGCAGCCACGGTGCTGTCGACACCGCCGCTGAGGCCCATAACCACGTGGTCGTTGCCCAGCTTAGCCTTGAGGTCGGCCACGGTGGTCTCCACGAAAGAGGCGGGAGTCCAACTCTGGTCGCAATGGCAGACATCAACGACAAAGTTTCTGAGCATAGCCAGACCGTCGACAGAATGGTGCACCTCAGGGTGGAACTGGATAGCGTAAGTCTGTTCGCCCTCAATCTGATAGCCGGCATTGGCAACGCTGTCGGTAGAGCAGATAACACGGTAGCCCTCGGGAAGGCGCTCGATGGTGTCGCCATGGCTCATCCACACCTGGCTGCCTTGGGGAATACCCTTCATGAGGGGATTGCTCTGGTCAACAAACTGGAGGTTGGCACGGCCGTACTCGCGGGTGTTGCTCTGCTGGACGCTGCCGCCACCATATTTGGCCAAATACTGAGCGCCATAGCACACTGCCAGGAGAGGCAGCTTGCCCTTAATGTTGCTCATGTCGGGCACAGGTGCATCGGGAGCATTGCAGCTGAAGGGGCTGCCAGAGAAAACTACGCCTTTCACATCGGCTGTGAGGGCTGGAATTTTATTAAAAGGATGAATTTCGCAATAAATATTCAATTCTCTAATCTTTCTCGCAATCAGCTGAGTGTACTGAGAACCAAAATCTAAGATGATGATAGTGTCCATAATATTAGTATTTTTATTGATGGCAAAGATACGAAAAAAAACTGACAATTCGCAATTTTTATAATAAAAACTATATTATTTAATTGCCAAATCGGGATTGACTCCATTTCCAGCAAAGCCTTTTCGCCAACTTCACCGACTTGATTAAACAAAATAATTAACATTATTTTAACACTAATTTCAAGAACAAGAGAAAAAGCCAATACGGCTAAAAACCCCGCCGGAACCGCCGTGAAACATACCGAAACAGCCGTTTCACGGAGCGAGGCCATAGCGAAGGTAGAGCGAAGTTATAGCGAAGCTACTCCGAGAGAGGGCATTTTGATGCCAAGACTACGTTATCAAACCGATATTGATTGTTAAATATTTTAACTGTATTTTTAAGCACAAAAAATTCGTCGCAAAGCAACGAAAAGATATCGCAGAGAAAGCCAAGTTCGCCAAAACAATATTCAAGAAAGGGGAAGGGCAGAAAGGCTAAGAAAATTTAAATATTAATGCAAATAATAAATAAAATATTGACAATTGAAAAAAAAGTCGTATCTTTGCAGATTATGAAAATTGTTTCGAAATACGCATTATTATTAATAACCATCGTACTATTAGGCAGTTGCGACGGTTATGAGAAGCTCATGAAAGGCAACGATTTCGATGCCAAGTATGCGGCTGCAATGAAATACTACAATGAGGAGAGCTATTCAAAGGCCATCCAGCTTTTCGAAAATCTGATCATGCACTACCACGGCAAAGAGAATGCCGAGAATATTGCATGGTACTACAGCATGGCGCTGCTGGCCAAGGACGACTACTATTCGGCCGGCTACCAGTTCAACAACTTCTTCAAGCGCTTCCCCTACAGCGAGCGCGCCGAGGAAGCCCTCTACCATGCCGCCGACTGCAAATATCACGAATCGCCGGAATACAATCTCGACCAGAAACTGACCCGCGAGGCCATCGATGCCTACGAGTCGTTTGTGGACCGCTACCCCACCAGCGTGCATATTCCCGAAATCAACACTCACCTTGACGAACTTCGCAACAAGCTGATGCGCAAGGACTATGAGAACGCCTACGGCTATTATCTGACCGAAAACTACAATGCCGCCTATGTCTCGTTCCAGTCCTTCATGAACAACTACCCCGACACCCCCTACAAGGAGGATGCCATGTACTACCAACTGATGAGCAGCTACGAGTTTGCCATCAACAGCAACGAAAGCAAAATCAAGGAGCGCCTGCAGCAGGTGCTGAACGATTTCGAGAAGTTTAACGCCAATTTCAACGAATCAAAATACACAACTCAGGCACAGGACATCTACACCAAGGCAAAAGCCGCCCTGGCAAAGCTCGAAGCACCTGAGAAACGATAATTTAGCTAACAAAAATATATCAACTATACAATGGAAGATAACAAGAAAAAAGTGGCAAGCACCACCATCACCCGCAACACCGCAGAATTCAGCCAGCAGACCGAAAACATCTACGAGACCGTAGCTATGCTGACCAAGAGAGCCAACCAGATTGCCATCGAGGAGAAGAAGGAACTGAACAAGAAACTTGACGAGTTCAGAAGCAACAACGACGGCATCGACGAGTACTTCGAAAACCGCGAACAGATTGAGGTTGTACGCCGCTATGAGAGAATGCCCAAGCCCGTGCTGACCGCAACCGACGAATATCTCGACCACCAGCTCTACTACCGCAACCCCAGCAAGGAGGACAAGAACCAGCAGAAGATGGAAGAGATGGAGAACGGCGTAATCGCAGATCAACAATAAACAGATGATATGAAGGTCATTGTCGGTATCACAGGAGGCATTGCGGCCTACAAAACTCCGCAATTGGTGCGTCTGCTGCGCAAGGCAGGCCACGAGGTGAAATGCGTTGCCACCCAGCACGCCCTGCAGTTCGTCACCCCGCTGACGCTGGAGACCGTGTCGGACAACAAGCTGTATGCCAATCTTTTTGATACCAGCAATGACCATTCCACCGAGCATATCGCCCTCAAAGACTGGGCCGATATGCTGATTGTGGCACCCGCCACGGCCAACATCATCGGTAAACTGGCTTCCGGCATTGGCGACGACGCGCTGAGCACGCTGCTGCTGGCCTGTACACGCAAACCCATCTATATGGCCCCGGCCATGAACACCGAGATGTGGAACTGCCCGCCGGTGCAACGCAATATAGACTATCTGCGATCCATCGGCATCCACATCATCGAGCCCGCAGTAGGCGAACTGGCCTGCGGCACCTCGGGCGCCGGACGCATGCCCGAGCCCGAAGAAATCATGGCCCAAGTCCAGACTTCGCTGCTTCCCAACCTCATGGGAATAAAGGTACTAGTAACGGCCGGACCTACCTATGAACGCATCGACTCGGTGCGATTCATCGGCAACTATTCCTCTGGCAAGATGGGCTTTGCCCTGGCCGAAGCCCTGGCCGGACATGGTGCACATGTGGAGTTAGTGGCCGGACCTACCAGCCTCAAAACGCATCATCCCAACATTCACCGCACCGACATTGAAAGCGCTCGCGAGATGTTTGACGCCGCCACCCGGGTGTTCCCCACCTGCCAGGCCGCCATCCTCTCGGCCGCCGTGGCCGACTACCGGCCCGACCACACTGCCGACCACAAGCTGAAGAAGCAGGGCGACAGCGGCATGGCGCTGAACCTGGTGCAGAACCCCGACATCCTGGCCACCCTGAGCACCATGAAGACCGACAGCCAGCGGCTGATTGGCTTTGCCCTGGAAACCGACAACGAGCTGGCCAACGCACAACACAAGTTACAAAAGAAAAATTTGGACTTCATCGTCCTTAATTCGCTCCGCGACCCCGGTGCCGGATTTGGTGTCGACACCAACCGCGTGACCATCATCAGCCGCAACGGAGCCACCCATACAACCCCACTCCTCTCCAAGGCAAAAATCGCCGAAGAGATTGTGGCACAATGTTTAGCATGAAGAAATTATCTATAGTAGCCATCATCATGGCAACTCTGGCCATTGCCGGAGAAGCCTTTATTTTCGCCTCCCCTAAGGAGGACAGCGACGACCTTCAGCGCAAGGCCATCATGAACGACTACCGCGTGTACGCACCGGTGGTGCCCGACACCATGACTTTTGCCGGAGAGAATGTGCCGCTGGAAACATTCTATGTTCGTGAAGCGCTCGATAACGAGCTCATCGTCAACATGTACCGACAGTCGAACACCCTGCTCTACCTCAAAAGAGCCAACAGATATTTCCCCGTCATCGAACCCATCCTGAAGAAAAACGGCATACCGGAAGACCTGAAATACCTCTGCGTGATTGAGAGCGGACTGACCAACGCCACTTCGCCGGCCAAAGCACAGGGTTTCTGGCAGTTCATCCCCGGCACCGCCAGCCGCTACGGCCTGGAAGTGAACGACGAAATCGATATGCGCAACGACCTGGTGGCCTCCACCGAAGCCGCCTGCAAATACCTCCGCAGCCTTTACAACCATTTCCACAGCTGGTCGGCAGCTGCGGCAGCCTACAACTGCGGCGAGAACGGTTTGGCACGCCGTATGGAAAGCCAGGGCATCAAGAGCTACTACGACATCCGCCTCAACAGCGAGACCGGACGCTATGTCTACCGCATCCTGGCCATGAAACTCATCATGCAGCACCCCCAGCAGTACGGCTATTTCGTCCGCCGCTGCGATCTGTACGCACCCATTCCCACCCGCACTGCCTCGCTCTCGGGACAGAATGTGGATCTCTACCAATATGCTAAAAAGAATAATACTACTTATAAGATGCTGCGCACCCTCAACCCTTGGATCCAGACCGACAATCTGAAGAACAAGGCCAACAAGACCTACGCAGTTCGCCTCCCCGTCGAAAACGGCACACTCCAGCGCACCCTGACCAAGGGCGTGAAAGACACTCACTTCATCACCCACATGTAAGCCTCGCGGCATAAAAACGATACACTTTGGCAAAGATTGAAATATTAGGTGCACGAGAACACAACCTGCAGAATATCGACATTGATATTCCGCGCAACAAACTCGTGGTTTTCACCGGATTGAGCGGCAGCGGCAAATCCAGCCTTGCTTTCGACACCATTCACGCCGAGGGCCAGCGCCGCTATATGGAAACTTTTTCCGCCTACGCACGCCATTTCATTGGCAATATCGAGCGCCCCGACGTGGACTGCATCAATGGCCTGAGCCCCGTGATTTCCATTGAGCAGAAAACCACCAACAAGAATCCCCGATCCACCGTGGGTACCGTCACCGAGATCTACGACTTCATCCGCCTCCTCTATGCCCGCATCGGTGTGGCATACTCTCATGTGAGCGGTGAGAAGATGATCAAATACACCGAGGAGAAAATCCTCGACCTCATCAATGAGAAATACCTGGGCAAGGACATCGTCATCCTGGCCCCATTGGTCAAAGGCCGCAAAGGCCACTACCGCGAACTCTTTACGCAAATAGCTAAAAAAGGATTCCTGCGCGTGCGCGTAGATGGAGAAATCCGCGAACTCACGTTCAACATGCAGGTGGACCGATACAAGACGCATGATATTGAGCTTGTTATCGACCGCGTGCGTGTTGGCAAAAGCCAAGATCGACTGAAAGAAGCCGTGCGCACAGCTTTCAAGCAAGGCAAGGGTATCCTTATGATTCTCGAGAATGTGCCGCCTTCGCCCATCCCCGCCCCTGCACCACAGCCAGCCTTCTACAGCCGCCTGCTGATGGATCCTGTGACTGGGCTGTCATATCCAGAGCCAGAGCCTAACACATTCTCTTTCAACTCTCCATACGGTGCTTGTCCCAAGTGCAACGGCCTAGGCCAAATTGCCCAAATCGACATCACCAAACTGATTCCTGACCCCAAGAAAAGCATCCGCCAAGGGGCTTTCGAGGTGCTGGGCAAATACAGCCCCACCAATTATTTCTACCGCAAGTTGGAAAATCTGGGAGTTGCCTACCATTTCACCATCGACGACCCCGTGGAGTCATTCTCCGAGGACGCCATGAACACCATCCTCTATGGCACCAGCGATTTCACTGGCATGGAGGACACCTATGAGATGAGCCACGGCACCAGTTTTCAAGGTATCGTGAACTATATCAACCAGATGGCCAGCGACGAGAGTTCCGCTGCCCTGCAGAAATGGGCAGCCACTTTCATGAACACCATCCCCTGCCCCGAGTGCCACGGCTACCGACTTAAACCCGAGAGCCTTGCCTTCAAGGTTGACGACCTACACATCGGCGAGATGGCCGAGCTGGACTTGACCGAACTCTACGAGCGCCTTTCCGACCTTGAGGATAGGCTGGATGAGCAGCAACGCACTGTGGCTCACGAGATTTTGCGCGAGATTCTCAACCGCACAAAATTTATGATTGACGTGGGCATCGGCTATCTTTCGCTAAACCGCAACAGCAGCAGCCTCTCTGGCGGCGAATCACAGCGCATTCGCCTGGCCACACAAATTGGTGCCAAACTTGTGAATGTGCTTTACATCCTCGACGAGCCCAGCATCGGCCTCCACCAGCGCGACAACCGCCGACTGATTGACTCGCTCAAAAGTCTGCGCGACCTGGGCAACAGCGTAATCGTGGTGGAACACGACCGCGACATGATGATGAGCGCCGACTATGTGGTGGATATCGGTCCCGGAGCCGGCGTCCACGGTGGCAAAATCATCTTCCAGGGCGACCACGAAAAGCTCATTTCTTCTAAGAAACACACGCTTACACTCGACTACCTGAACCGAGTGAAGGACATACCTATCCCAGAGCGCCGCTCCACCGAAGGCTGCGACCATCTGATTATCACCGGCGCATCCGGCAACAATCTGAAGAATGTCACATTCGACCTCCCTCTGCGCAGATTCGTCTGTGTTACAGGTGTTAGCGGCAGCGGAAAATCGAGTCTCATCAACGAGACGCTGCACCCCATACTGAACCAGCATTTCTTCCATGCTCAAAAAGAACCGCTGCCCTACAAAACCATCAGCGGCACTGAGCATATCGACAAAGTAATTGAAATCGACCAGTCGCCCATCGGACGCACACCTCGCAGCAACCCAGCTACTTACGTTGGTGTGTTTGACGAGATTCGCACACTTTTCACCCAACTTCCCAACGCCAGAATCCGAGGCTACAAGCCCGGCAGATTCTCTTTCAATGTGAGCGGCGGCCGCTGTGAGCATTGCAAAGGCGCAGGCGTGAGAACCATTGAGATGAACTTCCTGCCCGATGTGTATGTCAACTGCGAAGTCTGCAACGGTAAGCGATACAATCGTGAAACATTGGAAATCAGATACAAAGGAAAGAGTATTTCCGATGTACTGGACATGACCATCAACGAGGCTGTGGAATTCTTTGAGTCCTATCCCAAGATTCACCGCAAGCTGAAAACCGTGCAAGAAGTCGGCCTAGGATATCTGACCCTTGGCCAGCAGTCCACCACACTCAGCGGTGGTGAGGCTCAGCGCATTAAACTCGCCACCGAGCTAGCTCGTCCCGAGACCGGCAACACACTTTACATTCTTGACGAACCCACCACAGGTCTGCATTTTGAAGACATCAGAGTGCTGCTGGAAGTATTGCAACGTCTGGTGGACCGGGGCAACAGTGTGCTGGTGATTGAACACAACATGGATGTCATCAAAGTTGCTGACTGGCTGATAGATATGGGCCCCGACGGTGGCAGAAAGGGCGGACAAGTGATGTTTGAAGGCACTCCTGAAGATTTGGCCAAGCAACCCAACAACGACACCGCCATCTACTTAAAAGAAGAACTGGAAGCCACCAAATCACATCAGAAACAATGAATGAGACACTAATTGAGACACTCTATCTAGTCTATCTGTTGCTCACCCCGGCAGCCATCATGCTACTGGCACGCCGCTGGACTTGGATAGACAAGATTAGCCCTATGGCAGTGTTGTATATCATCGGATTATTGGTGGCCAACCTCACCCCTTGGGTTTCTCAGCACGATTTGCTCTTCACAAACAACTTCGTGGGCAACCTCGGCATCCCTATCGCCATCCCATTGATGCTGCTTTCCTGCAGGCTGGCAGGATGGTCATTGACCAAAACCATCAAAGCATTTCTTATCGGCCTCACAGCGGTTTTGGTGGCCACCGTTGCCGGATTCTTCATCTTCCGCAATGGCAATGACCCACAGCAATTTGCCCAAATATGCGCTGTGGCCATAGGCATCTACACCGGTGGCATTCCCAACATGGGAGCCATAGCCCAAGGCGTAAACATGAACCAGGAGACATATCTCTATGTCACATCTTACGACTTGATCATCACTGGATTATACCTCGTCTTCGTCATCTGCTTTGGCAAGCCAGTTTTCCGCAAACTACTCCCCGCCCCCACTCCAGAAAAAAGCGCTCCCAACCAACAAGAGTCCCACCAAATCAATCCAGTAAAGCCCTGGCTCCAAGTGGCTATCCCAGCGCTGATCACATTGGTAACTGTAGCAATTTCCTACAGCATCTCCACACTTGTTCCCGAGCAATACAGCACCCCTGTGCTCATCCTCCTGCTCACCACCCTGGCCATCGCAGCCAGCTTCCTACCAATCATCCGACGCATTAATTTTCAAGCCGATACAGAGGGTCTTACACCACGATCTTTCTCAATCGGACTCTACTTTGTATATCTGTTCTGCTTTTCCATTGCCAACGCCTGCGATGTGCGAACCATGGACCTCACCGGCAGCCTCAGCATCTTGTGGTACATCATATTCATCATCTTTGGCTCGCTGTTGCTGCAAATCATCATTTCGCGACTGCTGAGGGTTGATGGCGACACCACTTTGGTATCCAGCGTGGCACTGATTAATTCACCCCCATTCGTACCCCTTGTCGCCGCACTACTCAACAACAAGAACCTCATCGTGGTTGGCATCACCATCGGCATGCTAGGCTACATGATTGGCAACTACTTAGGATTGGCAATCTTCTACATCCTCTCAATGGTTTGAAGAACAGGACAACCCTAGGCCAAGCAGAAATGTCATCGACATAGAATGTTAAAAAACAGCCCTTAATCATTATTAACATTTTCAATTCAAATATTTTTCTTAGATTTGCAAATCCGAATTTAAAAAAAATATAATAATATTAACAATTCAGACTAATGAAAACCAAAGTTTTAGCTATCGCTATCGCCCTCGTTGGACTTTTCAGCGGAAACGCAAAAGCCGACAATGTGGACCTCCAAACAGCAAAACAACTGGGTGCTTACTACTTCTCCGCAGCCACTGGTGCCAAAGCTCCTATCAGCGCTGAGAACATGCAACTCGCCCAGCAATTCGACAACCCCACCCTCTGCATTCCCGCAATGTACGCATTCAACGTGGAGGGCAATGGCTTTATTGTCGTGTCAGCATCTGATGCCGTTGAGCCTATCCTCGCCTACTCTCCCGAAGGCAACCTCGACCCCGAAAACATGAATCCTGCCTGCAAATATATGCTTGACAGCTACGCACGCCTCATCTCTGAAAATCAGAATAACGAGGCAGTTGCCACCGCAGCCGTGAAAGCCCGCTGGAACGAAGTTCGCAACAAGACCATGAAGGTTGACTTCACCAAGGCCGGCGTCCTCGTTCAGACCAAATGGGACCAGGGCGAAAACGACCGTCCTTCCTACAATGTCTTCTGCCCCAAGGTTGGCGACCAATACTGCTATGCCGGCTGCGTGGCCGTGGCCATGGCTCAGATTATCAAATATTGGAACTATCCCGAGAGAGGCGGAAAACTAGATTGTGATAGTACCATCTTTACTTGGAAATGGAATAGCACCCAGTTGAAATACAAATTCGCGGTCGACTCCAACAAATTTGTCTATGACAGCATGCCCACCAAAATCACTCCTTACAGCGAATGGAACTACATCCGCGCCATTGGCAAACTGATGTATGCTTGCGGTATCACTACAAGAATGCAATGGAGCCCTGAAGGAAGTGGCACACAGAGCAAATTTGTTCCTCATGCGCTGACTTGGTTCAAATATTCCAACGACGCTGTCCACAAACAGCGCTCTGGCATGAGCGATGCCAACTGGTGCTCGCTCCTCCACGAAGAAATCGTTGATAATCAGCGTCCCGTTTACTACAGCGGTTACGACAACTCCGGCAGCACTGGCCGCGACGCTGGTCACGCATGGGTAGTTTGTGGCGAATCCGCAGCCGACAACACCAAGTTCTATATCAACTGGGGTTGGGGCGGCGCCAGCAACGGCTTCTTCACCCTTGCTCCCGCATCCGCTATCGCACCTGCAGGCGGCTACGTCTTTGGTGCTGGCCACGCTATGGTCTACCGCATCTTCCCCGCTGAGCAGGGCGGTACCGAAAGCATCGACCAGAACACCGTTTACTCTGTCAACCCCGCTTATCCCAACCCTGCCACCAACTACATGATGATTCCCGTTGACCTGCCCAACAGCGCAGCTCTCGGTGTCTACACCATTGATGGCAAAATGATTCAGAACATCGTCGTTCCCGCTGGCCAGAAAGAGTATCGCCTCGACCTCCAGAGCTATGCTCCCGGCACCTACGTCTATCGTCTGAACGGCAACGTCTACAAATTCGCAGTCCTCTAATATCCCGACTGCTCTCAATACAAAAGCCCCGGCCAATCGCCGGGGCTTTTATTATGCCCCCACCTACCAATCAAAACGCCAACATCCGCCACCAATCAACCACTATTCCAACTGCCCAAACCACCTCTAGCACCCTCCTAACCCCGTCCTAGGCCCGTTCCTTTTACCTTATTTATACTATATTTATTCTATATTTATACCTTTTATAATAGTATAAATATAGTATAACTAAGGTATAACTATAGGATAAGTGGCGGGAGAAGGAGGGGGCTAGACTGCAGTCATGGGACTGACAGCCGCACAGAATACCTCCGGTTCAAGCAGACTTGAACAGGCGAAGAGACTAAGCTATATGGCTGAAAGACACTATAGGGGAGTTCTATAAATTAAAAAACTGTTAATCATTTGTTTCTGTCAATATTTTTTCATATCTTTGCAAAATAATTGAAGAGTCTTGATATGGCATACAAAAAATCATCTGAAACAGGCATGTTCGACCAGGAATTCACCCTTGAAGCACTTTCTGGAATTGGGAACCCACTATCAGCTCTCAAGGAGGTTCTGGATTTTGAGCAGTTCCGCCCAATACTTGAGCCTGTGTTCGCCAAAGAGAATCGCAAAAGCAATGCCGGCCGACGTGGGTTGGATCCTGTATTCATGATGAAAGTAATGTTCCTACAAAGGCTGTATGGTCTTGGAGACAAACAGATAGAGTATCAGATATTGGATCGAATGAGTTTCAGGGAGTTTCTCGACATCAAGAGCATGGACGATGTGCCCGATGAGAAAGAAGTTAAATAACCTAAAAGGAGGAATAAAGGGTTCTATGCCATCTTTAGGTCAAAAAATGAATTTATAGAACCCGCCGTAAGTTAATAGAGGTATGAAGAAATTTGTTTTTTCTGGAATTTGTCTTTTTCTTTTCTCAATTAATGTTTCGGCACAAGTTGGTTTTTCGAGTGGGAATTTGTATGATACTATATACGCCACTATAGAATATGAAAATACCCTTATGCGTTTGGTGACAATTGTTTATAAAGATACATTAAAGTGGAATGAAACATTGAAGGTCTACTCTTACCCTGTAGTTAGGAATCAACGAATTGAGGTTTACCGCAATGGAAAACTAAAACACTGGCACTATATTAAATCCCCATCTAAATATGCCTATACCACGAATGGTAAATTTATCAAATACAAATCAATTCCTGTACTTGGGATGTCGGTTCAAAAAGATGGAGATATGTTTTTTTTTATGGCGGATGGTTGTGAAAACGGATGTGGCATTGTTGGGGAATTTTTAGGGATTTACTCTATGCGTGGGGAGACCATGTTTGAGGGTCATGGCATTGGCGGAGTCCCTATCACAGTAGATTGGAGAAAAAAGTTTGGATATGTGGCTCCAACCACCGAGATTGATTATGCGTTCAGTCAAAGATACACGCTAAAGGACGTTTCTATATCAAGTTTTTTTATTAATCCGTAAACCCATTCACTTTACTTTTATTTATGGTGGGTTCTATAAATTCAACGTAAACATGAAATATTTTGAAAATATACTTTTCTGTGATTTTGGCCGTTTTTGGTCATCTTGCTGTTTGTCACTCGGTCATGTAGCCCGCTACACTCCCTCGTTCCGCTCAGCAATCTGT
>JAZLLD010000073.1:0-11753 GCA_045597945.1 Bacteroidales bacterium
GACCCGAGTCTCTTGTATTTTGCCATAGGTTTCGTGATTAAGTTCAATACAATAACGAAAAATCAAGATAATTATTTTATTGTCAATAAGTTAATTTTTAGAGGTTACCTTAATTAATTCAACTTAGGGAACATATGGCGGGTTCTATTCTAAAAATTATGAACTCTCTTTATTGTGCCAGGTACTTCTCCGGGTGCTTGCCCTGGAGGTTCATCTGGGCATAGAGCTGCTGTATGCGGACCATGTCGGCCTGGGCATCATCGGTCAGCTCAACTTTCTGACTGTAGCCCACATGCTTCGTACCCCAGTCGAAATAAGCCAGATACACCGGCACATTGGCAGCCCGAGCTATGGTGTGGAAGCCAGTCTTCCAACGGCGCACGGGTCGGCGGGTGCCCTCGGGTGCAATGGCAAGATGAAGATTGTCGGAAGAATTAAACTCGTGGATGATGCTGTGAAGCATGCTGGTGGCATTCCTTCTATCAACAGGTATACACCCCATGGCTCTCAGCAAGTTGCCCAGCGGAGGAAAGAAAGCCTCTTTCTTGACCATGCACTTGGCATGACCGCCCTGAGAGCGATAGTAGAGATAGGCTATCACCACATCCCAGATGCTGGTGTGTGGCGCACCCAGGAGGATACATTTCTTTTCGGGAGCAAGGCCGCTGTCGACAGTCCAGCCCAGCATCCGCAGTATGAAGGCACAAAGTTTACTTTTCATTTTCAGCATTTTCTCCGTCTTTGTAACGGAATCGTTTGATTTTCTTGGTGGCGGTCTTGATAAAGGGTTTCTTCTGCACTTTCACCTCGTTGATGTGAGAGTTTTTGTTGACATGGGAATTCACATAGTCCAAGATGGCCTGTTTGCGCTCCTCCAAATTGCGGAGGAATTTCTCTTCGGTCTCAAAATTCCAATCAAGGACATTGTCGTCATAATGGACCAAGGCCACTAGCTGGCCATTGCGCTCAACCACCAGCGACTCATTCACACCCTCAAGGCTATTGATCACGCACTCAATTTCTTCAGGATAGATGTTTTCGCCCGAAGCACCGAGAATCATATTGCCTTTGCGGCCTTTGATATAATAACGCCCACGGCGGTCGCAGGTGGCATAATCGCCAGTGTGGAACCAGCCATCGGGAGTGATCACCTCGTTGGTGCGGCTGAAATCCTTATAATATCCGCGCATCAGACAGTCGCCTTTGACCACCAACTCGCCCTCGCCATTCTCGGGATTGACATTGATGAGTTTGACTTGGACGCCGTGCGAAGGCTTGCCCGTAGAGCCCACCTTGGTCTTCCGGGGTGCGGCATCGCATACCAGCGGTGCCGTCTCGGTAAGGCCGTAGCCGATGGCATAGGGGAAACCTGCACGATGCAGAAACTCTTCAACTTGAGGGTCGAGCTTCGCACCGCCGACGCCAAAGAATTTCAGGCGGCCGCCAAATACCTTTTTAACTTTCATTCCCACAACAAAATAGAGCAGGAACGGCACATACTGCCGCATCCAGCTCAGCACCTTGCTCTTCTCAATGGTGGGCAGCACACTGGAGCGATAAAGTTTCTCTATCACCAGCGGCACCGAGAGCATCACCGTGGGCCGAACATCTTTCAATGCTTTGATAAGCACGGTGGGCGTTGGCGGTTTCTGAATATAATAAACCGAAGCTCCGCAGGCAAAGGGATAGAGCATACCGATACTGAGCTCATAGGTGTGCGCCATGGGGAGAATGGAAAGAAACACATCTTTCTTGTGAACATGCTGAGCATGCCAGGCGGCAAGCACATTGGCGCAGAAATTGCGGTGCGAGAGCATCACGCCCTTGGCATTGCCCGTGGTTCCGGAGGTGTAGACGATGGCCGCAGTGTCGTCCTCGCGCGGCTTGCTGAGCTGGCCGTCGCAAGTATAGTCCTCGTCTTTGGAGTCCAGCACCGACATATCGTCGGTACAGATAACCACCGACATACGCTCGATAACGTCCTTAGGCACCTTGGAATACAGCTTCTTAGACACAAAAAGTGCCTTCGAGTCGGAATGGACCAAGATATTGCGGATCTCGTTCTCAGTCAATTCGGTAAGCATTGGCACGGCGATGCGGCCAAAGGCAGTGATGGCAAAGAAAGCCACCGTCCAGTTAGGCATATTCTGCGAGAAGATTGCCACCTTGTCGTAGGGCATGAGGCCGAAATTGGCAAGCAAGCGCGAAGTGCGCCGGCAGATATCGTCGATCTCGGCGTATGTATACCGCTGTCCTCCATCAACATAATCCGAGGCAAGGCATTTGGAGTACTTCCGGGTTGAATACTTATATAGGCTGGCTAGCGTATAAAAATCGTGTCGCAAAGTATAATGTATTAATTACTATTCTAAATAATGATTAAATATATCTATAACGCATTTAACATTTTTTTAGTATACAGTGGCTCAAAAAAGTTTGTGGGACTAGTGAAGCCGTGAAATAGTGAATTGTGAAATTGTGAATAGTGAATTGTGCGGCAGCCCTCAATTCACAATTCACTCCTTCACAATTCACTGAAAGAAATCACAATTCACCAAAAATGCGCCAGCCTCAATTCACTCTTCACAATTCACAATTCACTCAAAATCAACACACGCAAAAAAGCCGAGGCCTTTGCAGGTCTCGGCTTATATTAAGGGAGAATGGGATGGATTATTTACCTTCCTTCTCGATTTCTTCCTTCAGGCTAGCAAGAACGCTGAGGTCGCCGAGAGTGGTCTTTTCGAGAGTCTCGTTGATCTTCTTAACGGTCTTCTTGGTAGCGCGGTCTTTCTTAGCCTCTTCGTTCTCAGCCTTTACGCGCTCGCCTTCAACAGCTTCCTGGTGCATGCGGGTGTGAGAAACGATGATTTTCTTGTTCTCCTTGGAGAATTCGATAACCTTGAAGTCGAGAGTTTCGCCCTGACGAGCCTTGCTCTTGTCTTCTTTTTCGAGGTGACGCATGGGAGCGAAGCCTTCAACACCATAAGGCAGGGTGACGGTAGCGCCCTTGTCGTTGATGTTAGCGATAGTGCCCTGGTGGACGCTGCCAACTGCGAAGAGGGTCTCGTAGACATCCCAAGGATTCTCCTCGAGCTGCTTGTGACCGAGGCTGAGGCGACGGTTTTCGGCATCGACTTCGAGAACGACAACCTCGATGGAGTCACCGATCTTGGTGAACTCTGCGGGGTGTTTGATCTTCTTGCTCCAGCTGAGGTCGCTGATGTGGATGAGGCCGTCAACACCTTCCTCGAGTTCAACGAAGATACCGAAGTTGGTGAAGTTGCGGACGGTAGCGGTGTGCTTGCTGCCGACAGGATATTTCTCAGCGATAGCCAGCCAAGGATCGGGCATGAGCTGCTTGATACCGAGGCTCATCTTGCGCTGCTCGCGGTCGAGGGTAAGAACAACTGCCTCAACTTCCTGACCAACCTTGAGGAAGTCCTGAGCGCTGCGGAGGTGCTGGCTCCAGCTCATCTCGGAAACGTGGATGAGACCTTCGACACCGGGAACAACCTCTACGAATGCGCCGTAGTCAGCGATAACAACAACCTTACCGGTCACGTGGTCGCCCTCCTTGAGGTTTGCATCGAGAGCATCCCAGGGGTGAGGAGTGAGCTGCTTGAGACCGAGAGCGATGCGGTGTTTAGCCTCATCGAAGTCGAGGATAACGACGTTGATTTTCTGATCAAGCTCAACGATGTCCTTAGGATCGGAAACGCGGCCCCAGCTGAGGTCGGTGATGTGGACGAGACCGTCAACGCCACCGAGGTCGATGAACACACCATAAGGAGTGATGTTCTTGACAGTGCCTTCGAGCACCTGACCCTTCTCGAGGTGGCTGATAATCTCGGCCTTCTGAGCCTCGATTTCGTCTTCGATAAGAGCTTTGTGAGAAACAACAACGTTCTTATATTCGTGGTTGATCTTTACGACCTTGAATTCCATGGTCTTGTCAACGAATACGTCGTAGTCGCGGATGGGCTTGACATCGATCTGAGAACCGGGGAGGAAAGCCTCGATGTTCTCAAAAACGGTAACGATAAGACCACCTTTGGTGCGGCTCTTGACATAACCGGTGATGATTTCCTGATTTTCGTAAGCTTCGTTAACGCGCTCCCAAGATTTGAGAATGCGGGCTTTCTTGTGGGAAAGGAGGAGCTGACCGTTGGAGTCTTCCTGGCTCTCAACAAAAACCTCGATCTTGTCACCAGCCTTCAGCTCTGCGTTGTAGCGGAGTTCGGAAGCGGGGATAACGCCATCGCTCTTGTAGCCAATGTTCACAACAGCCTCGCGGTCGCTGATGCTAACGATGGTACCTTCAATAACTTCCTGCTCGGTGAAAGATTTGAAAGTCTGCTCGTACTGCTCAATCATTTTCTGAGCATCTGCATTGTTGACTTCTTCTTTTTTGTCGATAGCAGACCAGTCGAAATCTGCTAAAGGTTGCACATTTTTATAATCCATGTGTAAGATTTTTTGTTTTTATGGTCTCCTGCCCGACCGGGTTAAACATAACTAACGCACTGAGCAATACCCCGTTGACAGGCACAAGGCTACCCAGCATGCAAGATGCAAAGATACAAATATTTTCTGTAATACAAATATTTTTTTTCAGCGAATAGCGTAGGCGGAAATATCCATCCTCAAAAAAAAATGATAATTCAGAAATAAATTGTATATTTGCAAAATCATTTTTGCGAAGAATGGGAGAAGACCTCCCAGCCTAGTAGATTGAAATAAAAAGTACTAATCATAAAAATATATCTGATTATGAAAAAAAATTATCAAGCTCCTGAAGTTAGACTGGTAATCTGCCAGGTGGAAAACGGCTACGCACTGAGCCACCGCGACCCCGCAACTTCCACTCCCCAGCTGGAAGAATTCCACAACACCGAGTACAGCTACGGCGACGACATTTTCTAACCACTAAAACCATTTGCAAGATGAAAAAAATCAGTATCCTTTGTGCTGCCCTTGCCATGGCAGCACTCAGTTTTACTTCCTGCCAAAAGGAAGAGTCCTACATCGCCAACCAGAAGTTCATCGCCTCCTTTGAGCAAGCTGGCAACGACAAGGTAACCAGTAACAGTGACCTAGAGATGTATTGGGAAAGCTCTGGTTCTTATAGTGATATTGGGGTGTATGCACCTGGTTTCGTCAACAGCGATGGGCAGAGTCAAGTCAAAACCTATCGACCCTCAACCATCTCTACCGATCTCAAAACCGCAGTCCTCGAATCTACTGATCCTTTCCCCGCTAACCAGCAGGGTCCATTCTATGCCATTTCCCGCATTATTAACAACGCTAGCAGTTACATTAATGAAGACGGTTCTTTCCATGCTGGAAAATGCCGACCTCAACCATCCCTTTTTTTCCCATCTGCCGAGAACGTCATGCCTATGATTGCCCGTGCCGACAACTATGGCGAACTCAAGTTCAAGCACCTCTTCGGCATTCTCAAGATTTTTCTCAATCTGCCCGAAGGCTTCGTTGTGAACCAAATCTTTGTAGCCGCTGCCGAGGGTTCTTTGCTTCCCACCTGCATTGACGGATGCGACGTCTACTGGGATGACAACGACAATATCTCCCTGGCAAACATCTCCCTGACTACTAATTGGTCCACTCCTTCCGCTTACCGCGGACGCGATTTTTACTATGTTCCTGTTTGTCCCGGCGATTGGAGCAACCTGCGATTTCGCGTAATCGGATGGGATTCCGTCACCAACCACTACAATGTCGTATTAGAGAAGACCATGGCAGAAGGTGCCACTATCCACATCGAGCGTGCCGGCATCACCACCCTCACCCTCAACTATACCGAGAACGACCGTTAGTCCAATAGGTTTCACTCAACTATAGCACTATCAGGGCGGCGGCCAGCACGGCTGCCGCCTTTTTTCTTCACCCTTCCCCACCCAGTTTTTCGCCCTTGGCAAGCCCTCGGCCTCGCCGTTCCTCCGCTCGTTTTACCTTATTTATTCTATAGTTATACCTTATTTATTCTATTACGTATAGGATAAATATAGTATAAATAAGGTATAAATATAGGATAAGGAACGGGTTTAGGGCGGAAAAATGCAACTTTTAGACAAAAACAAGATGCAAAAAAACACGGAAAACAGCCCCATAAAGGGAAAAAAACGTATATTTGCATTTTCCTTTCGCACAGAGGAATTAACGCAAGTTACGAAATTACAATATATTACAATAAAATAACTATTAACAAAAACATCACAAAATGAAGAAACAATTACGCAAATTGTTCCTAGGGGCTATATTCTTTCTGCCCCTGAGCGTGTTGGCCCAGACCTACGAGCCTGTGCCCTACACTACAAGTTTTGAGAATGTTGCGCACAGCTCGCTTCCCTCGGGCTGGATGAACTTTGCCACCGGCTCCAGTTCGGCAGCAACATTCCCCTGCGCCTACCAGCATTCTCCCAATGCCCGCACTGGCTCTATGTACTTTGAGCTTGAGAGCAGCTCCGGACAGACCGAGATTTCGGCCACCTGCGAGTTCGACAATCTCTCGTCTTTGATGCTGGACTTCTACGCTGCCACCACCAGCAGCTCCAAGCCCACCACCTTTGAAATCGGCGTGATGGAGGACAGCGTCTTCGTGCCCGTGGACACCATCGACCTGACCACCGCCAGCGGCTGGGGCGCTTCGTCCTACCACCGCTACCGCGTTTTCTTCAACGAATACTATGGCTGGGGCACCCGCATTGCCTTCCGCGCACAGAAGTCGGGCAGCTACACCGTGATGATTGACGACCTGACCATTGCCGTGGCTCCCTCCTGCATATCCATGCCCAGCAACCCCAGGGCCATTCCCTCGGCCTACGGCGTGACCCTCGAATGGAATCCCGCCAGCAGCTCCATGGCCTACGGCGTGTTCCTCGACGGCACCCACTACCTCTCCTACGACACCACCTACACCGTCACCGGCCTTGCGCCCAACACCGTCTACAACGGCTATATCTACAATATCTGCCCTGCCGGCGACACCAGCGAGACCGTGCCTTTCTCCTTCCGCACCTCTTGCGCTCCCATGACCGTGCTCCCCTACATCCAAGACTTTGAGAGCGAGAGCACTGGCGGCAGCACCAACACCAACTTTGCCAACTGCTGGTACCGCCTGAACAACGGCACTTCCTATTTCGGCTATCCCTACATTTCTTCCTCCTCTTCCTACAACCACACCCCCGGCGGCAACAAGGGACTCTACTGGTACAACGCCACCACCTACACTACCTACGGCGACTACCAGTGCATCGTGCTGCCTCCTGTCGACACCGACTACTACGCCATCAACACCCTCCAGCTCAGCTTCTGGGCAAAACCCTCCTCGACTTCCTACAACCCCACCTTCTATGTGGGCGTGATGACCGACCCCACCGATATCAACTCCTTCCAGGCTGTTGACACCATCATCATGGGCGGCACCACCGACTGGGGCGAGCACACCTCCTACCTCACCAGCTTCGACGGCTACGGCCAGTATGTAGGCATCATGGCACTCCGCCCCTCTTCTTCTTGGTATGTCTACATGGACGATATCAAGCTGGAGCAGGCTCCCGACTGCCCTCCCGTGACCAACATCCATGTCGAAGGGCTCGACAGCAACATGCTGTCCATTGCCTGGACCGAGAACGGCGCTGCCTCCTCCTGGACTGTTGAGTACGGCGTGCACGGCTTCACCGCAGGCTCCGGCACTTCCACCGTTGTCTATTCCATGCCTTTCGTTATCAACGGATTGACTCCCAATACCGAGTACGACATCTATGTCACTCCCACCTGCGACGGCGATATCGTAACCGCTGCCATGGCCACCCTTCGCACAGCCAACGTCTATGTGAATCTGCCCTTGAGCTGCGGCTTTGAAGACACCGTGCAGAACCGCATCTGGCTCCTGGCCAACGGCACCCTCACCAACAAATGGTACATCGGTTCCGCAGCCAACAACGGCGGTGCCAACAGCCTCTTCGTCTCCAACGACGGCACCACGCTGAACTACACCAACAACAGCAGCACCATGGTCTACGCCTACTGCGACGTGATGATTCCCACCGCCGGCAACTACGCCTACAGCTTCGACTGGCAGTGCAACGGCGAGAGCAACTACGACTTCATCCGTGCCGCCCTGGTGCCCGTGAGCATCGACCTCGTTCCCGGCACCGCCATGCCCTCCGGCATGAGCACCTCTGCCCTCCCCGCTGGCTGGATTGCCCTTGACGGCGGTTCCAAACTGAACCTCCAGAGCAACTGGCAGACTCGCTCTTCCGACCTCAACATCACCACCGCCGGTGTCTACCACCTTGTCTTCGCTTGGCGCTGCGACGCCTCTGGCGGTACCGCACCTGCCGCAGCCATCGACAATGTTCAGTTCATTGCCCTCTCCTGCGACAAACCCACCAACCTCTCTGCCTACAACCTCACCCAGACCGCTGCCGATGTCAGCTGGCACGAGGCCGGCATGGCCGCCGAATGGGAATACCAGCTCGGCTCCAACCCCTCCGTCATCTGCTACGACACCACCTGCAGCCTCACCGGCCTGACCGCCAACACCGTCTACAACTTCCGCGTCCGCGCCATCTGCGGCCCTGGCGACACCAGCCTCTGGAGCACCACCACCTTCCGCACTCCCTGCGGCTTCATCTCGCTGCCCTACACCGAGACCTTTGAGGGCTACCCCGCCGGCAGCAGCACCACCGGTTCCGACTTCATCCCCTGCTGGTCGCACCTCAACAACGGCACCTCCTATGGCGGCTATCCCTACCTCAGCAACTCCTCTACCTACAACCACACTCCTGGCGGCACCGCCGGCCTCTACTGGTACAACGCTACCACCACCGGCACCTACGGCGACTACCAGTGCATCGTGCTGCCTCCCGTCGACTCCACCGTCGATGCCAGCACCCTCATGCTCAACTTCTGGAGCCGCTCCAGCAGCACCTCCTACCATCCTGAGTTCATCGTGGGCGTGATGACCAACCCTGCCGACATCACCTCCTTCGTGGCAGTCGACACCGTCTATGTCAACGGCACCGACTGGCAGCTCTTCGAAGTGCCCCTGAGCAACTACACCGGCACCGGCAACCTCGTGGCCATCCGCGCCAACCGTCCCGCCAGCAGCTGGTACGCCTACCTGGACGATGTGACCCTCGGCTACATCCCCACCTGCTACCACCTCGAATCCATCGAGCTCGACCCCGCAGCCACCCAGGGCAGCACCTACCTCGCCCTCACTTGGGACAATGCCTCCGTGCTCAGCTATGAGGTAGAGTACGGTACCCAGGGCTTCACCCTCGGCACCGGCACCAGCCTCACCACCAACAACAACAGCCTCACCATCACCGGTCTCGCTTCCAGCACCGTATATGATGTATATGTACGCAAAATCTGCTCCGTAGGCGACACCAGCGAATGGATCATGGCCTCTTTCGCCACCGCCATGTGCGACAACGCCACCATCACCTCCCTCGGCAGCGAGAGCAGCACCGGCACCTCCTATTTCTTCCCCGTCAACAACTACTATAAATACACCCTCAGCGAGACCATCGTCGACAGCGCCGAGCTTGGCACTCCTCAGATGCTCTCCGCCATCAGCTACTTCTACAACTACGCCACCCCCTCCACCTCCAAGACCAACTGCTCCATCTACCTGCAGCACACCCGCCTGAGCTCCTTCGGTTCCGCCAGCGACATGGTGGCCCTCGACTCCACCGCCGTATTGGTCTACACCGGCAGCCTCAACTGCGTACAGGGCTGGAACACATTCGGCTTCGACACCAACTTCTATTATAATGGTATCGACAACCTGCTGGTTATCGTGGACGACAACTCCAACGCCTACAACGGCTCCACCTACCTCTTCAAGACCGAGACCTGCTCCGGCAACAAGACCGCCTACTACTACTCCGACTCCAACAACCCCGACGCCGCCAACCCCTCTTCGTTCAGCGGCTCCATGCAGGTTGCCAGCTCGCGCGTAGTCATGCAGCTCATCAGCTGCGGCGGCCAGATGTGCGTAGCTCCCGCGGTCACCTCCGTTGCCACCACCTACCACGACGCCACCGTCACCTGGGCTGGCGGCAGCAATAGCTACGAGATAGCCGTCAAGGCCAACAGCACCGCCTCCTGGCCCACCGAGACCGTGGTCAGCGGCCGCACCTACACCTTCGCCGGCCTCGCTCCCGCCACCAGCTACACCTTCCGCATCCGCCAGGACTGCAACGCCGACAGCCTCGGCTATTCCGACTGGACCTACGGCACCTTCACCACCGACAGCCTGCCTTGCGTGACCCCCACCAACCTCACCGCCAGCAACGTAGCCCACAACCAGGCAACCCTGAGCTGGACCGTCCGCGGCAATGAGACCAACTGGGAACTCCACGTTTGGAGCACCGGCATTTCCGACCAGACCCTGCCCACCAGCGCCAACCCCACCATTGTCAACGGCCTGCTGTCCGGCGTCACCTACAACGCCTCCGTCCGCCCCATCTGCGGCATCGATCTGCTTGAAGGCGACTGGAGCGACACCATCCAGTTCACCACCCCCACCTGCCCCAATGTCACAGGCCTCACCGTGGGCAACGTCACCTTCACCACCGTCAGCCTGAGCTGGGATGCCGACCCCGCAGCCCAGAGCTATATCGTCGAATACGGCATGACAGGCTTCAGCCAGGGCGCCGGCATCGTAGTGAACGCCAACACAAACAGCTGTACTATCACCGACCTGACCGACGGCACCAGCTACGACTTCTATGTCCGCGCATCTTGTGGCATCGACTGGGTTAGCGAGAACTGGACCCACGTCTCCGCATCCACCATCGAGATGCCCGAGGATATGTTCACCGTCACCCTCAACGTCAACGACCCCACCATGGGCGTTGTCGGCGGCGCCGGCACCTATCCCAACGGCACCACCATCACCATTCTGGCAACCCCCTTCAACGGCTACCAGTTCGTCAACTGGAGCGACGGTTCCACCGAGGCATCCCGCAGCATCTTGGTTGATCAGGACATCACCCTCACAGCCAACTTCGCAGTGCAGCAGACCCAGGGTATCGACCAAGCCGGCAACACCCATTTCGCCATCTACCCCAACCCCGCCACCAGCAGCACCACCATCAGCGTGGCCGGCATGAACGGCGTGGTTCGCATCAACGTGGTTGACATGAGCGGCCGCACCGTGGCCTCCGAGACCTTTGAGTGCGCTGCCGACTGCCAGAAGACCATGTCCGTCGACAACCTGTCGCAGGGCACCTACTTTGTCAGCATCACCAACGACAACGTAACTATGGTCAAGAAGTTAATCGTGAAATAGTCTAATCTGTTCACATAACACCAAAAGGCTGCCTCCGGGCAGCCTTTTTTCATTCTACACTCTTCTGGTAATCTCAAAAATTTGTTTTTCTAACCAAGCAAGCTTGGCTAGAAGGACTGAAAGAAATTATCAGAAATGTTCCAGAAATTATTAACAACTAGCAATTTCTGATTAATTTCCACTAATGTCTACTAAAAATCAAGTTCTAGTTGGCCATTGTTGCTAGAACACTTATCCATATCGGCAACTGGGGCCGAGAAAAGTTCTCGACTAGGCGATTTGACAAGAAGAGATCCCCTTAGAACCCGGAGCACATCATACATACTTCGGTTAAGCTGCATGTCGTGCTCAGCAATGGCAATCAGACAATAGGTGGAGATGGCTATATAGGTTTGGATTCTGACCGCGTTTTCAGATGTTCCCC
>JAZLLD010000074.1:0-3520 GCA_045597945.1 Bacteroidales bacterium
CTCGAACTTCCGGCCTCCACGTCCCGAACGTGGCGCGCTAGCCAACTGCGCTACACCCCGCAGTAGTGTCCTGGCAGGGACTCGAACCCTGGACCCATTGATTAAGAGTCAATTGCTCTACCAACTGAGCTACCAAGACATTTGTGCTTCGAGCGACGAGTACCTGAATACTTCGTGCTTTTGGCTGATGGTATTTGTTATTTCAAATTACTCTCTTTTAGTACTCCGGGTGGGACTTGAACCCACACGCCCTTGCGGGCAAGGGATTTTAAGTCCCTCGTGTCTACCATTCCACCACCAGAGCATTCCAGTTAACCGGACTTCCGGCGTAGGTTTGGAGACCTTTGAGCGGAAAACGAGACTCGAACTCGCGACCCCGACCTTGGCAAGGTCGTGCTCTACCAACTGAGCTATTTCCGCAACGATTGATTTAATCTTTGAGCGGAAAACGAGACTCGAACTCGCGACCCCGACCTTGGCAAGGTCGTGCTCTACCAACTGAGCTATTTCCGCATCAAATCCACTATTTCAAGTGACTCTCTGCTTTCGTTTGGATTGCTTGTTTCTTCCTTGAAAGCGGATGCAAAAGTACGAACTTTTTTTGAATTACCAAAAAAAATCTCACTTTTTTTTCACAATATTTTTTATCTCGTTCAATTTTAGCAAAGCCTCTATAGGCGTAAGTGAATCAATATCAATATCTAGCAACTTATCTCTAATCTCCAACAAAGTGGGGTCGTCAAGCTGAATAAAACTGAGCTGATAACCCGAATCAGGGGTGTTTTTTGCTGTTTTTTTCGCCGTTTTTTCATTTTTTGGGGTATTTTCGTTCACCTTTTCGCTCTTCGACTCCAGCAATTCGAGCATATTTGTCGCACGCTTAAGCACTTGCGCAGGCATTCCCGCCATTCTGGCCACATGTATACCGAAGCTGTGCTCACTGCCACCCATCTCCAGTTTCCTCAAGAAAATCACCTTGTTACCTACTTCTCGCACCGAGATATGGTAGTTCTGGATGCGCTCATACTGGTCGGCCATGTCAATCAGCTCGTGATAGTGGGTGGCGAACATCACCTTGGGGCGTGCCTTCTTGTGGTTGTGCAAATATTCGGTGATAGCCCAGGCGATAGAAATACCGTCGTATGTCGATGTTCCGCGACCGATTTCGTCAAGCAGCACCAGGCTTCGGTCCGAGATATTGTTCAAAATGCTTGCCGTCTCGTTCATCTCCACCATGAAAGTCGACTCGCCAGAAGAGATATTGTCGGAAGCACCCACACGGGTAAAAATCTTGTCCACCAAACCTATCTTGGCCTCGCTAGCCGAACAGTAGCAGCCAATCTGCGCCATCAGCACAATCAGTGCCGTCTGCCTCAGCAGCGCCGACTTACCCGACATATTGGGGCCAGTGATGATGATGATCTGCTGGGTCTCGTGGTCTAAATATACATTATTACATATATATTGCTCTCCCAACGGCAACTGAGTTTCAATCACCGGGTGACGGCCATCCTTGATATCAATCGTATCGCCATCCGATAGTTCCGGCCGGCAATAGTTGTTAGCCAGCGACACCTCGGCAAAACAGAGCAGACAGTCAAGCCGCGCCACCAGCTGGGCGTCGTATTGGATAGGTTCCAAATAGGCCAGCAATGCCGAGAGCAGCTGCTCATACAGCTGAGCCTCAAGCACCAAGATACGCTCTTCAGCGCCCAAGATCTTCTCCTCGTATTTCTTCAAATCCGGCGTTATATAACGCTCGGCGTTAGTCAGCGTCTGCTTGCGGACCCACTCAGGCGGTACCTTATCCTTATGGGTGTTAGTCACTTCCAAATAATATCCAAAGATATTATTGAAACCCACTTTCAGCGATGGGATTCCCGTGCGCTCACTCTCCTGCCGCTGCAGCTCCATCAGATAGTCCTTACCCGACCCGGCCATCGACCGCAGTTCATCCAGTTCTGCACTCACGCCTTCGGCAATCACACCGCCCTTGTCAATCCTCACTGGCGGATCCTCTTGTATTTCACGGTCAATGCGCTCGTAAATGCTTTGGCAAGAGTTGATTTGCTCAGCCATGCGGCGGAACGCGTCGTCGTCCTGCAAGCCGCAGAGGTGCTTGATCTGAGCCACGGCAGCCAGCGAGCGCTTCAGCTGCAACAATTCTCGCGGATTGATTCGGCCTACCGACACCTTGGAAATCAACCTCTCCAAGTCGCCAATAGCCTTCACCTGAGGCATCAGCTGCACTGCCAGATCGCGATTGCGCACCAGTAAGTCCACCACATGCAGGCGATCCTCGATAGCCACGCGGTCCTTCAGCGGCATCACAATCCAACGCCTCAACAGTCGCGAGCCCATGGGCGTAGCCGTCTGGTCCAACACATCCAGCAGCGTCCGCGCATTCTCATTGGGAGAATGAACCAGCTCCAAGTTCCTGACAGTGAACTTATCCAGCCACACATAACGGTCTTCCTCAATACGATTGATGGTGCAAATATGCTGGGTACGGTCGTGCTGCGTGGCCTGCAGATAATACAGCGTAGCGCCAGCCGCAATGATACCTTCTTCCAATTCCTCCACGCCAAAGCCCTTCAGCGAGGTAGTGTCGAACTGCTTCATCAGCAACTCGTTGGCGAAATCAATCTTGAACACCCAGTCGTCAAACGTGTTGGTATAGTATTTCTCGGCAAAATGATCCAGGAACCAATGCAGCTTCTTGCGCTGAAGAATCACCTCCGATGGGCGGAAATTCTGCATCAACTTGTCGATATAGGCCAAGTCGCCCTGTGCCAGATAGAATTCACCGGTCGAAACATCCAGGAACGAGATGCCGTGGATTTTTTCAGTCAGATGTAAGCCGCAGAGGAAGTTGTTCTCCTTCACATCCAGCACCATATCGTTGTACGAAACGCCGGGAGTCACCAACTCGGTGATGCCGCGCTTCACCAAGCCCTTCACGGTCTTGGGGTCTTCCAACTGTTCGCAGATGGCCACACGCAGGCCGGCCTTCACCAGGCGAGGCAAATACTGGTCGACAGCATGGTGCGGTATACCGGCCAAATCGGTATAGCTGCCACCACCGCTAGCTTTGCGCGTGAGGGTGATACCCAGGATGTTGGATGCCTTGCGGGCATCCTCACCGAAAGTCTCGTAGAAGTCGCCCACACGGAAAAGCAACATTGCGTCCGGGAACTTGCGCTTCATCTCGGCATGCTGCCGCATCAGGGGTGACTCATTGTCTGCGTTCTTGGCCATATAATATAGATATTAGAAATAAGATAACGCAAGCCCACATTTTTTATTGCCCGCATCAGAAATTTTTGTCAACCCTTAGATTCAATCTCGAAGTGCAACACCGTTGTGCAAAGATACCTATAATTTTTGTTTTGGGGAAGAATAGTTCAAAAGTTTTCTCGGACGAAGGTTGAGTTCAGACTGGACAAAGAGGATGTAATCGTCAGACAGAGAGGAGAAATCAGTGTTTTTTGGGATGAATTGTCTAATGAGCTTGTTGGTG
>JAZLLD010000075.1:0-8338 GCA_045597945.1 Bacteroidales bacterium
ACAAACAGTTCGACTCCATGCTCCGCCGCGGCTACGAAGACCTCCCGCCCCAGATGTCCGTCTTCAACGCCTTCATCCAGGCCAACCTCGATGTGGTCAAGGTCTATATCACCAAGACCATCCGCCTCAACGGTGGTGCCATCCTCGCCCCCTACCAGATCACACGTGGCTCCCTCCCCAGCATCGGCATGGTCAAAAACACCGCCGACATCCTGGTTAGCAGCATCCATCTCGGCGGACTCACCATCGATGCCAACACAAGCGTAGCCGAGTTCTCTCAGGCCGTCATCGCCAACAACGACACCTTCGACGAGGGCGACCAGCTCACCTTCTTTCTCGGTGCCCAGACCATCGATGCCGTCACCCGCATACCCCGCGCCCATATCAAGGGCTTCAAGGTCGTCCTCTCCTTGGCCGACGACACCAAGCTGTGGGATGTAGTGGACAGTATCGGATTCTCCATGACCGACGACTGCGTCGCAACCTCGATGCCCATCACCAATGGCGCTGCCGTGTGGGTCCACAGCCGCGAGACTGCCGAAGGCTCGCTCAAAGTCAGCACCCAGTATTTCTACGTCGAGAACTCCGCCCTCGCCTCTTATCAGGGTCATGCCGCCTTCACGGCTTCTGCCAACAGCTACGGTGGCATCAATACCGCAACCGTGTACCTCCAGCCCGAAGTCGTCACTCCATGAGCACCCACCGGGAATGGTCATCTGATCCTCGCTGGCCGCAGCATCACCCTTTGCAGCCACCGAATGACACTCCCCCAAAATCAGTAGTTACATTTTAATAATCAACAACGTGGAAGATATAGAGATTACATCATTATCCGTAGCAGAGCGCAAGTCCGCACTCGAACTCCTTACGCTGGGATTCACCCCTCAGGGCAGTGCCGCACAAGTGAGGCTCTCCGACCTCGCCACCACCGTTATCCCGCCCGACCACATCGACTTCCCCTCGGACACCTTCCTGGCCAGCCTGACTTTCTACGCCGACACATCGGAAGTCTATGTCAACGGCTTGCGCAACATACTGGGTATCGACTATCACGAAATTACCGATGGCATTGTCTCCAAAGGATTCGTCATGCCTGGCATTGCTCCAGGCGATGCCATAGTCCTCAAAGCTGTTCCGATAATCCTGTAGTCTCTCTTTCGTAAAAATTTAATTATTAACTGTTACTGATGCGACAATCACACATGATAGGATATATACGTTGATAGCTAATGGAATATATTCGAAAAACTCATAACGATTTGATTTATCGTTTCACGGAACAAAAAACATCACAAATTAGCCACTAATTGATTCAGTATTTTTATTTTACTCAAAATCAATAGCTAATTAAGGTGAGTTCTATAAATTGCTTTCTAGCGATTTCGTTGAACATTTCGAGCAGGTTTCACCGCCGAAGGTGAAGAAAGTCCAGTGGACTTTCGATAGCGAAGCGGAGAATAAATGCGGTGCATTGTAACCGACTGAGAAGGTGAACCTCGAAAAAAGCGAGTGTTGAGCAAGTGTACTTGCGCTACCGAGCGAATCGAGGTCTCGAAGAAAAGATGCCGAAAGGGGCATCGAAATCACAGAAAAATGATAATTGATTTCAACACTTTCTAATGTGGAATTTATAGAACTCACCTTAAATAATTCATGATAAAATTCATGGACAATTCGTGAACATTCATGTTGATAATAAAATATCGCATTGGTAGTAATTATTAACCCCCAAAAACTCAAAATCATGCAAAAACTCAAGATTAAACAAATCGATGGTATCGTAACCCCCGCCGCTTCCGACGACTGGTCGGTTCTTACCGAACAACTGGCCACCGCCGCATCAGTCAATGCCAAGATTGACAGCGCAGTATCTGCCGCCGCCGCCACCATCTCCTCCGTCTCCGGTGGCACTGCCGAGAGCGGCAAGTATATCTCCGCCCTCGCCAAAGACGGCACGGCTCTGAAAGTCACCAAAGCCGCCCTCCCTGTCACAGGCGTGACCACTACCAACACCGCCGGCACTGGCACCACCACCAAGGCCGTCGTCAGTATCGCACTCAGCGGAGGCAAGGTCGTGGCCACCGAGAAAGCCATCGCCTTCCCAGCCACCCCGCATCTGGTCATCGACTCCACGGACTTCTCCTCCGACCTCACGCTCTCCAAAGCCCCTCTCGACACCCTCTCAGTCGTCGTCTTCGTCAACGGACTCATGCAGTCGCCCGACGACTACACCGTCACCGACGGCAAGGTGGCCTTCAAAAATACCTCCCTCTACGCCAAGGGCGATGCCGTCAATATGGTTTACCTCTCTGTAGCTTAGTCTTAAGCTGAATCCATGAGGGTGCGGCACAACTTGCCGTACCCTCTTCTATCATCTCCCAATCCTAACACAATTATGCGTACAATCACCGAGATCATCATCCATTGCACTGCCACCCGTCTAGGGCAGCCCTGCACCATAGAAACCATCCGCCGCTACCATCGTTCCCTCGGCTGGTCCGACATCGGCTACCACTATGTCATCTATCCCGACGGATCCATCCACACAGGCCGTCTCGTCGAACTTCCTGGTGCCCACACCACAGGCCGCAATGCCCATAGCATCGGCATCGCCTATGTCGGTGGACTCGACTCCTCAGGGCATCCCGCCGACACCCGCACACCCAACCAACGTGCCGCCCTCCTCCAACTCGTAAGAGACCTGATGGAGGAGTTCCCCATCACCTCCATCCACGGCCATAACGAATATGCCAACAAGGCCTGTCCCTGTTTCGATGTCCGGCAGTGGAGAAAGGAGAACGGGGTATGAACAGCCTCTGGAACATACTACTATCCCTCATCACCCTTGTCGCTGGTGGCGGCTGGCTTTTCGACCGCCGTCGCCACCGGCAGGAAGTCGAGAGCCTCAAAGCCGACAATCGACAGAAAGACATGAACCTCTCCAAGATGTATGTCGAAGAGTTCAAAGCGAACATCGCCGACCCCCTGCGACACGAAGTCAGGGATCTCCGCAACGAAGTAACAAATCTAAGAAATGCAATACAGAAAATTAACGACTGCCCTCATAGCGACACTTGCCCTGTGTACCACGAGCTGCAGAAGCAGCAAAACCATCACCAGTCAGAACAATAGCCACGATGTCTCCGACACCCTCCGTCAAACCATCCACCTCACCTTCCACGACACCGTCAGAGAGACTACCACCATCACCATCCAGACCAACAGCCACGGCGACACCACCCGCATCACCACCCTCCGCGACCGCCAGTCCGCCACCCATCGCGACCTCGCCGCCCTCCAAAACCATCACACCTCCGAATCCCATTCCCAAAACACAGAAAACGCCTCTACTATCCGTCCCGCCACACCACACTCTATCGCAGCACCCAGCCCGATTACACCACTCAGACGCAGCCTATTTACCATCCTTTTTCCAGTCATCCTTGGCCTCTCATTCATCCCAATCATAAAGCTTATCCGGCCCACAAATAGCACCTATCATCATTGATAATAATAAAGTGGAGGCGCCTTGCGGCATCCTCCACTTTTCATTTATTTAATGTCGGCATTCGACCGACAGGGTATTCAAGCGTTATTATTCAGCGAGTTTCTTGTAACCCTCGTAGCGCTGCTTAGCGAAGTTCTCGGTAGCAACGAAGAGTTCTTCGGCCTGCTCGGGGAACTATCATTTAGTTGAGTCAAGGTGCGTTCTGATAACTCGTCCCATTTCCTCGAGAAACAGGTCGGAGACTGCTCCGCTCAATTGTCGGGTATGTATAACCAGCCTCCTTCCAGTAGCGTCGTGATGTGTCCAAAAGCGGTTTTGTGGACCAGTCTCGTGAGAACCACCATTAATACAGATATTACATCAAATCCACCTTCAGAGCATTTCAAAACATTCACAAGAACAGAATAATAAATCAACGGATTACAAATTCTTATAGCAAGGTGCATCGGATTTGTTTTCCGATGCACCAAGAAATAAATTTAAGCTCTATAAATCGAGAAGACGGAAACTATAAATGATTTACACAATCTAGTTATTAGAATAGTTTGTGTGATTTTTATACTTGATCAGCAATTGATTTTAACAATTGGTTACTAATGGCAAATGAAAGTTGAGGTACCTTTCGCCCTTCTGCCATCGATATGATATTTGCATCACCGAATATGTCATAAGACAGTTGCTTGTCTGTTCGTAATGCATCGGCATAAGGCCCACACGCAAGTATTACTGTCTTGAAATGTGACCAGAATGGTTTTGTGGCTCTCATGATGTCAAATCGGTCTCGGATGTTGTCTTCAGTTGCTTTCTTTTCACTTGGATTCAAACCATTATTATTGACCCGACATGACTCATTCAATTCTGTAATGAAGCAGTCCTCATAGAAATCTATCGTATTAGTATTGGGTTGCGACGAAAGCTTGCCTTGCTCTCGTATAAGGTTGATCAGCTTCTGGTAGTTATACCATGTTGACGAAGTTCCTCCTTTGCCAGATATGATTTCACCTTCTTTATTTCTTTTCTCTACAACGAATCTTTGCCCTTTGTAAGGTGCTCTTGGATGAAATATTCCCCAATCAAGAACTGGATTGTCTATCCAATTCTTTATTCCTGTGTCTGCATTTTGACACCACTTCTCAAAGTTTTTAGCGTATTCCTCTTTGTATTGTTCACTATCGCTTTTAATGGCACATTCCTTTCCGACAATGAGAATGGTTGAATTTGGGTTTCCGTATCCAACAAAATGCTTGTCGGTTTTCCATGCCGGACTATTCAGTAAGTCAACAAATTCTTTTATATACCCCATCATTCCTATCTTTATATTATTATTGTTGTGATAATTATTGAATAAAACTGCAAGTTCCGCAAGCCGTTTATTGTCGGTCGTTACCTTATCTTTCAATATTCCACACGGAAATAGTCAAGCACCTGCTTGTATCTGTCCTGTGCCGTGAGGCATGTGTCCCGCAAATAACCGGGGATGGCGGGCCACTCGTGGAGGCCGCGGTAGTAATAATACTTGAGGTCATCTGTGATGACAAATGGGACGATACCGCTGGCCAAGCACTCTTTGAACATGATGAGCCGTCCCACGCGACCATTACCATCCTGAAAGGGATGAATGGCCTCAAATCGATGATGGAAGTCGAGGATATCGTCGAAAGTCTTATCCTCTTTTGCCGTATAACTGTTAATCAACACTGCCATCTGAGATGCAACCTCTTCGGGCTGACAGGTAGCAGCACCGCCAACTTCGTTAGGCAGCGACTTATATTCTCCCACACGAAACCACGCCTTGCGGCTATCCGAAGTTCCAGTCTTCAGTATCTTATGCAGTTCCTTGACGAACTGCTCCGACAAAGGCTCCGTAACGTGGTCCAAGATAAAATCAAGGCACTGGAAATGATTGACCGTTTCGACAATGTCGTCCACATTGGTGGCCTCGCTAGTAATTCCGAGGGTATTCGTTTCAAAGATATAACGCGTCTGCTCATGCGTCAGCCGACTGCCCTCAATATGATTAGTATTATAAGCAAAATCAACCTGCGTGCGATGATATATGCCGCCTTTGAAGCCAGCCTCCTTCTGCTCCCGCAAAACCGATATCAAATCTCTTTTATCTGCCATATATTTCCATGTTAAAAGTCCTTGATGATATAATTTAAAGTCGTAAATATCTCCTGTATTCCCTATTCTTTTTGATATTTTTGACTGCAACATTTTTTTATAACATTTGCGATTACATCATAATCATTGTGGGTTTCAAATAATAGATATATCGGCTTGGGGAATCCTTCAATATGAAGTGTTGCTTGATGGCGATGAATCGTATATATTTGAAAATTCTCTTTAAATCGTCTATCGGGGCCTCCATCTATTCTAGAGTGATACCAACTAGTTCTAACAACGTTGTAACCATATGTTCTACTTAGACCTTCATTGTAAATGTTGTCATGAAATATTTTTATTTTTTCGTATGGGACTACTACAAAACCTTTCTTATCCTGAACAAATATAGCTTTATTATAGAACAACATTTGCCAACTTCTTGTACTGATAGATAGCGTCGTTTCGTGGTTTATTTCCTCATGTTTTTTCTTGTCATTTTTCTTGCACAAACAACCTAAGGAGAATTTGCCACTGTTACATTGAGAAACATCATGAATTGCGATACGTCCAACTATAGACTTTGGTTTTATGGGAGAACCCACATTGTATTTAGATAGTTCAATCGGACTTAGTAACCTTTCCCTTCGTTCAATAATATATTTTAATATTTGCTTCTTCCTTTTATTCCTACGTCTGTGAATAATGTCTATTTCAAGAAGAAATATGTTCCATTTAATATTACTGATGTCTTGCTTTATTAATAAGAGCTTATTATATGCCTTATGGAGTTCATCATTGGGGTTCTCCATAGCTCCTATTAATTCAGATGGAACGCCACTCCTATGCGAAAATGTCTCGACAGGTTCTACCTGAATTGCTGACGGTGTATCTATATTAGACAATGTCGATAAAATAGCAAATGGTGCTGCCATTGTTCGGGCTGTTAGATTTAACCCCCAGTTATAGTTTCGTTTGTTTCCAACACCACTCCAATTGTGGGTTCTTCCTCTATTATTTCCGTTATATCCCATTTTATCCTCTATCTGGAATGTTCGAATGTGCTACTTTACAATCAACAAATCCTTTTGTTTGTAGAAACTCTTGTACTGCCATTTCGGAAGGCTCGTGTTCAGCCTACTGCTCCACAAAATCGATATCAAACTTCTTTCATCTGCCATACATTTCCATGTTAAAAGTCTGTGATGCTATTATTTTATGTCGTAGAATTCATCACTCTCCTGTTTTTCAAACTCAACTGATCAACGCAAGTCATCCCAATGAACGGAACTTGTCACTATCCTTTTTTATTTATCAAGACTTGACTGGATTTCTCAGATCTATTTCTATTCGAATCTTTACGTTTATCCTTACAAACTATTTTGAATCCAACGCAATCTGCTTCTGTGACATAGTATCTATTCTCTGACACATTTGCAACTTTAAAGACATATTCAATGGAATCGCCTCTGTTGAAATTCTTCACAAAAGCTTCTGCTTCATTTTTGTTCGTCTTATTAATACGTATTTTTTGTCTATTAAAGCCTTCTTTGGATTTACTATAACATTCTGTGATTTCTGATAAAGGGTCAAACTGAAAAAATAATTTGAATTCGGCAATGTCCTTATTCGTTGTATTAATTATAATATACTTCTTACAATGCAAATTTTGTTGAATAGCATTATTTGCATTAATGGGGATTTTAGATAATACATCGTCTTCAATATAATCGCACTCCATTCTCTGCAATCTAGAACGCCATGATTGAACACCAGTGGTTAATAAACTTCCAGCAAATCCACCTCCTATCAGAGAGGCAACAATCGTTATCACTCCCATATTACTGAAAATCATAAGTTATTACATTTTCACTTACTGAATAAGTGACGAATCTTGCATTTATACCTTCTCGCTGACACAATTCTTTGGCCTTTTTAATAGATGCTAGGGGAACTACTAAATAGAAAGTAGCACTTATCTCTTCTGTATATTTTTTCCATTGCCTAATAGCTTCATCTGTTGAGATACTGTCGACCGTCTCAACTTCCATGATAAACCTTACTATACTTTCATTTTTCTTCGTAAGAATAACATCAGGATAATTATCTCCAACACCAGCGTTCTTTTCCTGACCTGGATTAATGTACACTGCATACGTTTCAGTATTTAACTGAGATACAATGTCACGTACTACTTTGTCATGAATATTGTCCATATTATTAAAAATATTTGTTAGAATTAGAAGCTGGGTAGCCCTCTCGGGCTGCCCAGCTTAGGTATTGCGAATAAGCGTTATTATTCAGCGAGTTTCTTGTAACCCTCGTAGCGCTGCTTAGCGAAGTTCTCGGTAGCAACGAAGAGCTCTTCGGCCTGCTCGGGGAAGGTCTTCATGAGAGAGTTGTAACGTACCTCGCCCATGATGAAGGCGCGGAACTTGCTGAAGTCGGGCTCCTTAGAGTCGAGGTGGAAACCGTTCTGACCTGCTTCTTCCTCAGCGGGGTTGAAGTGCCAGAGGTGCCAGTAACCGCACTCAACGGCCATCTTCTCCTCGTTCTGGGTGCGACCCATACCGATCTTGATACCGTGGTTGATGCAGGGAGCGTAGCAGATAATCAGCGAAGGACCGTGATAAGCCTCAGCCTCCTTGATGACCTTGAAGTACTGGGCCTGGCTGGCGCCCATAGCCACCTGTGCCACATAGACGTAGCCGTAGCTCTTAGCGATCA
>JAZLLD010000076.1:0-20252 GCA_045597945.1 Bacteroidales bacterium
CTCAAAATCCACACTCTACAATCTACAATCTAAAAACCACTCGCCCCGCACCCGGAACTCTACATTCTACAATTTACACCCCCCCCTTTGCGGGAGATCAATTCAGCCAACGGATATAGAATACATTCTATATATAGAATCATGATTCTACATCTGCGCCAAACCATCCGGCACTGAGCATTCGCGACAGATAGACCATTAAACAACTGTTATTCAAATTGTAACGCACCGGCATTCCATCCACCAACAACAGCCTATCACATCGGTCTGACCATAAATCTAGAATATAGAATCACATAACACATTGATTACACACAATCGCGCGCACTGTTGCAAAAACCCATTCTAGATTCTATATCCTGGAGTCTTCACACTTTCTTTGTGCACCCCCTGAGGATCCGCTCCCCCAACCGAGCCTACCCCGTAGAATCAACGGAGCCACAGCGGAGTTACAGCGAGCCAACACACAATGCCGCCGTGCCGAACTTCCAATCCGGCACTGTTTCCCCAAAAGATTTCCAATCTGCAGCAACATCCCAATTCAACAAGAATTGATAAGTCAACGGATTGAAAATCCTAATAATAAGATGCATCGGATTAAAAATCCGATGCATCAAAAAATCTAACCTTTACGGCAAATTGTACATGATTGCCGATCCGTCACATCGCAAATTCGTTTGTATTGCAGGTTTACAATTTACATTTCCGTAGTCCAGCGCAATGGACGCCCCCACCGAAAATGCGTTTGCATTGTAATTTCACATTTCACATTTTTGCAAAAAGCCCGCAAGACTGCGGGCTTTTTCTTCAAACAATCTTTATTTCTAGTTATACTTTTTGAAATTGTTCACTTGATCCATAACACGATCGTACACATCATCATTCCAAGCGGGAGGATAGCCATTGTCATATAACAGGTCGATCATGTTGTCAGCGAGTTCCGCTTTCAGATTATTATTGTTGTTCCAATCTGCATAGATGGCTGTATTGTCTATGAGTTTTTTTATCTCCTTCGACAAAGCAACACACTTTTCGTCTGAATATTCAAACTTGTGTTCGTCGCGAACAGCTACCAGAATATCAAAGAATGCTTTTTCTTCAAAAGTAATGCCCAGTTCTTTGAACTTTTCTTTGTCTTTCTTTAGATCCTTGAAAAGTTCAAGGATTCTATCCGTCAAAGACTGCACCTTTTTATCGACCTCTTGCTGAACTTGGTCTACAACAACGGCGGCCACCTTGTTGCCGAATATATCGTTGTCGCGATTATTGTACTGCTCGACAATCTCTCTGAGCATATCTTCGAAGCGTTTGGCTGCCACCTTGTTCGTCTGAGAGTACTCCTTAATAGCCTTCTGGAGCAACTTGACTAGAATTTGGAATTTGGTGTTAGGCATTTTGATTTCTGCCAGATGTTTCTCGAAATCCTCCTCAAAAATTTCCACTTCGGTGTCCGACTGCAAAATCTGCTCAACACCAGTACACATTATAGCCTCACGCACCATCGCCTCAACAGCCCTATTCATCGAGTTCACATCATGCTGTCCGGGCAAAGCCTTGTTCACAAACGATTGAATTGCCATAAAGCACTGAGCCCATGCCACATCATCGTCAGAAAGCACACCGGCAGGATTACAGATGTTGTAAGCGGCTCTCAGCCTCCTGACATGCTGCTTGAATAAAGTCTGAAACGACACCTTCTGGCCTTCAACCCTTATTTGAGAAAGAACATATTCTGCTCCAGCCTGCAGCGCAAGCAGTCGCTTCAATGGCACATCGCCGAAATAATCCGACAAGTCGCATCCATGCATCAACTCCTTCAAAATCTGAAGTTCGTTGTCAAAGATGATTTTCGACGCTTCCAAATCATCCTTGCAAGTGGCCGTACCGTCACCGCCATATAGCTTCAAGGCCTGTTCCATCTTCTCGTGAATGCCAATATAGTCAACGATAATGCCTTTCTGCTTTTCTACAACCGCATCGCCATCATCGGTGTGAACCGTTACTTGGAACTTTCTGTTCACTCGCGAAATAGTCTGTATGAGATTATGCTTCTGCAACGGCTTATCGTTATACAATACCGACAAGCAGGGCACATCGAATCCCGTCACCCACATATCCACCACGATAGCTATATGGAAGTTCGAATTCTCATTCTTGAACTGCTCGGCAAGCATATCCCTGTATGAGTCTTCGCCCAATGCCTCGTACATATCCTTAGGGTCGTTTGCGCCCCTTGTGGCAACGATATTGATAAATTGAACCTCTTTCAGCTTTTCGAGTTCGGACTTGCTCAATCGGCTTTCATCCTCACACTTCTTCTTCACAAACCATTGCGGGCGGATATCCTTGAATATGCAGAACAGGTTGTATGCGATATTGCGGTTGGAGCAAACTATCATAGCCTTCTGTATCAAGTCGGGCTGGTCGGCGCAAGTCTGCTCATAATGGCTTACAACATCCACAGCAATGCGTCTAAGGCGTTCCGGGTCGCCTATAATCACCTCCAACGAGGCCATTGCCTCCTTGCTCTTCTTGATATCCTCGGGCTTTGCGCCTTCCTCGTAGCATTGCTTGTAATACTCTTCTATCTCGGCGGTTTTCTTAGCGTCAAGCGTCACTCTCGCATGGCGGGGAACATACGTTATTCCTACCGTGATTCCATCCCTCACCGCCTCGTTCATCGTATATTTGTCAACCACCTCGCCGAACACATGCACCGTCTCGTCTATCGGGGTTCCTGTAAAGCCAACATAGGTGGCATTGGGGAAAGCGTCGCGCAGATATTTGGCAAAACCGTATGTCACGAATGCGCCCAGCTGTTCTTCTAGGGCGTTTGAGGCGGGTTGCCCATTCTTCTTCTCTGGGAGTTTGTCCACAATCTTCAGTTTCGACCCCACCCCTGTTTGCGTCCTGTGCGCCTCATCGCTGAAACAGATAATGTTAGAACGGTTGCTCAACAGGCCTGTTTCACCGCAGAACTTCTGTATCGTGCAGATAAACACACCTCCCGACTCTCGTTGCGAAAGTTCCCTCCGCAGATCGTCGCGGTCTTCAATCTTTCTCACCATGCCGTTGCTCAGGAAGTCGGTCGAGTTCTCAAACAGTTTCACCGACTGCTTCTGCAAGTCGTCGCGGTCCACCAGAATAACGATGGTTGGCGAGCCCAGCTCCTTGCTTCTGAGAGCCAGCTGGCGAGCCAGGAACACCATCGTGTAAGTCTTTCCGCAGCCGGTGGCGCCGAAATAAGTTCCTCCCTTGCCGTCGCCCCCATTTGAACGCAGATGAAGCAGTATGTTGTCGAAAAGTTTGTGAGTGGCAAAAAATTGCGGATAGCGGCATACGATTTCCTCCTCCTTTCCGGCCTTCAGGTCGGGGAAATAGGTGAAGTCGCGCAACAGTGCCAGTATTCTGTCGGGCCGATATGCGCCCTTGATAAGCGTCTGCAGCCCCTGAACACCCATCTTCGCAGTATCGTCCTCGTTCTCAACCTTTTTCCATGCGTAATAATGGACATAGGGCGTATAAGTGGTTCCCAGGCGGCTGTTGCTCGCATCGCTGATGCACGACAAAGCGCAATACTTCATCAAGTGCGGAATATCCCGCTGATAGCGGATGTGTATTTGGTCGTGAGCGTCGGCAATCGTAGCATTGTAGTCCGTGGGGTTCTTCAGCTCCACGATACACACGGGGATGCCGTTGATGAACAGCAGCACATCAGGCCGGCGGGTCTTCTGGCCGGCATTGTAAGAAACTATGAACTGGTTTACTGCACGGAAGATGTTGTTCTCCTTGGGGTCTTCGCTGGTAAAATCAAGATAATCAATCCAGATTGTCTCGTTTGAATTATGGCGTTGGAACAGAAATCCGTCGCGGTAGAGCATGAAGGCCGAGCGGAGAGTCCGATACAAGGTAGTCTCGCCTATATTTCTGAGGTTGGCAATAATGGCGTCGACCTCGGTGGGCGTAAGCAGTGCGCTGGCGTAGCGTCTGTTCAGATAAGCCCGCATATCGTCTTCTATCAGAGTTTGGTCGTACTGGCGGTGCAGGTTGTCACCGAAGGTATACTCCCAGCCTTCCCCTTCAAGCAGAGCGATGAAAGCTTCTTCAAAGTCCGATTCAAAATATTTACCTTTATGGTGAGTCATGAGCAAATTGGATTAATCCTTAAGATGAAATAACAAATGTAACAGGATAGGGATAGAGCTAACTGATCTGTAAGCTCTTTAATAGTCCTACGTGGATGACAATGCTAAGATTTTCATTAAAGTCTACCTCGCTATTATACCGATGGATAAATTTATTCATATTTGCTCTGTCCTGATTACCAACAATGCTAAAATTATACAAATAATTTAATAATTCTATTGAGCTTTTATCTACTATCTGAGCTGAAAACTTAGCAAATGAAGCAACAAATTCGTCTCGGGAAAACACTTGCTTTCTGATATCTGACAATATCTTCCAAACCCAATCAATCTCAGGAATTTCGACCAAAACTTCATTTCCAAACTCTTCTTTGAACCATTTTGAATAAGCATCTAACGATCGGCTAACATCCTCTCTAGTGATTTGGTCACGGTCACATTCATGTGCTGTTTTACAGCATATTGTTATGAATTTAATTATGTCTCGAGGTCTCATGAGGGAGTTTTTCATTATGAATGTTTCAAGATTGATGTAACGCCTTCTTCTTTTCCTTGTTTTTGGATCCCGAAATCCACCAAATGGGTATACACGAGCATCCTTAGCAACAATCTGACTCCAGGCTGATTCAAAATTATCAAATTTTTGATTCAGGCTAACGGATAGTCTATGGGTAATCATTCTCTTCAATTTCGCTTCTGTCCAATTAAGTCTGACCATAATATCATCCCATTTATTTTTGTCATTATCCTTAATTCTAACGTATATGTCTTCTCGCAAGAATACAATAGGATAAATGCGATAGTTCTTAAGGCTCGTGTTTCTGATTTTTTGCACAGCCCTGAAAAGGCCTCTCACTAGTGGTATGTAATATTGCTCTAAATTTTCCTTATCAACATCTTTGGTATAATAATCATCTAACCTATCAAAAATTATGTAATATGTGCAATCGCCAGCATAATCCTTAATTATATTTTCAAGAACGGTTACGTCATCTTTCCAACAATCAGGTGCAACCGCCTCACGTTGATAGCTTCCATCAACCCCCAATTCAAGTCCCTTAAATGCAACTTTGATTCCAGCACTAATCTTGTCGATTTCTTTTGATTCACCTTGGAATTTACCTGCCATATAGTTAGGAAATTGCTGGTTCAGTCTTTTCTTTATGGATTCATCAACTGACGCATTTTTTGTTAGCATACGACATATCACCATATAAATCAACTGAACCCAGATAGCATCAAACCGATTTCTTAATTTTTCTTCGGCCTCTGTGCATTGGTATAATAGCTCGAATGGGAAATCATCAAAAGATTGTCTTTCGGTAAACACTTGGGGTTCAGAAATTGAAGCTATATGCTCGGCTATAGCTGTTTTCCCTGAACCTTTTCTTCCAATTACATAGCATGCGTCGCCCTTAAGAAGGGTGTCAACGTCATCGGAATAACAGAAGAGCTCTGCAGCTTCATTCGTTGCTTCGGTCTTCCACTCTCTAAATATTTTCTGTAAATCAGATTTCATGATATTTTTTTTATTACATGTTGGATTAATGCGGGGCAGACTTCGCGGCTCATGCGGTCGGCTTCCGCGGCTATTTTCTTTGCCTCGTTGGCGCAGTTGTAGAGGTTTACAATGGATTGTTGGACTTCAAGGGGAGGAAGGGGGTTAAATATCTTTATTTTTTTGTTCTTTGTTTTTCTTGTAATTAACATCGTCCTTGTATGCGACACACAGATGGTAGCCTATTTCCCAATCTAGTTTGTGGATTCCCAAATAAATTTCTCCGATGTAATTGCTCTGTTCGTCGTAGATATAATATACGTCAATGTCATCACCATTCATGGACTTACTTACTTCATATCTATAGATATACTTAGATTTAATTACATCGGCGATTTGATTCTTAACGTTTTCGCAGGTTTTGCGTTCTTCGCCACTACAAATCTTTGCCATAACTTGATAAACGTTCTTGGTTTTTCTAGCATAGTCCACTATAAACCATGCATCGTAATCAAAGAAAGTGCCATTAAACCAACGACTGGCATCTTTGTTGTTTTTGTTATTTGGATCGATGGTGAGGCCTTTGGCTTTGAGTTTTGCTGTGAAGGCTTCAATATTGCCGTCAATGGGGATGCCCATAAACTTCAAGTGCTGCTGAGCAGAGACAGACGAGAGTCCTAAAAGAAGGACAACTGCTAAAAGGATTAATTTTTTCATAATATAATGTTTTTTAATTAGCTGTTTATTATATGTTGGATTAATGCGGGGCAGACTTCGCGGCTCATGCGGTCGGCCTCCACGGCTATTTTCTTTGCTTCGTTGGCGCAGTTGTAGAGGTTTACGATGGATTGTTGGACTTCGAGGGGGGGGGAAATCCCTTTTATGCTCAACATACTTATCTACCAAATACAGTCCGAGTTAATGGATTAAATATCTTCTTCTTTTGATTCTATTTCTTTGAGATTGTTAACCATGTCTTCATAAGTTATTATCAAATAATATCCATCAAAAAGATTATTCGAGTAGATTCCTAAATATATCTGTCCGAGGCATTCATCATCGTTATTAAAAATGTTGTACATATCCAATTTATCGCCACCCATCGATTCCCCTTCTTTGTACTCTGTTTGATATTTCGACTGGATGACATCCTCTATCTGTTCTTTAACATTTTTGCAGACTTCCTTACTACTGTTTTTACATATCCTGACTGTTACTCGATAAACTGTTCTGTTCTTCCTAGTATAGTGAGCCCAGATAGTTGCCTCATGATCAAAGAACACACCTTTGAACGCGCGTACCGGCTCAGTGAGAGTCTTGTTGTCGGGGTGAATCGTGAGGCCTTTAGCCTTGAGTTTGGCGGTAAAGTTCTCGATATTGCCGTCAATAGGGATTCCCATAAATTTAAGGTGCTGCTGGGCTGAGGTTGAGGCCAGACCCAACAAGAGGGCAAGAACAAAAAATACTAATTTCTTCATAACAGCGGTATTAATTGTTAATTACATGTTGGATTAATGCGGGGCAGACTTCGCGGCTCATGCGGTCGGTCTCCACGGCTATTTTCTTCGCTTCGTTGGCGCAGTTGTAGAGGTTCACTATGGATTGTTGTACTTCGAGGGGAGGAAGGGGGATTTTTATCTCATTGAATCTCCTCCATTCGAGATTGGCTCTAACGCTAGCATCACTATAGAATGCACCAAGTCTATCCATTTCTTTACGTTTAAACATCAAATCAAAATAAACAGGATGTAAACATTTGGTATTGCTAATTATATACGTTGTATATGCAGGTGAGACTAGCGCAATATTATCGCCTTTATACATTCCAGTGCGAATGCAAACATCTCTTCCTGTTTGCATTCCCGAAAACACAAATTGACCTTTCTTTATTACCTTATAGTTCTTTAAATTCGTGCCATCCAGAGAAGCGACAGTAGGCATGAAGTCTTTAGTTACATTGATGCCGAGTACGGGAATACTTTCATTTTCCATATTCCTTATATCAAATTCCTCAATAAACTGGCCAATCTCTACACTTTCATATTTGTGTTTGAGGTCTTGGATGTAGCTTTGGCAGACTTGCATCAGGGGGGCGGCGATGGCTTCGTTCTGTTCCTTGATTTCTCGCAATGCCTTCCATGCGTTCACCACTTTCTGCTGTTCGGCTAGGGAGGGGAGGGGGATTATGATATCGACAAACCTATCCCAATCAAGGTTTGCTCTAACGCTAGAGTCACTTAGAAATGCGCCATATCTATCACTTTCTTCACGATTGAAATATAGATAAAAATACTCAGGCAAGACATTAGCATCTGCAACTATTTTGAACACAGTGTAAGCAGGTGATACTAGAGATGGATGATGATTCTGATATAGGGCTATGCGAATACACTCATCTCTGCCAGTTTGCATACCAGAGAATACAAACATGCCTGAACGAATAATTTTATATTTAGTAGTATCAACATCCTCTAAATTGGCAGCAGTGGGCATGAAACTCTTTGTTTTATTAACGCCAAGCACACTGAGGTCTAGTCTATTCGTATTACGCTCATCAATAGTCGCAATTAGGTTACCTATTCGTATGTTACTCTGCGTCATAACCCAAAACCTTAAATGCGTTGACCATGGTTTCTTTGTTCTTCTCCCAACGGGCATTGAGGGCTTTGAACTCAGCACTCATCTGCGCGAGGGCAGCGGTATAGTCCATCTCGGTGTCGCGATCGACAAACTCGATGTATCTTGATGGCACCAGGCTATACCCCTTTTGGGCAATTTCTGCCTTGCATACTGCACAATATAATTCTGGCTTTTTGTAAGGATTTATGAATTCAAGAACCTCTTCTCCCTTTTCATTTGTCTTTTTTTGCACTTGGGGGACGGAAGCATTTATTTGCCAGGTGTGGTAGATGTCGCACACACGCTGTATCTGGTCATCCTTCAGTTCAACATACTTCTTTTCATACACGTTCTCGTTCCATGTGCGCAGGTCAACAAAGAGTATTTCGCCCTCTCTGTTGCGCAAGTTGCGATTGTGCCAAACGCCGCCCTTCTTGTTTTGGTTGAGTATCCAGAGGGTGACGCTAATATCTGTAGTATAGAACATCTCTCGAGGAAGCACGATGATGGCTTCCACCTTGTCGTTCTCGATGAGTTTCTGGCGGATAGCCAATGTGTCGGAATCGTCCAACGCCCCATTGGCTAGAAGGAATCCCGCAATACCTGTGTCCACATTCAGTTTGTTCAGGATGTGAAGTATCCACGCATAGTTGGCATTGCTGACTGGGGGAATTTCGTAGCCCGCCCACCGGGGGTCGGTGGTCAGCTCGTCTTCTGCCCTCCATCTCTTCAGGTTGAAAGGTGGGTTGGTGATGATATAGTCCATCTTCTTATCCTTGTGCTGTTCGTTGAGGAATGTCGAAGCGGGCCCGCTGCCGAGGTTGTGGCTGATGCCTCTTACAGCCAAGTTCATCTTGGCAAGACGGTAGGTCTCGGGCTGGATTTCCTGGCCGTAGACATTCACGCTTTTGGTGTTTCCACCGTGCGCCTCAACAATTTTCATGCTCTGTACGAACATGCCGCCTGACCCGCAGCAGGGGTCGTAGATAGTGCCGTCGATGGGCTCGATAATGCTGGCAATAAGGTTCACGATGCTGTGCGTGTATAGAACTCGCCTTCCTCCTTGCTGTCCTTCACCTGGAACGCAAAGGCCTGTAGGAAATACTCGTACACATGGCCTATCAAGTCGCGCTCGGGGAATCGAGCCTGAGAAATCTTTCCCACCTCGTCAATCACAGCCTTCAAATCCTTAGGGGCGATGGCGGCGGAAGTGAAAACCTTCTGAGGCAAAGCGCCTTTCAACTTTTCGTTGTCGCGTTCCAACTGGTTGATAATGTTATCGAGGGTCATTGGCAAAGTGGCATCGGCATTGGCCGAAGAGATTGTCTCCCAACGGCATTCCTCGGGGAGGTAGATTACTCCGGCCTTTTCGTAGGCTGGCTTGTAGTCTATCTTGCTTGCAATGAAATCGGCATCCTTCTGGGGGTCGCGCCCCTTGGCAATCTGCTCGTTATAGATTGCCAGCCTTTGGTTGGCGAACTTCTCGCCCACGAAACGCAGGAAAACAAGGGTCAGAAGCAAGTCGCGCTTGTCTGCCATAGACGCTTTGCCTCTCAACTGGTCGCGACAGTTAAAGAGAATGTCTTCCAGTTTTAGCTCTTTTACCTTAGTTGCTTTCTTTGCCATATATAATCTTTTCTTTTGGTATGCAAGAGGTGATAGCCCAAAACTCTGCACAAATTATTTTTGCAAAGATACGAATTTTTTTCTATATATATTGGATTAATACATAAAAAAGGTCGTTCGGCACTTCCTATGTTACACAAATACAAAGAGGTAGGAACATTGTTCGCACCCCTATTCGGTGGGAGGATTTGCGGTGTGATTCGGCTGACATTGAAAATCACAAATCACATGGATTTAAAGTCCGATAGACAATGTTCCTTTTTGTTGAATATTCATGCGGATTATAAATCCTTATAGTAAGCTGTGTCGGATTATAAATCCGACACAACGGGTATTGATTGTAGCGTGCAAATTGTGGATTGCTGAGTCCTGGTTGCGGGGGCCGGCTGGCATCCTTGGTGGCAAAAAGTGGGCTCATTTCACTCCCGCTGAAGGCCCGTTGTAAGCCCGTTGAAGACCCGTCGCCAGGAGCGGGGCTACACTGGGTCTTCTGCGGCCCTTCTGCGAAGGATCTCCAGTGATGCCGAAATCTCATTTGGGCGATAATAAAAAATGTAAAATGCGAAACGCCATTCTGCCGGTTGGGAGGTTTGGGAGCTGATGTTGCAGAAAAAACGGATTTTACATTTTACATTTGATACCAAACAGCTGGCATTCAATTAATTTAAATCCGTTTTTGTAAAATTATACAGGTAAAACCATTTTACATTTTTGCCTTGTCGGGACTTGTTTTCTGGAAATGTATAATTATACAAATTGAATGTAAATTTTACATTTTAATACATGTATCTAAATGTAAATAAATGCAATAGCACAAAATGTAAAATGTATAATCCAAAAATAGAACAACCACACATGTGCCGCACCTCGCCAGCTACACTAAATCCAAATACGAGCATCCGCAAGCAGATGAAAAACGTATAACTTGTGCAGCGAAGTTGGTCAGTTTAGTAGCTTAGTTGTTTAGTGGTATATGGGTATATGAGTTGAATGCCGTCTAAAATCCTGAATATCATGAATCTTATGGCTGATCTTTTAATTTTGCCGAGCAAGCTCGGACAAAAGATTTCAGTTCGTAAGTTTCGCTTGCGAAACTTAGATTATCTAATTTTTGGAGGTCACCTATATTTATGTGTACTGCGGTCTCGCATCTGTGGCTTCTTTGATTGTCAAGTTGTATCTGATTTTCTGCAGCCGAGAGGTTGCCATTTTCTTCCTTATTAGAAAACGGCAGATGTCATCAACTTGTGCGTCCTTTTTCGTGTCTTCCAGCCTTGCAACGCAAGGCCATTTCTGCGAGTTTTCACCACTGCGTCAAACACTCGCAACAAGAAGAATTTCCGCTTATTTCGTGCTTTCTGTAGTCAAAAAATCCCGAATTTTAGAATTATCGGAAGAGTGAATCTTGGCCGCTAAAAGCAGCTTGGAATGAGAGAATTTTGACGGCAACGTGGTGCGCCAGCCATTCTACAATCTGCAATCTACATTCTACAATCTACATTCTACATTCGCGCATCTCGCTCGATTTCGCCCAGTTTCCGCACTATCCACACGGCGAAGGGAATGGAGAAAAGGCAGGTGGCTATATCGGCCACAGGCTGGGTGTACATCACACCATCAAGACCGAAATAGTGCGGCAGGATGAAAAGCGCAGGAAGGAAGAATAGCCCCTGTCGACCGATACTGATGAGGGTGGAGCGGATGGGCATGCGGATGACCTGGAAGAGCATATTGGTGGTGGTGGAGAAGCCGATGAGGGTGAAGGTGAGGCACTGTAGGCGCAGCACTTTGACACCCACATGAAGCATCATGGGGTCTTCGGCACGATAGACACTGATGATCTGCGGCGCAAAGAGATAGCCCACCACGCAGATAACGAACAGTATGGTTGTCGACAGCACGGCGGCAAAGATATAGGCCTGACGCACACGCAGATAGTGTTTGGCCCCATAGTTGAAGCCGGCCACGGGCTGGAAGCCCTGGTTGACACCCAAGACGAAGGAGAAGGCGAACATCATGGTGCGCGACACTACGGCAAAGGCCGCCACGGTGGAGGCCACATGCTGAGGCTCGGCATAGCGGGCGGCGGCATAGTTGAGGCAGATGACTGACGTGCAGTTGAATACCTGACGGCAGAGGGACGGCAGGCCGCCCATGAGAATCTCGTAATAGGCACGGGGCGTTGGGCGGAATCGGTGGATATCGAGATGCACGCTGCTGGGACGCGTGGTCCCCCAGAGGAGCAGCACCCACGAGACGAACTGGCTGATGGCCGTGGCCAACGAAGCGCCAGTGACTCCCCAGCCAAGCACGGGGATGAAGAGCGCATCGAGGAAGATATTGAGCACAGCACCCGAAACGATGCCCACCATGCCGTAATTAGCATTGCCCTGCAGGCGGAGCTGGTTGTTGAGGGTGAAGGCGGTGAGCATGAACGGGGTGGCATACACGATGTAGCGCATATATTCGGCAGCCGCCGGCACCACATCGGGGGTTGCGCCAAGGAGCACGGCCAAGCCCGGAAGGTTGAAGCCAAAGCCCAACGACATGCAGACGCCTATGGCCAGCGGAGTAAAAAAGCCGACGGAGGCCATAGTGGCCGCAGTATCAAACTGGTGGGCACCAAGTTGCCGAGAGATATAGTTGCCAGACCCATGTCCGAAGAAGAAGCCCAGCGCCTGAATGACCACCATGTAGGCAAACGAGATGCCCACGCCGGCAGTGGCCTCGGTGCTGAGATGGCCCACGAAGGCGGCATCGACCACATTGTAGAGCGAGGTGACCATCATGCTGAGGATGGTGGGCACAGAAAGCCGAAGCACCAGGCGGCGCACCGGAGTCTGAGTCATCTCGGTATACTTATCTTCTAGGGTCATATTATGATAACGTGAGATTATTTTTTTATTGTCTAACCGGATGAATTTTGTCTGGCGAAGACTGCTTTTCACGAAACAGCAGAATGAAGAGCAGGGCCACAAGAAGGGCATAGGCGGCAAACACCATCCAAGCAGCCCGCCAATCTGGCGTCGCAGACTGATAGACAAAATGATTGACAACCCAGCCCGCGCCTACGGTTCCGAGGGTGGCTCCCAAGCCATTGGTCATCAGCATGAACAGTCCTTGCGCCGAGGAGCGGATTTCATGGCTGGTTGTGTTGTCTACATACAATGAACCCGAGATGTTGAAGAAGTCGAAGGCAATGCCATAGACCACGCAGCTGAGCACCAGCATCCAGAGCCCGCCACCGGTGTCGCCCAAACCGAAGAGGCCGAAGCGCAGCACCCAGGCCAGCATGGAGATGAGCAGCACCACCTTGATGCCGAAACGGCGCAAAAAGAAGGGGATGAGCAGGATGCAGAGGGTCTCGGAAATCTGGCTGATAGAGATGAGCGCATTGGCATTTCGTGCGCCCCAGGTGTGAGCATATTGCGGAATGTCGCAAAAATGGGTGATGAAGGGGTTGGCATAGCCGTTGGTTATCTGCAAAGAGGTGCCCAACAGCATCGAGAAGATGAAGAAGATGGCAAACCGACGCTGCCGGAAGAGGGTAAAAGCATCTAAACCCATTGCATGGGCAAAGCCCCGCACCTTGCCCTCGGACAGGCCATGGGGCGAAGCCGGAAGGGTGAGCGAATACAATGCCAAGGCCACACTCAGCCAACCTGACAACAAGAATTGTTCATGGCTCTGCTGGAACTGCACCCCGGTTGGGTCATGCAGGAAGTTGACCGCCAGCATGGCGCAGATGAAGCCCACGGTGCCGAAGACCCTGATGGCCGGAAAATGACGCACCGAATCCATTCCTGCCTGCGAGAAAGCATTGTAGGAAACAGAGTTGGACAGCGCTAAGGTGGGCATATAGAAGGCCACGCTGAGGGAATAGAGCAGGAATATGACAGAGAAATTGAAATCGCCACATTCAAACAAGTATTGTCCCAAAACCAGCATCAGCGTGCCGGCAAGACCGTGGCACAAAGCCAACACACGATGGGCCGACACCCATTTGTCGGCCACGATGCCCATCAGCGCCGGCATAAAGATAGAGACAATACCCTGCATACCATAGAACATCCAAATCCGTGAGGCAAAGCCGATATTGGCCAGATAGCTGCCCATGGAGGTGAGGTATGCGCCCCAGGCGGCAAACTGCAGGAAATTCAACAGAATCAATCTAATCTTTAGTCCCATCTTACATCAAAGAAAAAGACGTGAACAAGCCACGTCTTTTCAAAAGTTATTGTTGCAATATTTTACTTGACTTCGTAGGTAAGGCGCATATTGATGGATGCACGCTTTTTCTTGGAGGTGGTGTTGAAGGTGCCGCCCCAGGAGTAGTCCTCGTCGGTAGAGTTGGGTGCGGTGATCTGGAACACACCCATGTTGGCAGTCTGCAACTTACCCAGGCGAGAGCCCGCACTCTTGGCGATGGTCTCGGCGCGGTTCTTGGCATTGTCGGTAGCCTCGGCCAGCATCTCAATCTTCAGGTCGGAGAGCTTGGTATAGTAGTAGTTCAAGCTGTTGTCGTCGATATTGATACCACGCTCAAGGAGTTCGGAAATCTCGCGGGAGATTTTCTCGACCTTGTCGACATCGTTGCTTTCCACACGCACACTCTGGTTCAGGCGGTAGCCCAGGAAGGTATAGTAGCCGTTGCCATTGTTGTAGTGGTACTCGGTTTTCTTGTTGCAGTCCAGCGAACGGAAATCGATATCGGCATCTGCAATACCTTTCTGTTTAAGGTATTCGCGCACAACATTATTGACATTCTTAATCTCGGCATAGCCTTCCTTCATGCCATCGTTGAGCACATTGTAGGAGATATTCCAGACAATGAGGTCGGAATCGAAGTCGCGCTCGCAACCACCAACAACCGACACGGTCTTGGCACCACTGCGAGCTTGAACAAATTTCTTTCCGCCAACCCAGACGGCAACAACCATGCATACGCCGAAGATTGCGGCTGCAAAAACAAGTGATTTTTTCATAGTTTTTTCAGTTTTGATTATTATTTATTGAATACATATTAAAAGAGGTCAAAGGTTAGAGAAAGGCATTTGTGCGAAAGTCCCATTCCTTCTCTAAACTTTGACCTCTATATTCATTAGTTAGAATTAATATGCGGGGAAAGCAATCTCGCGCTCAATAACCTGATAGGCTACGTTGTTGCGATAGATGGTCTGACGAACCCAGTTATCATCCTCGTCATATTCAAACACATAGGAGTGCTTCCAGTTGAGGTGCTCATCGTAGTTGAAAGAGGAGAGCTCGATGAGATTGTCGTGATCGTCATAGTAGTAAGTGGTCAGTGCCACGAGGAAATCGTCGGCATCGTAGAAGCGCCATTCGGTGCGGTTGCCGTGGGAATCGTACTGATAGAGATAGCGCTGCATGAGCTCGCCATCACGGTCGTAGAACTCCATCTCGGTATTGTTGCCAGAGGCGTCGTATTTATAAACGCGCTTCTCGGTGAGGGTGCCGTCGGGAGCGAAACTCTGTTCTTCCACCAGGCGGTTGTTCTCGTAGCGGGAAGTCTCTTTCTTGGTCATGTGCTCGCCCATGAAAACGGTGCGTTCAATGCGGTTGCCGTTCTTGTCGTTGAGATAAGCGGTACGGCCAGTGAGCTGCTTGGCGCGATTGTACTCGTTCCAACCCAGGGCATAGCCGTGAACGTCGAAATAGTAAGAATACCAAGTGTATTCGCCATCCTTGGTGCGGTATTTATCCTGGAAATTGCCGCGCTTGTCGAAGGTGATGGAGTCGATGCAGATGAGACGACGACCGCCATTGCGACCACCGTGGATGTCGTAGGTGTATTCAATCACATACACTGCGTTGCCACTGATACCCATTTCCTGACGAGAGGATTTGCGAGATTTCGGAGCAGCCACAGCGCTTCCGACGACGAGCAGCAAGAGTGCGAAGGTTAAAAATCTTGTCTTCATTGATAAGAGTATATTATTATTTCTAGCTATTGTTAACGCAGATTATTGTTTTTTATTGTAATTTTTCAAATATTTTTTTCATTCTTCTTCGATACGACCATTTTTGCGCATCTTACCGATGGCTGCAAAGAAGATACAAGTGACTACTACCGTGATGATTGCGCCAATCGTATAGCCAAGCCAGCGCGGCATGATTCCGCCCAGGCCTTCTTTCTCGGCCACAAAGAGGAAGCACCCGGTGACCATGGTCATGAACATGGCGGGGATGAGGGTAATCACATAGGGTTTCTTTTTCAAGAAGAGGTACACGGAGAGGGTCCACAACGTGACGGTGGCCAGCACTTGGTTGCTCCAAGCGAAATAGCGCCAGATGACATCGAAGCCCTTGGCATCCATCAGCGAATAAACCAGGATGGCGGCGGTGACCACGAAGATGGGAACTGCCACAAAAAGACGGTTCTTAATGGGTTTCTGATCGTAGTTGAGGAAATCGGCAACTATCAGTCGCGCAGAGCGCAAGGCAGTATCGCCAGAAGTGATGGCGGCTGAGATGACGCCCAGCACGGTAACCACGGCAACCACGCCGGGGAACCATGTGTTGGCAATCACGCTCACCATGGCGGGACCGCCCTTACCTGCCGTGTCCACAGGGCTTTCAGGACCGAAGAAATAGGCGGCGGCAGCAGCCCAGATCAGAGCCACGACACCCTCGGTAATCATCGAGCCGTAGAATACCGGACGTGCCTGCTTCTCATTGGTCATGCAGCGTGCCATCAAAGGCGACTGCGTGGCATGGAAACCACTGATAGCGCCGCAGGCAATGCTGATGAACATCATGGGGAAGATGGGGTTGTGAGCGGCATCAGGATGACGGTTCTGCAAGCCCTCCCACAGCTCGGGGATATGAGGATGGAAGGCGATGAATGCCACTACAATAGCAGCAGCCATGGCCAACAAGAGGATTCCGAACACGGGATAAATCTTGCCGATGAGCTTGTCGATAGGCAACAAGGTGGCAATCAGATAGTAGGCAAAGATAATGCCCACCCAGATGAAGATATTCCAATCGGGGGTGAAGTTGGCATTGAGCAGCACGGCGGGCGTGTTGACAAACACGGCACCCACCAGCACCATGAGCAAGATGGTGAACACACGCATCACGGTCTTCATGCCATTGCCGAGATAAGCGCCATGGATTTCAGGCAGCGAGGCACCATCTTTGCGAATGGAGATGAAACCGGCGATGAAGTCGTGCACCGCGCCAGCAAAGATTGAGCCGAAGACAATCCAGAGAAACGATGCCGTGCCGAACTGCGCACCCATGATGGCACCGCAGATAGGACCAACGCCAGCAATATTCAGGAATTGAATAAGATAGATGCGCCAAGGCTTCATCGGCACATAGTCCACACCATCGGGATGACTGACAGCCGGAGTGGCACGATTGGGGTCGGCACCCACCATGCGGTCCAGTATCTTGGCATAGATGAAATAGCCCAAAAGAAGTAATACTACAGCAATTATAAAAGTTATCATGTTCTATTATTTTTTGCGTTTGTTGATAGCGTTTGGAAGTTGATGATGTTTTGAAGTTAATGGAGTTGTTGAAGTTTTGGAGTTGATGGGGCTTTGAAGTTTGAGTTTTTTACCGCGCCAGCCACTCTACAATCTACATTCTACAATCTACATTCATTTACAGCTCTACTTCTTCGCGAAATTCGGGTATGTCCACATGTTTCCAACCATTCTGATTCAATGTGTTGCGGAAATGTTCCTGAGTCTCGGCCTCGCCATGCACGAGGAAAATCTTCTTCAGCTTCTTCTTTTCCTGGCAACCGATATAGTTCATCATCTCGCTGTAATCGCCATGACCGGAGAGCGATTCGATGCGGCGCAACTCGGCCTTTACGGTATAGGGATGGCCGAAGATAGAGACCTCCTTATCTCCACGCATAATCTTAGCGCCTAAGGTCTTAGGCTCGCAGTAACCCACGCAGAGGATAGTGGTGGAAGTATCTTCGATATGGCTGGCAATGTGGTGCTTCACACGGCCGGCCTCCATCATGCCCGAAGCCGAGATGATGACGCAGGGTTTGTGACGCATATTCAATGCCTTGCTGGCCTCAACCGACTGAATGTACTGCAGGCGATCGAAGCCAAATGGGTCGGGGTCGGCCTTCATATAGTCAAGGATCTGCTGACCGAAGCACTCTTCATGCAGACGCATGATGTTGGTGGCCGAAACGCTCAGCGGGCTGTCGACAAAGACATCCACATCCGGTAGCAACTTGGCATTTGACAAGCGGTCAAGCGCATAGATAATCTCCTGCGCACGGCCGATAGCGAAGGACGGGATGATGAGTTTGCCCTTCTTCTTGGTGCAGGTGTCCAGCACAGCCATCAGCAGCTCCTGCTCGGCATTGTCAAGAGTGGTGTGCAGGCGGTCGCCATAAGTCGACTCCATAATCAGATAGTCCACCTGGGGGAAAGGCTCGGGATCTTTGAGGATGCGTTTGTCGTAGCGGCCGATATCGCCGGTGAAGCCCAGCTTGATGAGGCGGCGGCCGTCCTTGATTTCCAGATAAACGCACGCACTGCCTAAGATATGGCCAGCATCGAAAAACTCCACAGTCACCTCGCCCTCGATATTGAACTGTTTGTGGTAAGGCACGCTGATGAAGCAGCTCATGCACTCCTGAGCCTCCTTTTCGGTATAGATAGGCTCTACGGGTTCTTCACCGTTGGCCTTGCGTTTCTTATTGAACTGGTGCACATCGGCTTCCTGGATGCGGCCGGCATCGGCCAGCATGATGGCACAAAGGTCGCGGGTGGCCGGGGTGCAGAGAATAGTGCCGCGGAAACCCAGGCGATAGATATAGGGAATAAGACCCGAGTGGTCGATATGCGCATGCGAGAGGATGAGGTAGTCGATCTCGGCAGGGTCAAAACCCAGGTCGCGATTCATCCCATCGGTCTCCAGACCTTTGCCCTGATACATGCCGCAATCAAGCAAAATTTTAAGACCTTTCTTGGTGGTGATAAGGTGTTTGCTACCCGTCACCTCCCTGGCTGCTCCCAAAAATGACAATTTCATATTCGACTCTTTTAAACTTAACTATATAAAAAATAATCAAATGTGCGGTTTTCTCCTTGCACCTGAAGGCGAAAATCAATTGCAAAGATACGAAAAAAAAGCCATAACGATGAAAAAAATCGCTATTTTAACAATCGACATTTATTATATATAGCATCAATAATTTGATAGCCGCACCCACATTTTTTGCCGACAGAACTTCAAAATGCCGAACATAATGCCTTGCAAGCAACCACACACAAAGCGCTATGAGTCAACCCATTCCATCAAACTTTGACTCGGCAAAATGCGACAATTTAACCCCGAAACTCAATCCACCTCAGTACATACGGTGTATTCATCCGGGAAATTGATATTGCGCTGCGAACAACGCTGACTTTCAGGAATCTTAATGGTATAGGTGTTCTCTATGGTATATCCGCCAACACCGTATGGCAAATACACATAGGTGGTGCACCGGCAACGCTTCATCTTCTCGCAGCCGGTAAATGCCAAAGTGCAAATCACAGCGACAAACAACAGTCGCAAAAATCGTTTCATCATAGCGCAAAATTTTTGTTGCCATGTGGCTAGCAGAGAGCCTGTTTCCGCCCAACCGCAAGGCGACTTTTTCTTTGCAAAGATACAACTTTTTTCCCAATTCTCGCTAAAAAAATCACCATTTCACAAAAACAAAGCATAACCAATTATCGGTCAACACATTTCACACCATTCAAATCTCAATTCTTCCACCGCGAATCAACCTTGGTTTTCGCCGCATCAAACCATCTAACAAAACCAGCTAAACAGCCATTTGGCCAGCCAAAGAGCTGGTCCGTTCTAACTCCGTTGTAGACCCGTTGTGGACCCGCTCGTGAAACATTAGCCCCGGCGATGTTTCACAGGGTGTTCAGCCCTTTTTCGCCAAGGCTGGATTTTGCCAATTTTTCCACCCTTTTCCGCCCTACTTCGGCAGACCGATTCCACCGCAAAAAGCAGCCGCCAAACAGCTCCGCAACCGCCAAGGCTAAAAAAAATTACAATATATAAAAAAATATTTGTATATTTGTAACTTCTATTGGATTGTGCATTTCCGCATAAGCCAATAGATATCAATTTAATAACGACAACACTATGGGTTTAAAAAGAGTTATGGTCCTTACCGGAGGCGGTGATTGCCCCGGACTGAATGCCGTGATTCGTGGCATCGTGAAGCGTGCCTCTCAAGAAAAAGACTGGGAGGTGATTGGCTGTATTGAGTCGTTCAACGGCGTGCTGCGTGAGCCCACCGAAATTGTGGAACTGACCGAGAAAACGGTGGAAGGACTGCAAATCATGGGCGGCACCAT
>JAZLLD010000077.1:0-11131 GCA_045597945.1 Bacteroidales bacterium
GCCAAGCAACCAGCTGGGCTGTTCGCCAGAGTTGTCAGTAAGATCGCATCTTTCACTGCATTACAATATGTCAATTATCTCTCGGGGAAACCCCTTGGTCATATCAAATATGCTCTAGATTAATTCCGCCAACGGGTTATACATGTAAAAATGTATAATCGTTTTGTGTCAAAGTGGGCATTTTGAGGAGGTTTGTGGCAAAAACCGAAATTGGCCTCGGTTAATGTATGGGTTGTGCTATTCTAGTGTATACCAATATGTTGCTTGGGTATTGGCCTCGCCGCCGTAATTCTTAAAATGTAAAATGTAAAATCAGTTTGGGTGGGAAAATCCGTATTTCGGCACATGTTGGCTGATTTTTGATTTTACATTTTACATTTCGTTCCGCACCGCCTTCGCAGAATATTTGTCGGACCGGCACAAGGCGATTTGTCTAATTTTACATTTTTACATCGCATTTTACATTTTTGGGGTCGGTTTCATTGTTTTGATTTCCTTGTTATGCGTTGTGCTTTAATTGTTTGCGATAGTGCTCGGGCGAAGATTGGCGGCAAATGTAAAATGTAAAATCCGTTTTGATGTCGGCACCCAGGATTGCCTAAAAAACTGGCCTGCGGAATTTGGCAGTTTGGCAATTGCTAAAGTGCCCACAGGGCTGGAAAAGTGTAGGTCCGTTGAAGACCCGTTGTAACTCCGCTGTAGACCCGCTCGTGAAACACTAGCTTTGGCGGTGTTTCACATGGGTTACGCCCCAGCCGCTGGAGGGTCGCAGAGTGGCAGATATTTGTGGCTTGGCACTCAGGGGTGAGAAATATGCAAATATTTTCCTTCCATGTCGCTCGTTTTTTGTATCTTTGCATTTTAATATATAGTACATTTGTAATATGAATAATAACTACATTATTGCTGGTATTCAGCAGGTTGGCGTGGGATGCGAGGATTTCCACAAGGCTTGGAAATGGTATATTGATATGTTCCAGATGGATGTGCGCATCCTGGAGGACGACACTGTGGCCGAGCGCATGCTGCCCTATACCGGCAACAAGGCGCAGAAGCGCCACGCCTGCATTGCGGTGAATCTGCAGGGCGGCGGCGGTTTTGAGATTTGGCAGTATTCCGACCGCAAGCCCCAGCCTATCAATTTCAACATCCAGGTGGGTGACCTCGGCATTTTTGCTGCCAAGATCAAGAGCCACGATCCCGAGAAGTTCCATGCCCAGCTGAAGGCTAAGTACAACAAGGTTGGCCCGCTGGCCAAGATGCCCAACGGCATGCCCACTTTCTTTGTGCAGGACCCTTGGGGTAACTATTTCCAGGTGGTGAAGGATGACTATATCTTCATCAATCAGAATACGTTGGGCGGCGGCATCGTGGGCGCGATGATGGGTTGCACCGATATCGACAAGACCGCCCGCCTCTACCACGATTTGCTGGGCTACGACAAGGTGCTGTATGACGAGACTGGCTATTTCTCCGACTTGGAGTTTATGAATGGCGGCAACCAGCGCTACCGCCGCATGTTGCTGGGCCACTCGGCCAAGCGCGAGGGCGCTTTTGCCCCGCTGTATGGTGCCAGCACCATCGAGTTGGTCCAGGCTTTGGATCGCGAGCCCCGCAAGATTTACGAGGGCCGCTACTGGGGCGACCCCGGTTTCATCCAGATTTGCTTTGATGTGACCAATATGCGCGAGCTGGAGAAGCGCAGCAATGAGCTGGGCTATCCGTTCACGGTGGACAGCTGCAAGGATGACGGCCATTTCGACATGGGCGAGGCCAGCGGCCATTTTACCTATATCGAGGATCCCGACGGCACACTCATTGAATTGGTTGAGGCACACAAACTTACTGTCATGAAGCGCCCCCATATCGCCATAGATATGCTCAAGCGCGACCGCAAGAAACCCTTCCCCAAGTTCTTCTTCGGACTGATGGGAATGTATAAAGTGAAATTTTAGATTTTAGAATGTAGATTGTAGAGTTCCGGGTGCGGGGTGGGATTGTAGATTTTAGAATGTAGATTGTAGAGTGGGCTTTCGCACCAATGACTCCGTACTCGGAACTCTACACTCTACAATTTACAATCTGCATTCTACAATCTAAAATATTACATTGACTTAACCTTGCGGGCCAGAACAGCGCAGAGGCTGGGGAAAAATCGCTTGATGTAGGCCATGAGGAGCTCTTTGCTGCCTACAAGTACCTCGCGGCGTTTGTGATATACGGCATTGACGATGCGGTTGGCAGCGTGCTGGGGAGTGACTCCGCCAGCCTGGCCGGCATCCATCTTGCCATGGCGCTTGCCGTCCTTCTCCAGTGCGTAGAGCGAGATGTTGGTCTGCACGCGGCCAGGGCACACAATGGTGACGCGGATGTTTTGGTTGTAATATTCGGCCTGGACAGTCTCGAAGAAACCGTAGAGGGCGTGCTTGGCCGAGGAATAGGCGCAGCGCATGGGAAAACCGAAGCAACCGGCAATGCTGGTGGTGACAACCAGCTGTCCGCCACCGCGTGAGAGCATGCGGGGGAGGATGTTCTTGGTGAGGATGACGGGCGCATAATAATCGATATCCATGACTTTGCGGATGACGCGCATCTCGGTCTCGACCGTGGTGCCGCGCTGGCTGATGCCGGCATTGTTGTAAAAGACATCGATCTGGCCAAAGGCATTCCAGGCCTCCTCAGCCAGGCCGTCAAGTTGGTCAAGTTGTGAGAGGTCGAAGGGCAGTGCTTTGGCATCGGGAGCGCCGAGGCTCTTGCATTTCTCCACCACTTTTTCTAATAAGTCGGCCTCCAGGGCAGTGACGATAAGTTTGGCACCCTCTTGGGCAAAGCGATAGGCGGTGGCTTCGCCTATGCCGGAGGACGCACCGGTAATCCAGACAACCTTGTTTGAAAATTTCATATTATGTGATTGTAGATTGTAGATTGTAGAGTGGTTTTGAATGCAGATTGTAAATTGTAGATTGTATAGTGGGCTGCCGCACCCGGAACTCTACAATCTACAATCTAAATTCTACAATCTACAATCTACAATCTAAATTATTATTTCTCTAGTTTCTCGACTTCCTCAACAAACCATTTGCTGCGAAGGGTGCCTTCGCCAGCATTGAGGAGGACGACGTCGTTCTGCTTGATGAGGCCTTGCTCCAGCGCTTTGTAGAAGCCGGCATAGCACACCATGGAAGCAGGACCCATGAGAACACCGGTCTCGCGCTTCATCTGCAGACCGTACTGGGGCAATTTGGCTTCTTCCACACGCACGAAGTCGCCACCGCTCTGGCGAACAAGAGGTGCGACGATAGGATAGTTGCCGGGATTGGCCGCGGTGAGGATGCCGATGCGGGTGTGGCAGTCTTTCTTGGCTTCATATTTGGTTTCGAATCCTACGGGGAAGTTGTGAGCCTTGGCCCATTCCCATGCGGTGACCATGGGGTCGCACTCATCCTGTTGGACAAGGATCATGCGGGGCATGCGGAGCTCGGGGAAGGTGCTGCGCACATCGCGATAGCCTTTCTCCAGGGCGATGGGGGCGGTGCCGCCGGCCACGGCCTGCATGTAGACGGTGGGCAGCTGGCCCAGCTGACGCATGCATTCAAAGACGATGGTGCGCTTGGATTCCACGCGGATGGGGTCGGTGTTGCCGGCCGACATCATGACGTGGTTTTCTTCGTGGTATTTTGCCACCTCGGCCTTGGCGTCGCCATAGGAACCTTTGCTGACCACGAGGGTCTGGCCTTCCTGGCGGATGCTGTTGTTGGTCTCCTCGTCAACCCAGCTGGGGCTGAAGCAGGTGAACTTGATGCCAGCCTTGGCCAGATAGTGGGCATAAGCGGTGCCGGCGTTGCCGGTAGAGGCAAGGCAGTACTCCTTGACACCGTGCTCTTTCATGACAGAGGCGGCCAGCGAACCGCTCACATCCTTGAAGGAATGGGTGCCGCCGTTGAGGTCGTTGCGGTACATGTAGACTTTGCAGTCGATACCGTATTTCTCCTTGGCCTCGCGCTCCATGTGCTCCCAGCGCTCCATGGGGATTGCGCCTTCGTCGCTGGTGACAATATTGTCGCGGTTCTCAAGAGGAAGATAGTCAAAGTATTGGAAGTGGCTTTTGACCTCGCCCTTGAAATACTCGGGCAGGCGGCTGTAGTCGGCTTCGGGATAGACGACCTCGGCATAGTTAGAGCCGCAGTGCTGGCACTTCTGGTCGTGGGCGAACCACTCTTTGAAAGTGCCGATAGTCTCGCCACACTTCTTACAGATTAGTTGGTACTTCATTGTGATGAATTATGGGTGATGAATTATGAATTATGAGTTGGTTTCGGCATAGGAAACCATACTCATAATTCATAATTAATAATTCAGAAATTATTTGCGGATGCGCATGTCGGGCATGGGCTTGTTGTACTCGCCAGCATCGAGTTTCTTCTTCACTTCCTTGAAGACTTCGATGGTGCGGTCGGCATGCTCCATGGTGTGGGCTGCGGTGGGGATGATGCGGAGCATGATCTGGCCCTTAGGCACAACGGGATAGACCACGATGGAGCAGAAGATGCCGTAGTTCTCGCGCAGGTCGACAACCACGTTGGTACCCTGGTTTACGTCGCCGGGGAAGAAGACGGGGGTGATGGGCGATGCAGTGACGCCGGTGTTGAAGCCTTCGCGCTGCAGTTCGCTCTGGAGGTGGTTGGAGATGCTCCACAACTTCTCGCGATATTCGGGATGCTGGTTGATGATTTCGAGACGACGTTTCACACCGTAGACGATGGGCATGGGAAGGCTCTTAGCATAGATCTGGGAGCGCATGTTCATGCGGAGGTAGGTGATGATGTCGGGGTCGTTGCAGCCGATGAAGCCACCGATGCAAGCCATGGTCTTAGCGAAAGCGCAGAAATAGAGGTCGATTTCGTCCTCGACATGGAAATGGGTGTGGGTGCCGCGGCCCTCAGGACCCATAACGCCCATACCGTGAGCGTCGTCGATGAGGATGCGGAAGTTGAATTCCTTCTTCAGATCGCAGATCTCTTTCAGTGCGCCGAGGTCGCCTTCCATACCGTAGACACCTTCGGTAGCCACGAGGATACCGCCGCCCTGCTTCTCGGCCAATGCGGTGGCCTGGGTGAGCTGTTTGCGGAGGCTCTCGATGTCGTTGTGCATGTATTTGAAGCGCTTAGCGCCGGTTACGCGGAAACCGTCGATGAGGCAAGCATGGGCTTCGCTGTCGTAAACGATGACGTCGCGGAGGCCGACCATGGTGTCAAGGATGGAAATCTGGCCCTGGTAGCCGAAGTTGAGCAGATAACCATATTTTTTGTGAGTGTATTCGCAGAGCATAGCCTCAACCTCCTCGTGGAGGGCGGTGTTGCCGCTCATCATGCGAGCACCCATGGGGTAGGCAAGACCCCAACGGCGAGCGCCTTCTGCATCAGCCTCGCGGACCTCGGGGTTGTTGGCGAGGCCCAGGTAGTTGTTCAGGCTCCAGTTCAGCACCTGTTTGCCATTGAACATCATCTCGGGACCTAACTCACCCTCGAGCTTGGGGAAGTAGAAATAACCATCTGCATACTTCTGATACTGACCAAGAGGACCGCCGGTCGACTCCTTAATTCTTTCGAAAATATCTTTCATCGTTTATATATTTAATTATTGTTTCTATAAAATTATTATTTTTAGAAAGTGCAAAATTACACTTTTTTTCGAAATAACAAAAAAAAACTCTTAACAATTCATTTTTTTTTAACAGTAGCGGCTGGCAACCAGCGGCCATGTTGGTGGGTTGTTGACCAGGGTTGCCAGCCTACTGCCTACAGGCAGATGCTATCGTGGAAAACCAATTTGGACGAGAAAAAGGTCACTAGTCGGCTACTACTACTTTCTGGGCGGGGTAGTCGGCCACCTGTACCAGGTAGAGACCTGCGGTGGGCATGCGGAACACACGCATGCGGTCGGAGGTGGTGGAAGTGGAGAGGCAGCGGCCCATGCTGTCGAAGATGCGGATGCGCATGCCGGAGGCATTATCTACGATGATTTTTGGGCCCTCGGTGGTGATGGTATGGCGTATCATGTCTACATCGGTAACGCTCTCGGTGCCAACAGCATCGAAGATGGCCACTAAGGTGGTGTCTCTCGTTAGCGTCACATATTGCGGATTATCGGAGTTGCCATCACTCCAGTGCAGGAAGCTACAGCCGGCATAGGGTGTGGCGGTGATAACGGCAGGCTCATCGCAGGAGGGCTGGGTGGTGACGGAGGCGGAGCCTCGGGTGGTGTCGGCCGAAGCTACGGTGATGGAGTAGGGGACTTCAATAAAATTGGAGAAATACGTCCAGTTGCTTTGGTAAGATTCTGTGCTACCGCAAGGAACATAGACATTGGCTGAGGCGGGCACAGCCCAGAAAACCTTATTGCCCAATGTGGGAGGTACGCTGGCTTTACAGGTAATGGCAGTGAGGGCGCTGCAAAGACGGAAGGCATAATTGTCAATGGAAGTGACTGAACTGGGGATGACCATGGAATCGAGGCTGATGCAACTGTCGAAAGTCCATTGTTGGATGGCGGTGACCGAACTGGGGATGGCCACTGAGGTGAGGCTGATGCAATGACAGAAAGCGGTACTGCCGATGGAGGTTACGGAGGTGGGGATGGTGATGGATGCTAGGCTGGTACAGTCTCGGAAAGCATGTTCACCGATGGAGGTGACCGAATTGGGGATGGCCACTGAGGTGAGGCTACTGCAATGAGAGAAAGCCGAAGTGCCGATAGTTGTGGCGGAAGCGGAGATGGTGACGGTAGCAAGGTTGCTACAGTCGCGGAAAGCATGTTCGCCAATGGAAGTGACAGAGTTGGGAATGACTACTGAAGCAAGGCTACTGCAATAGGCGAAAGTAAAATTTTCGATGCTGGTGATGGTGTTGGGGATTGCCACGGAGACGAGGCTACTGCAATGTGAGAAAGCATGGCTACCGATAGAGGTGACGGTATTGGGGATGGTGACAGATGCGAGGCTGTCGCAATTCCAAAAGGCTGACATACAGATTGCAGAGACAGTGTAGGTGGTGCCGGCATGGGTTACGGTAGAGGGAATGATAAGGATGCCGGTTGGCTGAGGAAAACCTAACCAATCATGAATGGCATCGGGTCGGTCAACACTGACTGTAGAGTCGGAGGTGATGCGATAATAAAGGGTTTGGCCAGTGGGTGCAACGGCACTAAAATCATAGGCCCAGGAGGTGAACATCGAAGCCATGAGGACGAGAAGTAATGCTGCTTTTTTCATAATGATTAGGTGTTTAAGGTAATATTATGACTGAGTAGATTCTGATTGCAAAGTTACGACTATTTTCTTATATATCGAGTTTCCAAACATTCAAATCTTTATCTTTGTCCTATGGTTTTTGCCCATGAGGAGCTTATAAAAATTGTTTTTTTATCAAGACATCAGTTTGCCTGCTAGATATAAGACCCAAAAACACGCTTTTTTGAACCCCTACTCTGTGTTTTTAACATTATTTAACGCACCTGCGGGCGAATCAGTGGACACAATCCCCCTTGACTCCCTACCCAACTTTTAGGATGAGAGGCATTCAAGGGCTGGTGTTCAGCCAGCCCTTGAATAGTGGGTTATCGGCCACCAAGACTGGTGAAGATACGGTGCCAGGCCACATAGTTGGCCACCATCCAGAGGAATGGGGCGTAGTCGGCTGTGCCAGAGAGGTGTGCGTCGCGCATTTGAACCAATTTAGCCGCATCGTATTCAGGCAGCAGTTTTGCGGTGTCGGGATTTATGGTATCTATAATAAAATCTTTCAGACCATCTCTGAACCACGCATTGATGGGTACGCCGAAGCCACGTTTGTGTCGTTCAAAGAGTTGCTGCGGTACGTCGCGATAGAGCAGTTGGCGCAGAATGCTCTTCTGTCCCATTTCTGGGCGATAGAGAATCTCGGTGGGGAGAATCTTGGAATATTCCACCAGTCGATAGTCGAGTAGGGGAGACTGCACGGCAATCTTACCGCGTGCGGAGGCACGATCCATCTTCACGCAGAGTTCGTAAGGCAGTACCGACTTGATATCGAAATCATTGAAAGCACGTTTTACTTCTTTGTTGCCATAGAGGTATTTGCACTGTTCAATTGATTGTTGGATGCTGAGTGCGTCAAAAAGTTCGGCAGGATTGAATTGGCGCTTGTTGAGGTAGAGCGTCTGCACATCCTTGAGTTTCAGCGATAAAGCCTCGCGCTTCTTGCCGGCAAGATTCATCACCCCGGCCATCATCATGCGCAGAAAACCTGGCATGCGGTAGGCCCATTGGCGGTTGTCGTAACGCATATATCGCGGATATCCCCAGAAGACTTCGTCGCCGCCATCGCCGCACAGGGCTCGGCTTGCCTGCTGCCCCACTTGCTGGCACAAAAATGAAGTCGGCAGTGCCGATGCGTCGCCCATGGGTTCGTCATAATAATGCTGCAAATCGGTGAGGATTTCTTTGGCATCATCAGCGGTGAAACGCAATTGCTCATATTTGAGTCCCAGGTGTTTGGCCACTTGAGAAGAGTAGGAACTCTCGTCCCATGAGGTTTCTTCGAAGGATACGGAATAAGCTTTGCAGTCGGCATAACGGCGTGCATAGGCCGACACCAGTGATGAGTCGATTCCGCCAGAGAGGAAAAGCGCGTATTCTTTCTCTCCTTGCATACGCATTTGGATCGATTCGGCAATCAAGTTGTCGCAAAACGAAACAGCCTCTTCAAAAGTGCCGGGAACTTTGAATTCTTGCGTGTTGTCGTAGAGGTCCCAGTAGCTATTAATTTGCAGTTTGTTATCGGCAATGTTGTAGATAAAGTACTGGCCGGCACCTAATTTCCTAACTTCTTTTACCAAAGAGTGCGGCGCGGGCTCATACTGCAATGCAAAATAGCATTGGCGGGCATAAGGGTCGACAGAATAGTTGTTGCCAATGCAAAGTGGAAGTAGGTGAGAACTGAATTCAAACCCTTGTTCAAGAGAATAATAGAGAGGTTTAGAACCGATGCGGTCCACCGCACCGAAAAGTTGTCCGGCCATGGGGTCGAAAATAACAAACGCGAAATCGCCATTAAGGAATTTCAAGCAGTCAACACCATGTTTGCTGTAAAGATCTAATAAGACGTCGTTAGACTGATTGTAGAAAGTGCCGTCGAGCACAGCAACAGGGTTGTTTGACTGAGTATCAAGAACCTGTACTGAGCCTCGGCGCTCTAATTGTGCCATTTTTCCAGCAACCGCTTCTGGGGCGTATTGCCGAAGTGTGCCATAAATACTACTCATTGTACTTAATAATTAATTGTGAATATAATGAATCCAAATTGGATATATATGTCGTGATGGAATAGGTGTCGCGCACAAGCTTTGCATTGGCTGCGGCTTGCTGCCGATATGCTTCTCTGTGTGTGAGAAAATCATCAAACGTGTTGCATAATTGGTCCATATCGCCGGTGCGGAAAAGAGTGGCAAGTCGGCCTTCTTGGAATACTTCCCGGAAGACTGGCAGATCGTTGACAAATGATGGAAGACCCATTGACACGGCTTCTACAACGGCAAGGCCAAATGTCTCACTTCGTGAACAATAGACAAAAGCATCCATCTTGCTCAGTAATTCCGGAACGTCGTCTCTCCGGCCCAGGAATCGCACATTGTCATTCAAATTATTTGCCTCACAATAATCAATACATTGCCGGTGGCATGCTGGATATTGCTCTTTGCGCTCGCCAACAAAATAAAAATAGAAGTTTGGATATTTGCTGTTCAGCCGCTTTAGAAATTCGCACACGAACAGCTGGTCTTTCTCTGGCACAAAGTTGCCCACCATGGCCATCTGGAGTCGCTCGCCCGGCTCATGTTCCGAAAATGGGAATCGGTCAAAATTCACGCCATTATAAATCAGCACTTGCTTGGTTTGCTGCTGCTGGGATAAGTTGTGCACATCGGCAAAGTGCTTCATTTGCTGTCTGCTGACAAACACCGACTTAGCACAAAGCGCAAAGGATAGTTTCTCAAGAATGCGCGACAGTGTCTTGGTGGAAAACTCATAGCTGTGGAAGGTCTGCACCACTTTGGTTTTCAGCCCTATAGTGGCCAGCACAGCCAACAAGGCATCAAATGCGCTTTGGGCATGGATGACTTGAGTCTTCCGAGAAATGACTTCCTTGCGGAGGCGGCACAAAAATCTGAAAATCTGTTTAGAGGGGATGGTAATGATGCCCTTGCTGAAATCGCCAGGCCCTTTGCGGCAGACACACCAGGCGTCGAATGGCAAATCCTCGCGCCGGTCAAATACATCTAGCAACAGCCGCTCCTTGCCTCCCACTGCCAAACTGCCAATCAAAAATAATACATTCATCTTCTTATCCTCCATTTTCCACAATATTTATGCTGACCATAATTCTTTAAACCAACAAAACCTCCAGCGGAGGTTTATGCTTTATCTTGCTAATTATTATAGGTTTATTGCCAATTCAGGCGAAAAACAATCAATAATAATCAGTGCAAAGTTACAAATAATTTCTGAATCAGTGAAAAAAAAGTTTGCACGGCTAGATTTGCCATCTCCAAATCATCTTTTTATAATTATTTCAATATTTATTTGCGCAAGTCAGAAATAATTTGTAATTTTGCACTGTCGTTCTTTGGTGTGAGCTGCCGAATTGGCTGTGCAACTTGCTGATGAACTGATGGCTGAGTTGGCGCTGTGCTAACCGAGATATGATAATTTTTTGTAATATTAGAAAAACATAGCTTATGAGAAAAATCCTACTTTTTGTCACGCTCTTTGCTTCTGGGCAATTCGGTGAGTCGGTTGATGGCTGCCGATGTTCGTGGGGGCATGGTTTTTGCTCTTGTTCCGTTTTCTCAGGTTGTGTTGCAAAGGCGGACTTCGCTCTTGATATTCAAGGTTCTGCGTCTAGTATTTTTGGAAATATTAGGCGGCTATCATGCCGTGGAATTATATGTTCAGAATCACTAGTGTCTACTAAAAATTAGAAATCAACCTCATAACATCCGTGTTCATAACTATTTACAATAAAATTTTCAACAGTTACTTTTGATTTCGTATATTATCCGGCAAAAAATTGGATAATATGAATTCGGGATCGTATGT
>JAZLLD010000078.1:0-39387 GCA_045597945.1 Bacteroidales bacterium
TAGAGGGCGATGACGGCCATGCTGTGATTTGTTCCGTAGTCAAGATGAAGGTCACCGAAGTCCTGTGGTGTGGTGACGGTCCTGCTCAAACGTAGGTTACCACGGTCATCGATGGTGGCCCAATTGAAATTCCCTGCATGGTTTCCAGAGATTCTCATCGTTTCCACCAACGTGCCATCAGTTGTCCAATGCTCGATAAAATCGCTAACAGAATAGTGAGAGTCTTCTGTGTGGGCTGTAATGAACACATGGTCTTCATGGACAAAATTATTAATTTTTCTTCCATGTATATTTATCAACGTGTTTGATACTGCAAAATGCTGCCAAATGCCAGTTTCCTTATCACATTTCAGCCAACCAACCTTATCTCTAATTAAATCAAATTCACCTAAATCCGGAACAATCATTCTTCTCATGCAATCCACAATTGGTATATAGACATAATCACCACTGACATCTATCCCCTGGAATGGCTTCATACTGAACCCACCTTCATTCATAGATTGATGGACCTGGTTGCACCATAAAGGCACTCCGTCGGGGCTGAGTTTTAGTACAAACGAAGGATAAATTGTTTCTTTTATATGACTCACAGTAAAATATATAGAACTGTCGAAATAGATATGGCAAGGATAGTTGTTGAGCTCTCCATGATTGTTTTCTGAAGGACCGATACCGAAATACCCTACTATATAATAATTTCCATCGTCATCTAAGTCGAAATCGGTTATGCCATACTTAACATAAGGATTAATACTGTCTAAGAAATATTCATACGATGCGGCAAAACCATCTAACCCTTGAACTAAATTGCGGAATGTAAGCAACTCCCATGATGGCGAGAATTTGAAGAATGTAAGGTATGCGATACCTTCGGATTTCTCGGTACTACCTGGAAGAAAGATGTCGAAAGTGTCCGTCACATAAGAATTTGTAATCGTATCCTGTTTGTGAACCAGTATCCAGAGTGGATCTTCCTCTTGGCCTTCTGACTGAGTCTGACAAAGAATGACATTATTTCCCTCACTGTCTCTATGGAATCCCCCTTCTCCCCACAGGACGGGTTCTTCCTTTCGCACGTAATTCCCAGATAGAGAATAATAGGGGCGCTTCCGTTCTTCAAGAAAGACTGACGACTGTACATTGCCATCCAGATCCAGTGTGGTAACAAATGTCCACCGACCAAAAGCAAAAGGCGGATGGCGTTGTGCCAGGGGAGTTTCTTCAACATCCTGACTGCGGATCAATGTGTCGAAAAAATACAACCATGTGTTTTGTCTTGTTGAAGTACGGTCTTCCAGCCTAGTTTCACCTACAACAATGAGGCAGGAATCAGTCAGTTGAATAATCACGGAACGTGTGGCCTTATAAGAGTTCTGTACCACTCTACTCCACAACAATGTGCCGACAGAGTCGAACTTGGCCACAAGCAATTTAGTTTGATTGCCAGCAGAGACCGTAGAATTGTTTACAATGGGCTGTCCATCATCCCAACAGCCAAACTGGCCATAAACGCCAAGGATGTATGTGTTGCCATCTGCATCGTATTCTACTTGCCGGATATAGTTGCCAGGGCTGCTTCCGTCTGTCCCGCCGAAGGCGCGAGCCCACTTCCATTCGCCGCCAGACGTCTGCGCGAAGGCAGACAGGCTGAGAGCGAAGAAGATAAATAATGAAATATACTTCTTCATGATGTTTTGTTGTGATAAGATTTGTTTCATGATGATATGTTTTCTATCTTTTCGTCTTTGTTTCATAGAGAGATCACCGAAGGATCACCGAGAGATCACCGAAGGGGCTGGGCTCTTCTGTCATGGACGCGGTGCTGTTATTTCCTGAAGACATTCGCTTCATGATGGTATGCTTTTTAGTCATAGGCATGAATTGCATTTGTATTTTTCGGCATTTCTATATAAAAGACGGACAAAGGCCGCTTTCGTTGCAAAGATTAACATTATTTATGATTTTTTAACCTTTCGAAGATGCCACTTTCATTAGAGAAACCATGGGTGCGACGCCAGCTAATCTGCTGAGCCAATGAGCGCAACACCAGAAACCGGGTGACGGAACCAAGATTCAGCAAAGAAAGGAAATCAAATATTTGTTTGTATATGTAAAAAAATGTGTATTTTTGCAATCTCAAATATATTGAATTATGAAACGTATATTCCTTTTTGTGGTTGTCATTCTTGGTGCCAAATTCGCCTTGGGGCAAGCCTATCAAGACCGATTTGACGCCGCGCTGAGCGACGGAGATTTGAAAGCGCAACGCCAGGTGCTGGCCGAATGGATGGCTGACGCACCGGAGGATGTGGACTGCTACATAGCACGTTATAACTATTTTGTGAACAGCATTGGCGAGATTGCCGCCGCTGCCGAAGGCCAGCTACCGGAGGCCATGGCCAGAACTGCCGATAGTGGTTTTGCCGTGATTGACGAGGCCATTGAGCACTATCCCAACCGGCTGGATTTGCGCTTCGGCAAGATTTATTTCTTGGGAGTTCTGCAGCAATGGGACGCTTTTGCCGATGAGATTGTGCGATGCCTGGACCATTCTGAGAAGATTGAGCATTTCTGGTTGTTCCCCAATGTGCGGGAGGGAATGGTGGACATGATCACAGAGTCGATGCTTGACTATCAGCACACTATGTTCGACGCTGTGGAGAATTGGGACCAGCCCACAGCAGCCGACTCGGCCATGATGATGCGCATACGCAGGGTGGCAAAGCGGACGATTCAGCTTTTCCCTCGCGACATATACTCAGTGAACATTCTTTCAACCACTTACACATTCTTCAAGGAATATGAGTCGGCCATCAAATATCTGCAACGCGCCGAGAAAATCGACCCCAACGACATCACTGTGCTGTCCAACCTAAAGGGGGTCTACAAGATGATGGGAAAGGAGAAGCTGGCCCGCCAGTACGAGAACCGGCTGAAACAGTTGCAGGAATAGTCCGGGCACATCATCGCTAGCAATCAATCAATTAGCTAGTCTAGGAAGTCTTCGCGCACCACGCCACGTTTGACGATGGCGGCCGGATTGCCGGCAATGACGGTGCGTTCCTCCTCAAACCGGCCATGCACCACACTGCCTGCGCCCACGGTGGTGAAGGATGGCAGATGCACGCCCTTGGCAATGATGGCATGGCAGCCAATCCAGACATGGTCGTGGAAGACAATGGGGCGGTCTTCGTTGCAGCATTTGCCTTGGGAATCAATCAGATGGTGCTGATCGGTGTCCATCATGGTACAGCACCAGGAGCACCGTGTGCTTGGCCCGAAGGTGATATCCTTGTGGCAGACAATCAGCGATTTAGGGCCGATGTGGGTGTTGGCGTCCAGAGTAAGCACACCATTCTCGGCCACCTCTACGGCAGTGCCGGCACCCAGGTCGCATTCGCCATTGATGATGACTTTGCCCCGCAGATTCAGCCGTGTGCGGTCGGCGCGGAAATTGGTCTGCTGATAGGTGGAGAAACCTATTTTGAAGAGACCGACCTTAGGCTTATTGACATTGATTACGATATTGCCACCCAGGTTGTCGAATGCCGTGCGGTGCGACACAAGGATGGGCAGTCGGCAGGCTTGAGCAAATGGCAGCATCTTGAAATTGAAATAGATGCTGCGCGGCAAGGCCAAAGCGTATCGGCAGAATGCGAGGCGTTTCAATCGGTGGCGTTCGTTCATGGAGCTAAAGGTTTGTAGATGGTAAAATGATGGTTATCATTCAATTTTGAATTGAAGCAGGAAGGGCGACTTGGACATGTCGGAGGGGTTGGTTCCCGGCTGGCCTTGCGGAGGCGGCATTCCCAGACTGTCGAAATGGAGCTGCCAGTATCTGGGCAGATTGCCAAGGCTGTCGTTGAAGTTCATGGGCTGCATCTTGAAAAGATGGTTGCCCTGGTTATCGTAGAAACACTCATACACCAATTCGCTGCAATACATACGCTGGTTGTCGGCTGCAAAATAGTCGTCGTAGGGTTGACCCAGGAATTGGTGCATCAGGGCGACAAGCTTGGCAGTGTCGTAATCCACATCGACTAAGTACATGTCAAAAGGACAAACACTATCTGTACCAATTATATTTGTCAGGAAAAAATCAGCAAATGTGTTGCGCACTACGCCCCTGCAGGGGAGAGCCTCGATAACGAAAACTCCGGAATCGGTGCATTCCACTATGCCAACATGGGTGTAGCACCCCGTGGCGGCGGAGATGGCTTGATCCATTTCGCCATTTTGGTCGCGGACAAACAGAAGGTTGCCTGTGCCAAGGCCATCGCAGAGCAATCCGTTGAAATGCGTGGGTTCGGGGAAGGGCAGCTTTTCAAGATTGTGGCACGAAACCAGGATACATGATAACAGAATGATATCGAGCCATTTATTTATTTTATTCCATTCTGCCATATTTCATTTCTTCGCCGTTACTGTCATATTGTTTGCGCTTGCCGGTGAGCGGCTGGGTGAGGGTGATGCGGACCACGGTGGTGCGATGCAGAGAGCGCTGGATGCTGGGGATGAAATTGGCCATATTGTCGGGCAGAAAGCGCTGGCAGATAGCACGGAGGGCAGCGATTTTCTCTTCATCGTCATCCACGATTTCAGCGAGGCCAAAGCCTATGGCCGACTGGAATTCGAGGGTGAAAGAGCCATCCTTTGGGCCTACAGTGGGCTTACAGCGGGACACGGCCGAGATGCAGACATGCGGGTTGGCCTTGATGCAGTCCAGCTTCTCGCCTTCCGAGGCACAATGAAAATAAAAGGTATGGTCATCGGTGCGAGACATGGATATGGGCACGCCATAGGCAATCCCGTCGGGGCGGGTGAGGCTGAGTGTGACAAAGGGGGCTTTGTCCATCACTTGCAGTGCCCATTCGGCACTCATGGCTCTACTTTCTTTTCTCATAATTGGATGCTATTAGGATACTTTAACGTATTAGGACTGCGATTATTGTATATTTTGTTTGCAAATCGAAAAAAAGTTGTACCTTTGCACTCGCAAAAAGGAATTATTTTAACAAATAAATTCGCTGCAACAAATTGTTAACAAGAGAATTATAAACAAACAAATAAACTATTATCACAATGAAGAAAATGTTTTTTGCCGCTGCTTTGCTGGCTGGCGCAATGATGATGACCGCTTGCAACCAGAATGCTAACACCGAGGAGGTGATGGACACCATGGTTGAGGAAAATGAAGTAATCGACACCCTGAAATATGTTGCCAATCCCATGGGCGACGACCAGACTGTTGAGTTTCTGATTGCTAACGACCAGCTGGTTGGCGCAATGGCCAACGGCGAGGAGAAGGCCTGCGTGATGAAGAAAGAATCCATGGTTGTTTACGGTGAGGCTGAACCTACCGCTTTGGTTGACTCGCTGAAGCAGAGCTATAAGATGGTTAAGTGTTTCAACGCCAGCGTGGTTGACCGCATGAACCACGGCGAGAAGAACAACGCTTGGATTGTGCTTTACACCAACGAGGAGTGTGGCGGTTGCTGCCAGAAATAATCGCTGATTACCACAGAATAAAGGGCATCCACAAATGGATGCCTTTTTTATTTGTTGATGATGGGGTCGCCGCAAAAATCTTTGCACTGGCAATGGCGACATTTCTCGCCGCGCCAAACGCGGTCAAACTCTTCCATAGCAGCATCAATTAGGCCGGGGTCGTCGGTCAGGATGCCGGCTTCGAAATTGCGAGTCCCCTCCCCTTTCATGCCGATGCCCGCACCAGTGAGATTGGCTGATCCGATGTAGACTTTCTCGCAATCGAAAACAAGAATCTTGAAATGCACACGGGGACATAGCGCACGTTCCAACTGACTGAAAAGCACTGGGTAGCGGTCGAATTCCTCGCGAAAGACCGGACCGGGTTCTTTGGCATGTATCAATCTCACTTCCACACCCTTGGCGAGGAGTTGGGCAATAACGGCAAGGAATGGCATTGTGTCTTTGTTCACTTCGATGAACAAATCTTTGATGTCGGCCGTGCCAATCCAGAGGGTGTGCTTCACCTTCTTGGCCAAGGAAAGCACTTTGGTATAGTGATCGGAATCGGAGATGAACTCGGTGGACATGGCCTAGAGGATTTGGAGCGCAATAGCCGCACAGGCCTCGGCATCGGCTAAGGCGTGATGGTGATTTTCAAGAATATAGCCACATCGCTCGGCGATGACGTCCAGGGTATGCTTGCCTTCTGGCCACACTTTGCGCGACTGGATCAAGGTGCAATGGAATTCGTAGTCAGGATAGTCCATCTGATAAACCCGGAACACCGCCTTGAGGCAGTTTTCGTCAAACATTTTATTGTGCGCGACCAAAGGCAGCCCCTCAATCAAGGGGGCTACTTTTGCCCAAACCTTGGGGAACACTTCTGCATTTTCAGTATCATTGCGTTTGATTCCGTGCACGCGTGTGCAGAACCAATTATAATAATTGGGCTCGGGCTGGATGAGAGAGTAAAAGCGGTCAACTATCTCACCTCCACGCACAATCACAATGCCTACAGAGCATACGCTGGTCAGTTCTTTATTGGCAGTTTCAAAATCTATTGCAGCAAAATCGTTCATCTATTATACATTATTATATATGCAAAATTACGAAGAAAAAATGGAATATTGAATTTTTCAATCAAAAAAAAGATTTTCACCATCAAGAAAGATGGCATTTTTTCGAATTCCGCACCATGAATCATGGTATTTTTACGCCTCGTTCTCCATCATGCGATAAAAAAAAATACGAAAGTTAAGAGGTTAACTTATAGGAGCTAAAACCATCGAAGAGTAAAATATTTGAAAAAAAATTTGTGTATATTGGAAAAAAAGTAGTAATTTTGTATCCCGTATTTTTGTTAATTCAACATTTAGAATTATGAAACACGGTTTTGATAACGAGAAATATCTCAAGATTCAGTCTGAACACATCAAAGAGCGCATCTCTAAGTTCGGCGACAAACTCTACCTCGAATTTGGCGGCAAAGTATTTGACGACTTCCACGCAAGTCGCGTACTGCCCGGTTTTGAACCTGACAGCAAATTGAAAATGCTGATGCAGCTTCGCGACGATGCCGAAATAGTTTTCGCCATCAGTGCTCGCGACATCGAGAAAAATAAAGTTCGTGCCGACCTTGGCATCACCTACGACGACGACGTACTCAGACTGCGTAACGAGTTCATGAGCCGTGGTTTACTGGTAAGCGGTGTCTGCATCACCCAATATAGTGGCCAACCCTCTGCCCAGGCTTTCCGTGAGCGTTTGGAACGACTTGGCATCAGCGTATATTATCTTTACCTTATTGAAGGTTACCCCACCAATGTGGACCTTATCTGCTCTGAGGATGGCTTTGGACGAAATGAATACATTAAGACTACTCGCCCCTTGGTTGTCGTGACCGCCCCAGGTCCCGGCAGCGGAAAAATGGCAGTTTGCCTGAGCCAGCTGTACCAAGAGAACAAACGCGGTATCAAAGCCGGATATGCCAAATTTGAGACCTTCCCCATCTGGAGTATTCCTCTGAAACACCCTGTGAATGTGGCTTATGAGGCTGCTACTGCCGACCTGAATGATGTGAACATGATCGACCCCTTCCACCTGGAGGCCTATGGCAAGACGGCTATCAACTACAACCGCGACATTGAGATTTTCCCTGTGCTGAATGCTATCTTTGAGGGTATTTATGGTCATAACGACTATTATAAATCGCCCACCGACATGGGTGTGAACATGGCCGGTTTCTGCATCTGCGATGACGATGTCTGCTGCCAGGCTTCTAAGGATGAAATCATCCGCCGCTATTTCGACGCACTCTGCAAATACGCACAAGGCAAGGCTTCAGAAAAAGAGGTTGACCAGAATGCCCTGCTGATGAAGCAGATGAAGATCACTATCGAGGACCGCCACACTGTCACCGCCGCACGTGAACGTGCAGCAGAAGAGAATGGCCCCGCAGCAGCTATTGAACTGGAAGACGGCACCATTATCACCGGACACAGCAGCTCGTTGCTCGGCGCATCAGCAGCAATGCTCATCAACACGGTGAAGCACTTAGCTGGTATCGACCATGATCTCAAGCTCATTCCCCAAGAATATATTGAGCCTATCCAACACACCAAGACCGGACTGCTCCACGGCAACAACCCAAGATTGCATACCGACGAGGTTCTCGTGGCCCTCTCCATGCTCAGCCTGAAGGATGAAAACTGCCGCAAGGCTCTTGCCGCTTTGCCTCAGCTGAAAGGCTGCCAAGTTCACGCAACAGTTATGCTGAGCGAAGTTGACCAGAAGATTTTCAAAAAACTCGGCATCAACCTCACCACCGACCCTGCTCCTAAAAAGACAAAATAAGTATTTGTATAATAGATCAAAGGGATGCCTTAAAGGCATCCCTTATTTTTTGTGTTGGTTGTCAAAAAGTAGGATTTAAAACCAGCTATAACTAATACTGTTCTTTTTCGTTGGGGAAATTGACGCTCTTCACATCATCGATATACTGGCGGACAGCATTGCTGATGTCTTCGCCAAAAGTACCGTAGGTACGAAGATAGCGGGGTTTGAACTGCTGAGTGATGCCCAGCATATCTTGCAACACAAGGACTTGACCATCAGTACCATTCCCGGCGCCAATGCCTATCGTGGGAATGTGGATTTCTTTGGTGACGCGAGATGCCAATGCTGCGGGTATCTTCTCCAACACAATGCTGAAGCAACCAGCCTCTTCCAGCACATGGGCATTATGAATTAGCTGCTGAGCCTCTTCATCTTGCGTGGCACGGACAGCATAAGTACCGAACTTATTAATACTCTGAGGCGTGAGACCAAGATGACCCATAACTGGAATACCCGCGGAAAGGATTCTTGTGATAGACTCAAGTACCTCTTCGCCGCCTTCGAGCTTAACAGCGTCAGCACCAGTCTCTTTCATAATACGGATGGCCGATGCCAAAGCTTGCTTAGAGTTGCCCTGATAGGTACCAAATGGCATATCTACAACCACCAAAGAACGCTTGACGGCACGCTTAACTGATGAAGCATAGACAATCATTTCGTCAAGAGTGATGGGAAGAGTAGTATCGTATCCTTCCATGACATTTGCGGCAGAATCGCCCACCAAAATCACATCAATCTTGGTGGCATCTAGCAACTTAGCCATAGAGAAATCGTAAGCAGTGAGCATGGCAATTTTCTCGCCATTCTGTTTCATGCGCTGAAGCACATGGGTGGTAACCTTGGTAACGTCAGTTTGTAGGTAAGCCATATAAAATTAGTCTAATTCTTCATCGCCATCGTTGCGGAAAGCGTTTTTCTCAGCCTCTTCAAGGTCTTCATCTGCGGCCTCTACAATTCGCAACATGGCACGGAAAGGTTTTTTGAAATCGTATTCTCCCTTACTATTGGTTTTAAAGGGTTTATAGTATTTTTCCTCGCCATTAACCAAGATGGTGACAGCACCCTGCTCTGTAGGGGAATCGGCAGGATAGAGATATTTTGACACTTCGTCGACTTCTATCCTCTTGGCAAGATAAATGGTATCGAATTGCGAGGCATTGATTGCACCCTGAATCATCAGTACCGCACTTCCTTTGACCTTCTTGGTGGCAACAGTCTTGAACTCAGGGCCTTTGGAAGTATGCTTCTTCGCATAAATTCTTAGTCCCGCATCAATCTGTTCTTGAGTAACCGGGAATCGGACATAGATAGAATCGGTGAGTGTTTTGCACTCTTCAGGTCCACGATTGAAGCTGGAATGAAGAACCACATAACCTACCGGAAGAATAATCTGACGGCGATGAGGTACAAGGAAATATCGGTCGACAATCTGCTTGTAATCAAGATGTTCATCAATACTGAGTTCTACGGGTGGAGGGCATTCGTCCTTGGTTCCATAGACCGCATAAATGGAACCCTTCTTGAGCACAAGCTGGGTATAGTAGGCACGGATATTGCTGTCCTGCGCAGGCAAGAAACAGCCACTAGTGCCACCGAGGCATTCAATCATATTATGACGGAATGTGATTAACACAGAACGATCCAACTGGATATTCGGCTGAAGGACACGTCGACTGTCGGGCAAATCAGCACAATCATACACTTGGCGGTCGGTAGGAACCTCATAACGAACTAGTTCAACGGTGTCGCCCTTGCAGCTGCAATGGATTGGATTATAGGCATAACGCACGGGCATCACTTCATGGCCACGCATGGCGAAATAGCGATAGACCGACTCAACACGGGCTCGCATAAGTTCCTGAGTTTCAGCATTGCCATAGGCCTCGATTGACATTGTATAGAATCTTGGATTATTCCGGTCAAAGGCAAGCATATAGGCAGAGTCGAGCAAGTCAAGATCGCATTCACGATAAGTGCTGTCAGTCTCGTTGAAAAACAATTGAAGGCAGAAAACCTCCGGGTTAGTCCATGCCGCAGGCAAATCCTTAGCTTTGATAGGTTTAGCCGAAGGGATGTGAAGACCCGACTGCTGAGCAAACAAAGCAACCGAGAAAATCAACATGGCCAGGAGCGACAAGGCTTTCTTCATAGTGTTATGCTTTAATAAGTTGAGAAACGATTTCTTCTGTTGAGATATTCTCGGCTTCGGCGTAATAGTTGCGAACAATACGATGGCGGAGAACTTCAACTGCTACAGCCTGAACATCCTCAATATCAGGAGAATATTTACCATTCATGGCCGCATGAGTCTTAGCTCCCATAACCAAATACTGCGAAGCACGAGGACCAGCACCCCAGGAGAGGTACTTTGTGGCCAATGAAGATTCTGACAAACCTGGACGAGTGGAAGAGGACAAACGCACAGCATACTGACACACATTGTCTGGCACAGGCATACGGCGAATAACACTCTGGTAATCAAGAATCTGCTGAGCAGAAAGAACTACATCTACCTCAAGAGAATTATCCACAGTAGTACCCTTTACAATATCAACCTCTTCTTCAAATGAAGGATAGTCCATCTTGATATTCAGCATAAAACGGTCAAGCTGGGCCTCAGGCAGAGGATATGTACCTTCTTGCTCAATAGGATTCTGAGTGGCAAGCACAAAGAAGGGAGGCTCCAGGCGATAACTCTTTCCTGAGACAGTAACGCACTTCTCCTGCATAGCCTCAAGCAGCGCAGCCTGAGTCTTGGGAGGCGTACGGTTGATTTCATCAGCCAAAACGATATTGGCAAAAACCGGGCCTTTGATAAACTGGAAATGGCGATTTTCGTCAAGGATTTCAGAACCAGTGATATCAGAAGGCATCAAATCAGGGGTGAACTGAATGCGGCTGAACGAAAGACCTAAGGCGCGGGAAAGAGTGTTGACCATAAGTGTCTTAGCCAAGCCAGGAACGCCCACCAAAAGACAGTGTCCACCTGTGAAAATAGAGAGGAGAAGACTGTCGACAGCCTTGTCCTGGCCAACAATAACCTTGGATATTTCGGCCTTGAGGGAATGAAATTGTTTGACAAAAGAGTCTAATAACTCGGAATCTGTCATAATGTCAAAAGATTTGCTTTTAATTATCTAGGCCAATTAACTTTGAAGCCCGGGCAGTCCTTATATTCGTCGGAGATACGGACATAGGTGTTGCGGACCATGCGGTTGGCCCAAGAAACAACTTTCTTGGTCTGAGCATCTTGAAGCGCAGCATTGTAGATGCGATCATAGTCATCAACAAGATTTGCACGGTGAGCTTCTATCTTCTTATTCAGCTTGATCAAGCAATAGGCATTCTTGTTGTCGGTAGTCATAATGGCTGTGGCATTGGAAACCTCGCCCTCCTCCATGGCCATGACACCCACACCGGGATAAAGCTGGGAGAAAGCCTCTTTCTCAAAACGATAGCCACCAGTAGAAGGATTGCTGACGGCACCACCCTGATTCTTGCTAGCACCATCAGAATACTGACGAGCAGCGTCTTCAAAAGTAATATGCCCCTGACGAATCTCATTGGCCACACTATCCAACAGAACACGCGCACGCAACAAGTCTTCAGATGAAGTCTTGGGCTGAATAAGAATATGGCGAACATTGACTGTATTGCCGCGACGCTCAATTAATTGCAAGATATGGAAACCAAACTGAGTTTCGATAATTGGGGAAACCTCACCAGGTTTAAGAGCGAATGCCGCAGTTTCGAACTCGCTGACCATAACGCCACGACCAAAGAAACCAAGTTCACCACCTTTGGCAGCAGAGCCGGGGTCCTGAGAATAAAGCTTAGCCAACATGCTGAATTTCTCACCTTTGATGATACGTTCACGCAGTTCTGCCAATTCGGTACGAACACGCTCGCGCTCATCCTCACTGATAGAAGGCTTTACCACGATTTCGGACACTTCATACTGAGCAGGAATGTCGGGCAGAGAGTCGGGGTGGAAAGATGCAAAATACTCCGACACCTCGGCCGGAGTGACCTTGACATTTTCAGTAATCTGATACTCAACCTTCTGACCGAGAATACGGTCGCGAAGAATATCAAAATACTGATCGTGGAGTTCGTCATAACTGGCTTGGAAAGTGTTGCGCAACTTGTCCTTGCCACCAGCCTGCTGAACAGCCATCTGCAAATAATACTGCACCTGCTGCTCAACCTCATCATCAGACACTTCGACACTGTCGACCATGCCTTTATGAATAAGTAACTTATTGATAAGCATACTTTCAAGCAGATTGCATCGTTCCTCAAAACCATTAGAAAGGCCTTGACGGAGGCGCACCTGGGCATAAGCCTGCTCAATATCAGAAGCTTTAATGATGGTCTGGCCAACCACGGCTACAATACCGTCAACGACCTGCTTATTGCCCTGTTGAGCAAACATGGCAATAGGCAGGAACGCCAACAATATGGTGAAAAATTTCTTCATGTTCAATTATAAAATCTTAATAAGTGATTTCGTCAATCACATCCTGATGAATCTTCACATTATACTTGGTGCGCAGTTCGGCATTGTTCTGAGCCTCAAGATAATTCTGATAATCATTGAGATAGAATCCACGAGCCTCTTCCTTGGTCTTAAGTTCGACAGGCAGAACCTTCTCCAGCACAAGAATCTGATAACCCTTGTCGGTCTCTTTCCAACAATACTTATCAGTAATGGCACCAGTCGTACCCATCAACAGCGTACTGGGAGAGCCTTCCTCAATCAGCACAATGCTGTCGGTGACTTCTGAAACGCTCTTGCACTTAGCACGGAGTTCATCTTTAATCTGATAACCAGCCAAACCCTTCTTAGCCGCTTTAAGCATCACCTTGTCGGCCTTGCTCATAGTGGATGAGCTGTGGGTGGTGTCAACCAGATTATAAATATGTACGCGCATGCGCTCGTTCCAAAAATATACAGCGTCATTAGTATCGTTGTAATTATGGGTGGGCGAGACCTGGTTGTAGAAAGCTTCGAAACCAAGGGTGTCGGTCAGGGCGCGCGACCAAATCATGTGGTCGTTGTAGGCAAAGATCATCAAACCATGGCGATACTCATCAATGATGGCACCAAACTCGGGATTATCAATCTCCAGATGGTCGTCGGCATATTTCAACACCATGGCTTCGACATACTCATTGTAACGATCCTTGACAAACACATCAAGGTCGCACAATTGCCTAACCTTCTTGTTCTTATACATATAGCGTGCAAACTGGCGGGAGTTGAACTCCTTGTCGCCAATCTTGAACAAAGGACGCATATCGGTAATGGCGTTGGAATCATAGTTGAAGATTGCCGAGAAGATAGAATCTGTAACCACAGCGCGAACAGCATCAAGGCTAGCCTTGTACGGAGCTTTTTTCTTATTGGACACCTTGGTGGTAGTGTAGTCAACAAAACTATAGTTGCGTTTGCACTGCTCCACAAAGATATGCTGCGGACGGGTGCTGCGCTCGCCGCGAGTCATGCGAGACTTGTAGTAGGGAATCATGCTCTCAAAAGCAGGAATTTCCTCCTTGGTGATAAGTTTGACAATGTGCCAACCGAAACGAGTGTGGAAAGGCTCGGTGTACTCGCCAACAGCAAGGCCCTTGGCCACAGCCGACATATAATCAACAGGAATCTGATTATGAGGAAGTTCAGGCAGCATGCCACCATTACTTGCGCTGGTCTTATCATCGCTATACTTCTTGGCCACCTCGCCAAAATCGGTGCCATTCTGAAGCATACGATAGGCGGTGTTGATTTTGCCTTTGCCGTTTGGATCATTCTCGGAAACCCAGATATGAGCCAAAGTCATCTTGCCATAATGGTTGAAGCGATCGAACATCTTAATGATGTGATAACCATAGCGCGAGCGGACGGGTTTGCTGATTTCGCCAGGCTGAAGAGCATAAGCGGCAGACTCAAAAGAGTAAATCATGTCGAACACCGAGAAACATCCCAGATCGCCCTCCATGGGGTTGACCTGGCTAGCTTTCTCACGAACCATAGGATCGCGGTCGGCAATGCGCTGGTCGTGCATTTCTTGCTGGGCAATGGAATAGAAATCAGCATTTTCCAAAGCTTCCTTATAGAGTTCCATGGCATGCTTGTAGGCCTTGAGCGTATCGGCAGGCAGCGCCGACTCAGGGCAAGGAACAAGAATATGGGCAGCATGGAGCACATAGTGGTTGCGCTCATAAGCCTCGCGAAGAAGCGACTGCATGGTAGCCGAGTCAATCAGATAAGGTGCGGCCAACTCTTTGCGGTAGGTCTGCAACTCAGCAACCAGGTTGCGAGCGGTGTCGAACCCCATGGAATATGCATCGGCCAGCTTAGCCTGGAAATTGACATACAACTGCGCAAAATCATCCAGCGCCTTGCGCTTCTCATAGGTGCAAGCAGTAGGAGCAGCAGCAGGATCCTTGCCGATAGACTGCAAGAAATCCTTCATAAACTGCGACTTATGGATTTTCTTACTACCGATTTCAAACACCACGGGGTCGTCGGCCTGCTGGGCCATGGCGCCCAACATCATGGTGGAAAGCAGCAAGAAGGCAAAAATCTTTTTCATCAGTTAATTAGATTGATTCAATATTATCTAGAATAGTTGGGAGCCTCACGGGTGATGGCGATGTCATGAGGATGGCTCTCGGTAACACCGGCAGAGGTGATGCGGATGAACTTAGCCTGCTGCAAGGTGGGGATATCGCGCGAACCGGTGTAACCCATACCAGCCTTCAGGCCGCCAACCATTTGATAGAGAACCTCGCTGAGGGTGCCCTTGTAAGGAACGCGACCTACAACACCTTCAGGAACAAGCTTCTTGGCATCGGTCTCCTTATCCTGGAAGTAGCGATCCTTGGAGCCACACTGCATGGCTTCGAGAGAACCCATGCCACGGTAGGACTTGAACTTACGGCCTTCGTAAATGATGGTCTCGCCGGGAGCTTCTTCAACACCGGCAACCAAGGAACCGACCATCACGGTGCTTGCACCGGCAGCCAGAGCCTTGACAATATCGCCGCTATAGCGGATGCCGCCATCAGCAATGATAGGCACATCGTAGCCCTTGCTCTTCAGCGCGCCAACGCACTCACACACAGCGGTCAGCTGAGGAACGCCGATACCGGCAACCACGCGGGTGGAGCAGATGCTTCCGGGTCCGATACCAACCTTGATACCATCAGCGCCGGCCTCGGCCAGCATCAGAGCGGCCTCGCCGGTAGCGATGTTACCAACAACTACATCGAGGGTGGGATATTTGGTTTTCACCTTCTTAAGAGCCTCAACAACACGAATGCTGTGGCCGTGAGCGGTATCAATAACGATTGCGTCGACACCAGCCTTTACCAGGGCGTCAACACGGTCCATCATGTCGGGAGTGATGCCAACACCTGCGGCAACGCAGAGGCGGCCGTTGCTGTCCTTGCAAGCCAGGGGGCGCTCCTTGGTCTTCATGATGTCGCGATAGGTAATAAGACCCATAAACTGGCCCTGCTCATTGACAACAGGCAGTTTTTCAATCTTATGCTGCTGGAGGATGTCGGTAGCCTCAGCAAAAGTGGTGCCCACATGGGTGGTGATGAGCTTGGTGATCATAATCTCGCTCAAGGGGCGGTCCATATTGCGCTCAAAACGCAGGTCGCGGTTGGTGACCATGCCGATAAGCACGCGGTTCTCATCAACGATGGGAATACCACCGATACCGTATTCATTCATCAGGCGCAGGGCATCTTTCACCAGGGCATCCTTGGTGAGGGTGACGGGGTCGATAATCATACCATTTTCAGCGCGTTTCACTTTGCGCACCTCGTTGGCCTGGCGCTCGATGGACATGTTCTTGTGGAGCACACCGATACCACCTTCCTGAGCCATACCGATGGCCATGGCTGCCTCGGTAACAGTATCCATGGCGGCCGACACGAGCGGCATATTCAGCTTGATGTTGCGGGAGAAGCGGGAAGCAACGGTGACTTCTGCGGGAAGAATCTCGGAATAGGACGGCACCAAAAGCACGTCGTCATAAGTAAGGCCTTCGCCAACAAATTTAGTGGTATCTGTGTACATAATTATAAATTATATTTTTTTATTATCGATTAAAAATTGTGCAAAGATACACATTTTTTTCGACATATACGACATTTTTTTCACGCGTTCAGTCATTTTAACAAAATCCGAAACCATTTCAAGGCATTTTTCCCACTTTCACACAACTTCCAAAACACCATTCCGCAACAAATTTCACAAGGCATGAAACCGCATTTTTCACATTTTTGAGTCGAAATATCAGTCCCAACGCAACTCCACTACTTATTCTATATTTATCCTATACATATACTATATTTTTATAGGAACAAATAGAATAAATATAGAATATATATAGAATAAATATAGGATAAGGAACGGAGGTAGAGCGGGCTTACACTGGGTTTACGGCAAGGTTGGAGGGATGGCCAAAAATGAGGGGAAAGGTTGGTCGGCCAGGTTCTGGATTGGGGTTGGCTGAGTGATTCATTTTTGATTTTCGTCCTAGTTGAAATTTTATCAAAAACTGAGGTTTCTTGTTTTTCCGATTGGCGGTATTTTGCTCAAAAACTGAGGTTCGTGGATGCCAATTCGGCAATGCGAGGAAGCTTTTTTGGTGAATGAAGCGCTGGTTTGAATCCGGTTTTTGAGGATTGCAATAATAATTAATGAATAAAATATTTATATATCATTTTTTTTTCGTATCTTTGCACCTACTAAAAAAAATGATAATTCGTGTCATGAAAAAGAGTATCAATATACTAGTTGCTGTTGCCATGGTTTGCATGGCCGTGCTTTGCGGCTGCAAAAGCAGAACCAATGTGGTCATCAATGGCGAATTGGCCGATGCGGCCTTTGAGGGCCAGCAGGTTTATTTGGTGGCCATTACGCAGACCAACGACACCATCGACTCCGCCATGGTGACTAATGGCAAATTTGTGTTCAACACTCAGCTGGGAAGCCCGGCCATTGGAAAAATATTCACTCCTAAACTGGACGATGGGAAAGCTTACTCCGGGTATCTGGTGCTGGAAAACGGCACGGTGAATGTGAACCTCGAAAACGACAGTCTTTCCGGCACTCCGCTCAACGATAGCCTCTTCGCATACATGACCAACGACCCCGAGAGGAAGCATCTGACCCAGGCACTTGAGCAATGCATGAGTGCCTATTACTCAGCCACTAACGACAATGAACGCGATGCCGCGATGGAAGCCTACATCCAGGCTGATTCGGCTTGGGCCGAGTATGCAAAGGGCAAATTGATGCAGGGCTATAAGTTCAACGCCCACAACATTTTGGGTGCATACTTTGTTTATTGCTACTTGCAGGTGGATGAAGAGATAGATTTTCAAGGACTTGAAGAATTGCTTGCCGATGCCGACGAAGTGGTGACCACGTTCTATCCTATCCAGAAGATTCGCACCCGCTTGCACCATGAGTTCAACACCTCCGAGGGCAAACATTATGTGGATTTCGAGGGTGTGGATTTTGCTGATGGCCAGAAGACTACGCTTTCGGCCATGATGGACAATGGCAAGGTGACGCTCATCGACTTTTGGGCATCGTGGTGCGGCCCCTGCCGCCAGGAAATCAGCCAGAACTTGGTGCGCCTTTACAAAGAATACAAAGACAAAGGACTGAAAATCATCGGTGTGGATGTGTGGGACAAGATTCCCGACCACAAGAAGGCCGTGGAAAGCCTCGGCATCGAGTACCCTCAGCTGATTGACACTACCAGCAATGCCACCGATTTGTATGGCGTGTATGGCATTCCCACCATATTGCTGGTCGACAAGGACGGCACTATTGTGCGCCGTGGCATCCGTGGCGACGAAATTGAGGAGGCCATCCTTCAGCTCCTTGCCAAAGAATAGCACTCAAATAGTTAATAGTCATTAACAAAACATTATTCTATGAAGAAACTTACCGTAGTCCTGGCCGCCGCCCTCATGTTGGCAATTCCCGCCCAGGCTCAGAAAAAAAACACCGCCACCCCCGACAACGGTGGCATCACCCCTGAGATGATGCAGCAGATGAAGAAGTCCTACGGCAACACCGCCGCCGACAAGGCTCTGCGCAACATCATGGTTACCAACAGTCCTGCCAAGCTGGCCCTCAACCACGAGAACGCCACCGCTTTCGACTCCCACTTCAGCAACCGCGTGGAGAGCAAGGCTATCACCGACCAGAAGTCTTCCGGCCGCTGCTGGATGTTCACCGGCATGAACGTGCTGAGAAACAAGGCTATCCGCCAGTTCCACCTGCCCGCCGACTTCCAGTTTTCGCAGGCATACACCTTCTTCTACGACCAGTTGGAGAAGTCCAACCTCTTCCTGCAGGCCATCATCGACACCTACAAGAAACCCATGGACGACAAAGAGGTTGACTGGCTGTTCCAGAACCCCCTCAGCGACGGCGGTCAGTTCACCGGCGTGGCCAATCTGATTGAAAAATACGGTCTTGTGCCCGCAGAGGCAATGCCCGAGACCTTCAACACCAACAATACCAGCTCTATTTCCAGCCTGGTGCAGCTGAAGCTGCGCGAGTACGGCCTTGAGCTGCGCGAGATGGCTGCCGCCAAGGGCACCACTCCTCAGAAACTGCAGGCCCGCAAGACCGAGATGCTCGGCACCGTTTACCGCATGCTGGCCCTGGCTTTTGGCGAACCTCCCGCAGAGTTCACCTTCCAGCAGAAGAATGCTAAGGGCGAAATCGTTTCTTGCGAGAAATACACTCCCAAATCTTTCTACGAGAAATTCGCCAAGCAGGACTTCTCCACCTACTACATGGTGATGAACGATCCTTCTCGCGAATACTATAAGGTATATGAAATCCAGTACGATCGCCATGTTTATGATGGCCAGAACTGGCGCTACCTCAACCTCCCCAAGGGGGAAATCGCCCCCATGTGCATCGCTTCCATCAAGGACAGCACCATGATGTATTTCAGCTGCGATGTTGCCAAGTTCCTCAACCGCGACAAGGGTTTTTCTGACCCCAACAACTACGACTACGGCTCGCTCTTCGGCACCACTTTCGGCATGGACAAGAAGCAGCGCGTGCTCACTCACGCCAGCGGATCCAGCCACGCCATGACCCTCTGCGCTGTTGACCTGGACAAGGACGGCAAGCCCATCAAATGGATGGTTGAGAATTCCTGGGGCACCGGCTACGGCTACCAGGGTTTCATCATCATGACCAACGAATGGTTCAACGAATATATGTTCCGCGTGGTTCTGGAAGACAAATACATCCCCGCAAAATACCGCGAGATGCTCAACCAGAAACCCATCATGCTGCCCGCATGGGATCCCATGTTCGCTCCTGAAGAATAGTATTTAAATAAATTAATACATTAATATAAATTACAAATGAAAAAAGTTTTCTCACTGTTGGCCGCAGCAGCTATCTGCGCCACCGCTTTCGCTCAGACCGCTGAAGAGCAGAAAGAAGACGAGGGCTACAAATTCACCGATGTGAAAGTCCTCCCCGTCACCTCCGTTAAGAATCAGGCACAGGCCGGCACCTGCTGGTGCTACAGCGGCCTTGGTTTCATTGAGGCTGAGCTCCTCCGCATGAACAAGGGCGAGTACGATTTCTCTGAAATGTACATTGTTTCCAACACCTACAACGACCGCGCTATGGCTGCTATCCGCACCTCTGGCGACGTCAGCTTCTCCCAGGGCGGCGCTTTCAGCGATGTGCTCTATGGCATGAAGCACTTCGGCCTCGTTCCCGAAGAGTGCATGCGCCCCGGTGTCATGTATGGCGACACTCTCTCTAACCACAACGAACTCAGCGCATTGACCGACGCTATGGTTGCCGCTATCGCTAAGAACGATAAGCTGAAGAAACTCCAGGCCAGCACTGAAGGCGAACTTCTCTGCCGCAAAGCTATCGCTGCCGTTCACGATGTTTATCTCGGACCCCGCCCCGAGAAATTCACCTACAAAGGTAAAGAGTACACCCCCATGTCGTTCTTCCAGAGCCTGGACATCAATCCCGACGACTATGTGAGCATCACTTCTTACACCCACCATCCTTTCTACGAGCGCTTTGTGCTTGAAATCCAGGACAACTGGCGTCACAGCTTGAGCTACAATGTTCCCATCGATGAGATGATGGAAATCATGGACAACGCTATCGAGAACGGTTATCCTATCGCTTGGGGTTCCGATGTTAGCGAGAACGGTTTCCGCATGGGTGTCCGCAAGGGCTTCTGCGTTCTCCCCGCTGATGCTAAGACCGCTGCCAGCCTCCAGGGTTCCGATATGGCACACTGGACCGGCATGAGCGCCAAGGGCATTGCCGAAGAGGCTGCCAAGCACCCCACTCCCCAGCGCTGGGTGAGCCAGGAGGAGCGCCAGATGGCTTACGACAACCGTGAGACCACCGACGACCACGGCATGGTTATCTATGGTACCGCTAAGGACCAGATGGGCAATGAATACTACATGGTTAAGAACAGCTGGGCCACCGTTGTCAGCCTCAACGGTATGTTCTACGCTAGCAAGGCTTTCGTCCGCTACAAGACCATGAACTATGTTGTCCACAAGGACGCTATCCCCGACCACATCGCTGCTAAGCTTGGTATCGAAAAGACCAACAAGGCTGCTAAGAGCACCAAGAAAGGTCGCAAATAAGCATTGAAACCAATACAAGTGGGTCAGAACGCAAATCCTGGCCCACTTGTTTTGAATTTTTAAATTAAGAAAAAAATAGAAAATGGGCGGAGGCCGGATGTGGCAGCCACTTTTTATTTTTTATTACAGTAAAACATGAAAAAGTTATTTATCCTCGTCATCGTAATGACGGCAATCTTCGCATCGTGCGGGAATGAAGAAAACCAAGAACCTTGCTACGCAACAAAGGTGACTCCAAGTGTGCAGATGGTCCGGTATCAAGCTCCTAGACCTTTATACAATTTAAATAGAGTACTAAAAGAAGCAAGTAGTCTTCCTATGAGTCACTCTCCAGCGGTTATGTACAAAATAGACACTAGTCATAACCTTTAAAGCTGTGTAGGTGAGAGCCTTATCCGTCTACTAGAACAAAAATCAGGTGCGGTGAGACCTTGAGAAACAATACTCATTACAAACTAAAATAATGTTAACAATATTAATTGAGTATAACTAAACGCCACCTTTTTATTGTAATTAATTCATTAAATTATATCAATATGAGAATTGTCAGTTGGAATGTGAACGGCTTGAGAGCCGTGTGCCAAAAGGGATTTGACAACATCTTCAATTCGTTGGATGCCGACATCGTATGCCTGCAAGAGACTAAGCTGCAGGCAGGCCAACTGGATATCGCCTTCCCTGGCTACGAGTCCTATTGGAGCTATGCCGAGAAAAAAGGCTATTCAGGCACCGCAGTATTCACGCGTGTGCGTCCGCTGCGCCGGGTAGAAGTGCCCGTGCTGGATGATGAGGTATTTCCGGGCAATGAAGGCCGACTGGTGGTGCTTGAGTTTGAAGAATTCTTTTTGGTGAACTGCTATACTCCAAATTCTCAAGACGAACTGAAGCGACTTGATTTCCGCATGAAATGGGAAGACTATCTCCGCCAATATCTCTGTGAGTTGGATAAGCAGAAACCTATTGTATATTGTGGCGACTTGAATGTTGCGCATCAAGAAATCGACCTGAAGAATCCCAAGACCAATCATTTCAACGCTGGCTTTTCTGACGAAGAACGTGGCAAGATGACCGAGCTGTTGGCCGCCGGATTTGTGGATACATTCCGCATGTTTAACCCCGACTTGGAGGGCGCTTACACTTGGTGGTCGTATCGTTTTCAGGCAAGAGCCAAGAACACGGGATGGCGCATTGACTATTTCATCTGCTCTGACCGCATTAAGAACCGCATTAATCACTCCATCATCCATAACGAAATTTTCGGAAGTGACCATTGCCCTATTGAACTAGAATTGAACTAACCGGGAACAAACATTCGCTAAAGAGAAACTAACACAACAAAGTAAACATAAATCAATGGGAAAAATTATCGTAGGTGTCGACTTCTCCAAAGGTTCTGATTTAGCAACAGAATTAGCCATCGACATTGCTAAACATTTCAATGATAGCCTGCAGTTTGTGGGCGTAAACGAGGGCAAACTCTCTGAGGAAAAACTGTGGGAGGAAATCCACAACCATGAAACCCAGCATATTCAAGACTTGAATGGACTGACCCTGGAATACCTTCCTAAGACGGGCGAAATCACCGACGCCATCTGCGAACAAGCCAAGAAGGAGAAAGCCTCACTTGTAATAGTTGGCTCCAACGTAACTGCCGGACTTCAAAAAAGACTGCTCGGCCAAGGCACTTATTCCATCATCGACAAATCATTATCACCAGTATTATGCCTAAGGGAAGACTTCGACTATCACTCTGACTTTAAGGACATTCTATTACCTATCGACAGTAGTGACGAAAGCCGACAAAAAGTACCTATGGCCATTCGTTTTGCAAAAGCATACGGTTCAACCATACATGTCCTCGGCGTGAATAAGACCTCTGTTGAGGAGGGCCGGGCAATAGTGAAAAACTACGCTACACAAACCAAGAACTATATTGAGAAACTGGGTATTCCGTGCACTCTGGAGATAAAAGATGTTGTCGACAGCGTATCCGCAACCATTCTTGCCTATGCACACTCAGTCTGTGCCGACCTGCTCATCATGATGGCAGAATGTGGCATGTCGATGATCCGGTTTGTGACAACTTCTGACGACCAAAAGACTTTGGCCGCATCCAAAATTCCTATCATCACTGTCCGCCCCGAACAGCTAAACACTATCACCATCTAAGGGGAACGCTACTAAATCACTATTTTAGACAACTACTCACTAAGAAAAATCCCATCCGACTTGCATCGGATGGGTAAATTTTGCGTAAATATAAAAGTCGTATTAGCGAATAATAAAGATTGACTTTGTCGCCAAAAACAATTCTTTCTAATATGCGAAATGATACACCACAAGTTATTTGAACGGAAGGTAGATAACTTTCTTGGTTTCAAAAAACTCTTCCTCGTAGAAATCTGAGATATCCCAAGTGCGCACTTTTTTCTTGAAAGGAGCCAACTCTTCGGTGAGGTCGCCACCTTTGAGATAGAGAATGCCGTTGCGGAGGTGATGATAATGAGCATCCGACACCTTGCCTTTTACCCAACCGGTAAACTGACTTAAATCAGTGACCGCACGCGACACAATAAAATCGAAATCGCCATCCACCTGCTCAGCACGAATCTGTTCTGCACGCACATTGGTCAACTGCAAACTGTCGGCAACAGCTTGAACAACCTTGATTTTCTTGCCAATAGAATCCACCAGATAGAAATTGGAATGGGGAAACATGATTGACAGAGGAATCCCAGGGAAACCGCCGCCAGTACCGACGTCCAAAATTTCGGCCATAGTCTTGAAAGGCTGAACCTTGGCAATGGCCAGTGAATGGAGGACGTGATGCTCATAGAAATTATCCATATCCTTGCGGGAGATTACATTAATCTTGGCATTCCAGTCCTCATATAAGGGCTTAAGAGCGGCAAATTGTTCTTTTTGCCGCTCTGTAAGTTCTGGGAAATATTTTAAAATTAAATCCATTTCTACTACAAATAAGCTTGCAGATGCTTACTCTTGCTGCTGACACGCAGACGCTTAATACCCTTTTCCTTAATTTGACGCACACGCTCGCGGGTGAGACCAAACTTCATGGCTATTTCATCCAAGCTGAGCGCATGGGGCAGTCCAATACCAAAATACATTTTGATAACCTCGCGCTCGTACTCGGTGAGGGTGGACAAAGATCGCTCAATTTCAAGAGAAAGCGACTCGCGCATCAAAGCACTGTCGGTAGGAGGAGTATCCTCATTGGGCAGCACATCAACAAAGTTCACATCCTCGTCAGCCACCAAAGGTGCGTCGATAGAAATATGGCGTCCGGAGATGCCCAAGATGCTCTTAATCTTATCTTCAGGAATACCCAGCAGATCGGCCAACTCCTCTTCCGATGGGGGACGCTCAAGCTCCTGCTCCAACCGGCTGATTTCCTTTTTCAGTTTATTCAGCGCACCCAGCTGGTTTGAAGGCAGACGCACGATGCGAGAGTTTTCTGCAATAGCCTGCAAGATAGACTGGCGGATCCACCATACTGCGTATGAGATAAACTTAAAACCTCTAGTCTCATCAAAACGTTTAGCCGCCTTAATCAAGCCCACATTACCTTCATTAATAAGGTCGGGCAAGCTAAGACCCTGGTTTTGATACTGTTTTGCCACCGACACCACGAAACGGAGGTTTGCCTTAGTGAGGCGGTCGAGAGCGGCCTGGTCACCGTTCTTGATACGCTGGGCCAATTCCACCTCCTCCTCCGGGGTCAGCAGCTCCTCACTGCAGATATCCTGCAAGTATTTATCCAACGACTTAATGTCGCGGTTAGTAATAGAATGGGTAATTTTTAATTGTCTCATAGCGATATACTAGTTCCACATATCTTTATTCTTGTTTATAACGCAAAAAAAGAAAAAAAGTTATACGAAAAGCAAAAAAAATTTCAAAAAAGGCAAAATAGAACAATATTGAATTAATAATCAATCTATTGAACCATTTCAATTTATTTCTCGAAATAATACAAAACTTAACGCTACATTAGATTACAATAAAAAAGAAACAGAATTATACACACATTATCAACATATATTGACAAATGACATGGCTGAATCCATACCTTATAGACTCAGCCATATCATAAACCAGTTTTCTCCGTCTAGAAAACTACTGAGATTCACACCACTCGCAGAACTACCTTTTACCTCCAGATTCAAATGTGGCCACGAACCTCATATCCGAAAGCAATTCCACATGTCTTGGGTTATCAGTATTTCCGTCTTGCCAAGACACAAAACGACAACCCTGATTGGGAATGGCAGCAATCTCAACTTGCGTACCTTCCGGGAAAATTCCATTTCCGGAAACAGAACCGTTTCTCTGATTACCAGAAGCCACCGTCAAGGTTCTGTAGGTAGGATTAACCATGACATCAACATGAATGGTGTCACGCATAATAATATAATTGTATACTGTATCATGATAAGTAATAAAAGTAGTATCGCCAACAAACACAGTATCACCCGGTAATGGGGCTCCGAAAGAGGCTGTTATAGCGGTATCACTAGACAAAGAAACCCAACGTGGATTATCTGAAACGCCGTCGCTCCATTGCCTGAAAACATAACCAGTGTTAGCCAATGCAAAAATCAATGTAGTATTGGTACAAGTTGGGGGAATGACCACATTGGCTTGACCCTGCGACTGGTTATCCGAAGATACAGCAATCGTATAAGACTCAGGCTCAACAAAGTTTGACAGCGACCTGCCCCAGCGAAGCAAATACAAATGTCCACTTCCGCATGGGACATACACAGGGACATTTTGATTCACTCTTCTGAAATGACGAATTCCTGAAAGGACAGGAGGCACATCTCCTTCACAGTAAATAGAGTTCAAACCTATACAACCTTCAAAGGCTGAACCATTTATAGTATCCACAGAACTAGGAATGGTGATAGTTGCAAGGCTACTGCAACCTATAAAAGCAGAATTTCCGATCAAAGACACGGAATTGGGAATTGACACACTTGTAAGGCTGACACAGTCAGCAAAAGTTCTATTTGCAATTGAATCAACCGACCCAAGAATCGTCACACTGACGAGACTTGAGCAACCCTCGAACGCACTTTCCTCAATCAAAGATACCGTGCTAGGTATCAACACATTGACAAGACTAGTACATTCAAAAAAAGCAGACGCTCCAATTGACGTCACTGAATTTGAAATAGTCACACTCGCAAGATTACTACAACCAATAAAAGTAGAATACTCTATTCTAGTTAACGAATTCGGCAAGGTCACACTCGTAAGACTTGTGCAATCAGAAAAAGCGCCATTACCAATTTCTGTTATCGAACTTGGGAGCGACAAAGTAGAAAGACTGCTACAGAACGAGAAAGCACTACTACCGATTGTAGTCAAAGAATCGCCCATTATCACATTAGTGAGGCTTGTGCAGCTTTGGAAAACATACATTCCTATTGACGTCACCGAGTTGGGAAGGGTAACACTTGTAAGGTTGCTGCAATTTCTGAAAGCAGCATACTCCAACTCAGTCACAGCATACGTTATGCCATCCGACACAACTGTAGAAGGTATCACCAAATTACCTGTAGGCTCAACATATCCCGTATATGGATTTGAGAATGAGCCAGGACACGTAACCGATACATTATCTCCATTAATATTATAATATAGTGTCTGACCACTAGGCGCTACAGCACTAAAACTGAATGCCCATGAGGCCATGGCACTGAGGCACAAAGCCAACAAAATAATGCATTTTTTCATAATAGCAATATTTAAAATTGTAGTTTCAAATAATTAAAAGCATATCATTATTAATCAACATCCCGACACTATAGCACCACAACCTTTACCGCAGGATGGTTACCTACTTGTACCATATATACGCCAGCCGACGGCATTCGACACACTAAGACATTCGTGACACTACGCATTGTCCTAAGGCAACGCCCCACAGCATCAAACACTCTAACCAACTCACCCTCGGCCTCACTTACAACAATCTGTCCGCTCATCGTTGACACCCGGAAACTTTCTGTTGCAACTTCACCGATACCAACATTTGATTCTTCAAATACAGCGACAAAGGAAAGATCACCGGACATATCAACGGTTCTGGGATTGTCAACATTACCATCACGCCACTTAACAAAACGGTAGCCAGAATTAGGAATAGCTGCTATCTCCACCCAGGCACCTTCAGGGAACCGCCCACTTCCTGCGGCAATTCCTTTATCCGCATTCTCCGTATTCACTGTCAGCGTCCGATAAGACAATTCTGTCACAATTGTATCATACACAGTATCATGAACAGAAATATAATAATCAACCGTATGTCTAATTGTTATATATGCAGTATCGTTAACAACCACCATTTCGGTTGGATTATACTCCACAAAATTAGCCGTCAACACAGTATCAACCATCAGCGAAACCCAGCGGGGATTATCTTGAACGCCATCGCTCCAATGGCTGAAAATATAACCCTCATAAGCTGTTGCCACAATAAAGGCATTAGCATTACTACAAGTAGGACGCACAAGTGTACTGGCTTCACCATGAGCTGCATTATCCGCCGACACTGTAATCGACAAGGGTACCGGTTCAATAAAATTCGACATGCAGTCTCCCCAACGCGCCATGTACAACATTGTGCTTCCACAAGGGATGAAAATAGGTATGCTATTATTCACACCATCAAAGACATGCGTTCCTCCTAAAGTCGGAGCCAAACTTCTATCACTGAAAATTGAATCCAAATGCATGCAATTGTTAAAAGCATAATCGCCAATTGAAACCAGTGAATTTGGAATATATACATTTGACAAGTTTCTACACTCCGCATAAACATAATTGCCTATTGCCGTTACCGAATTAGGCAGCTCCACCTCAGTGAAATTCGAACAACCTCTAAACGCATAATTTCCTATTGTCGTCACGGAGTTTGGAATTGTCACATTTTCAAGGTTATAACATTTAGAAAATGCATAATTTGCAATTGTCACCACTGAATTCGGAATCACCACACTCGAAAGCGTGTCACAATTGGAAAACGCATGAATATCAATATGCGTGACACTGTTAGGAATAACCACACTCGAAAGTCCTGTACAAGAACTAAAAGCATATGTACCAATTCCAACCACAGAATATGTATTATTACTCCACTCTACTGTAGACGGAATAATCAAACTTCCGGATGGCTTCGGCACTCCCGCATAAGGTTCACTTTCGGAACCGGCATAAGTGACCACTGCTCCCGAATTAGTAATATTGAAATACAGGGTCTGCCCACTTTGCACCACAACACTGAAATCATGTGCACCTGAGGCTAATACACCGAGGCAGAATGCAAATATTAAAATACATTTTTTCATCATATACTTTACATTAATTTATTGATTCAATTTATATTTGAGTAGTCTGATTCCTTTGTTTTTATATTATCATTTATAATCACGAAACAACTTTCCACATTAATCCTTAACTAATAATAAACGGAAAGTTGCTTATTTGTTGTGAGACCAATGAAGATTTAACTTTTTTTAACCCAAATTGGACCCCCAAAAAAAGAATCTATGGCCTTACGGATCTAAAAGCCTCGAGAAAGAGCAGTGCAATAGCCATTCTCATAATCAAAAAGACAACTTGGGACAAATTTGTCTTGGCAAAAAAGAAACGCACCCATAACAAAATGCATCACCAATATTGTCAGCAAGATGCAATATAAAAACTTGTAATGGACAGGACTTCCCTGCCCAAAGTTCAACTTCTTGGCGGCCCGGCGAGAGCCCGGTGAAGACCCAGTGCAGGTCCGCTCATTATACGGGGTTTGCAAACATATAGAGTGCCCTTTGGCGCGGAACTAGGCCGGGCAAGAATAAGCACTTCGGGGCGAGAAAATTTCTTTCCGGATGCATCATAATAAGAATTATATTACAAAAAGGGAAATAAAAATTGCGCATATCGAAAAAAAAATGTAATTTTGCATAATAATAATAGTGACGAAAAGTTATGTTTGAAAGTATTAGTAGCAAGATAGAGAAAGCGTTACACACGCTGCGAGGAAAAGGAAGTATTACCGATATTAATATCGCTGAGACCGTCAAGGAGGTGCGCAAGGCACTTTTGGACGCCGACGTCAGCTACCCTATTGCCAAGGAATTCACCGACAAGGTGAAGGCTGAGGCTTTGGGCCGCAACGTAATCCAGAGCATCGAGCCCGGCCAGTTGATGGTGAAGATTGTTCACGAGAAGCTGACCGAACTCATGGGCAGCGAAGCCGTGGACATCAACGCCAAGGGGCAGCCCGCCGTAATCCTGATTGCCGGTCTGCAAGGCTCGGGTAAGACCACCTTCAGCGCCAAACTGGCTTACTATTTGAAGAATAAGAAGGGCAAGAGCGTGATGCTGGTGGCCGGCGACGTTTACCGTCCCGCTGCTATCAGCCAGCTGCAGACCCTCGGCGAGCAGATCCAGGTGCCCGTATTCACCGAAGAAGGCAACCAGAACCCGCTGGACATTGCCGAGAAGGCTATTCGCGAGGCCAAGGCCAAGAGTGTCAATGTTGTAATCGTTGATACCGCCGGCCGCTTGGCTGTTGATGAGGAGATGATGAATGAGATTTCCAGCCTCAAACAGCACCTCAACCCACAGGAGACCCTCTTCGTGGTCGACTCCATGACTGGCCAGGATGCCGTGAACACAGCCAAGGCCTTCAACGATCGCATTGATTTCGATGGCGTTGTGCTCACCAAATTGGACGGCGACACCCGCGGCGGTGCGGCCCTTACCATCCGCTACTCAGTGCAGAAACCCATCAAGTTCGTGGGTATCGGCGAGAAGATGGACGCCCTCGATGTTTTCCACCCCGACCGCATGGCCAGCCGTATCTTGGGCATGGGCGACGTGGTATCGCTGGTGGAACGCGCTCAAGAACAATACGATGAGGCTGAGGCTCGCAAGATTCAGAAGCGACTCATCCACAACGAATATAACTTTGAAGACTTCCTGTCGCAAGTCGGCCAAATCAAAAAGATGGGCAGCATGAAAGACCTCATCGGCATGATTCCCGGCATGGACAAGGTGACCAAGGACATCGAGATAGGCGACGACGCATTCGTGCCCATCGAGTCGATGATCAGCAGCATGACCCCCTATGAGCGCCGCAACCCCAGCTGCTTGAACGGCAGCCGCAAGCAGCGTATCGCAGCCGGTAGCGGCCGCAGCATTCAGGACGTGAACCGCTTCATCAAGCAGTTTGAAGAGACCCGCAAAATGATGAAGATGGTCAGCACCAAGGGCAAGCTGCCTCAGATTCCTAAACGCAAGAGAAGATAAGAAAATCGCCACAAAGGCGACACTAAATAAACTGATTCTCGGTTTGCGAGAGTGCAACAATTCGTAAACCTCAACTTATAATAATAAAAGTAATGGTTCAAATATTAGACGGCAAGGCCATGGCCCTGCAGATTAAAGACGAAATAGCTAACGAAGTACGCAAACTCACCGCTGCCGGCCACCGTGCGCCCCATTTAGCAGCAGTCATCGTGGGTGAGGACGGCGCTAGCCAGACTTACGTAGCCAACAAGGAGCGCTCAAGCAAGGAAGTGGGCTTCACCTCCTCGGTCTACCGCTTACCCGAGACTATCTCAGAAGAGAAACTGCTGGAAACCATCCATTTCATGAACAACGACCCTGAAATCGACGGCTTCATCATCCAGCTTCCCTTGCCCAAGCACATCAACGAGCAGAACATCATCAACGCCATCTCTCCCGACAAGGATGTCGACGGCTTCACCGCCATCAATGTCGGTCGCATGGTGCTGGGCGAAGATGCCTATGTTCCCGCCACCCCCATGGGAGTCTGCACACTGCTGAAACGCTACGGCATCGAAACCGCAGGCAAACATTGCGTGGTGCTCGGCCGCAGCAACATCGTTGGCACCCCTGCCGCCAACCTGCTCTCACGCAAGGGCTTTGACTGCACCGTGACCATGTGCCACAGCAAGACGCAGAATCTGGCCGAAATCACCCGCCAGGCCGACATCCTGGTAGCAGCCATCGGCAAGCCCGAGTTTGTTACTGCCGACATGGTAAAGGACGGCGTTGTGCTGGTTGACGTAGGCATCCACCGCATTCCCGACGAAACCAAGAAGAGCGGCTACCGCATCATCGGCGATGTGAAGCACAGCGAAGTCGACGAGCACTGCTCCTGGACCACACCCGTGCCCGGCGGCGTAGGTCCCCTGACCATCTGCTCTCTGCTGGAAAATACCCTGAAAGCATACAAACGCAACAACAATATCCAGTAAGCCGATATCATTCAAAACATACAATGGCCATCAGTCCGATGGCCATTTTTTTATTAGCAAACTCTCTTACCTTTTCCTCCAGCACAACAAGCCCATCAATATGCCACAAACTCCAGCTTGAGATTCCGCATTAGGCAAATACCCCGAGAAACTTAGATTGTAGACTGTATTTCTCTTGAGAAGAGGCTCTTTTGCGCTTCAACCAGCTTATACTGCGCAACCAACACATTACAATCCAACCTCATACAACCCATACTTTCTCCACCAGCGCAAAACATTTCTGTTCAAACCAACCTCATTAAAGCCTCCACAACTTCACCCAAGCATCGCCCTAACTTCGCTCGTTTTACCTTATTTATACTATAGTTATACTATATTTATTCTATTATATATAGGATAAATATAGTATAAATAAGGTATAAATATAGGATAAGGAACGGGGGAAGGACGGGTTTAGGGCAGTGTTGTGGGGCCGCAAAACTGGAATAACCGCAACCTATGAAATGTTTGACAGATGCTCAGATTGATTGGAATGAGGGCAAAAAAAAGCAGAAGGACCGCAGCATTGCAGTCCTTCTGCTTTTTATATATTATTACAATATATTACATATTGCGGGAGACACAGACCTTCACGCTAATGGTGCTGACCATGTCCTCAGGATCGAAACCATCAAGATCCTGGATGATGAAGGTAACCTGGCCCTGCTCCCATTCGAAACGGAGGTTCTCAGGAACGATAACACGGCCTACAGAACCATCATCGTTGGTAACATAAACCTCAAGGGGATAAACGAAAGGCATGGTGTTCCAAGCGCCGAGGTTGTGAGCCTGGTCGTAGACATTCCAAACAAAAGCCTGGACGGTGCCGTTGAAGAACACATCCCTGGTAATAGCGCTGATATCCTTGGTGCAATAGAGGTAGTTGTTGGCACCGGGGAGGTTTTCGCCTTCGTTGCGCGACCACTCAGCGGGAGTGATGTTGAACTGGTAGGTCTCAATCTGAGAGCCGTAATACTCTTTGGTGCAACCCGTGGTCAAAAGCACGAGCATCAGCATGGGGAGGATAAGTTTTTTCAGTTTCATGATAATTATATTTAATTGTTATTATTCTTCTATCACGATGCAAAAATACGTTATTTTTTCCTGTAAATTTCCTTTTCTAAAAAATATTTTTCCAAAACAGACGTCGCCCAGCAGCGACAATCAATCCAAACAACTATTTGTCAGCGAATTACAAAATCTATTTTAAATTCACAATTGTAATGCCGTCGCCACCCAATTCCAATCTTTCGGAATGGAAATTATGCACATCGCGGTTGCCCTGAAGCCATTCTCTAATCATTTGCTTCAAGATTCCATAGCCCTTACCATGCAGAATGCGCAACTCTTTTTCGCCGAGAAGCTGGGCATCGTCGATGAAATGGCTCAGGTTGGCCAATGCCTCGTCGGCCCGCTGGCCGCGGAGATCGATAGTGGGGTTGAACGATTTGCGTTTCTCATTGATATCGTCGTAGATAGACTGGAACCGACTATTCAATCTGCTGGTCTTGTCAACCGGGATATTCTTCTTTTTAGTACCCTGCAAACGATTGAGTGCGATGGTCATGCGGATGCTGTTGCTCTCCACGACGGCTTTCTTACCCTTGATTTCTACCACTTGGCCAAAGGTATCCTGGCCGTCGATCTTCACGATGCTGCCAACCACGATGTCGGCCACACCATCCTCATCCTGAGTGTGTTGCGGCTGATTGTCGGCAGATGCCACCGCTTGCTTTTTGGCCGCCTTGCGCTCCTCCTCGTGCTTTTCCTGTGCCTGGGCAATGCGCTCGCCCTCCTCCTTCATGCGCTGGCGGGCCTGCATGGTGCGCTCACGCTCGGCCTGGGCCTGCTTGATGTCGCTAATTGTCTGTTCCACAGTGCGGTTAGCATCTGCAATAATCTGCTGTGCTTCTTTGCGTGCGGCACTCAGAATCTCATAGCGCTTGCCCTCCAGTTTGTCGGTCAGCTGCTGATATTTCGACGTGACCTCGGAGAGGAAATTGTCTGCCACTTCAAGTTCAGTGCGCTGGCGCTCAATCTCTTGCTTATCAAGTTCGATTTGCTGCAACTGGTGTTCGAAATTAAGCATCTCGCCGCCCACCTTCTCGCCAGCGGCTTTGAGAATGGCCTCTGGGAAACCGATATTCTGAGCGATTTCAAAGGCAAAAGAGCTGCCCGGATGGCCAATGGACAGACGATATAACGGTTTCATATTCTCGGTATCGAAAAGCATGGCGCCATTCACAATGCCGGGATTGCGGTCGGCCAAAAGTTTGAGATCGGCAAAATGAGTGGTCACCACACCGAAGGCATGGCGTCGGTAGAGTTCTTCCAGCAAAGCCTCGGCAATGGCACAGCCCGAGCGCGGCTCGGTGCCACCGCCCAGCTCATCCAGAAGGAAGAGTGTGTTGGCATCGGCCGTCTCCAGCAACTGCTTCATATTCTGGAGGTGAGAAGTATAGGTGCTCAAATCGTTGTCGATAGACTGCTGGTCGCCAATATCTATGAAGATGCTGTCGAAGATGCCGAACTCCGAGGTCTCACGGCAGGGCACCAGCATACCGCACTGCAGCATATACTGGATGAGGCCGACAGCCTTGAGGCACACCGACTTACCGCCGGCATTCGGCCCGGAGACAATCAGTATGTGCGAGTCCTCGTCAAGTTCAATATTGAAAGGCACCACCTCGCCTTTATGGTTGAGATAAAGCAAGGGGTGGCGGGCATCTAACCAATTGATTTTCGTGATGCTGTCCACAATAGGTCTGCCGGCATGAATGGTAATGGCGAAGCGGGCTTTGGCGCGGATGAAATCAATGCGAGCCAAAAGCCAATAGGCATTGACCAAAGAGTCGAAATGCGGGCGGATCATGTCGGTAAACCGAGCCAGGATGCGCTGAATCTCATGCCGTTCGGCGAACTCCAGCTCGCGGAGATCGTTGTTCAACTCCACCACCTCAGAAGGCTCGAGATAGGCAGTCTGGCGGGTGGCCGACTCATCGTGGATCAATCCCTTGATTTTGCGGCGGTGGGTGTCCAGCATAGGTATGACCATGCGGCCGTTGCGGATAGTGGCTTCGGCATTCTCGGGAGCCCAGCCCTCGTGTTTGGCCCGGGCCAACTGCTTGCTAATCTGCACATCCACATCGGTTTTCTTCTTATTTATCAGATGGCGGATTTCGCGCAAATCTTCTGAGGCGTTGTCGTAAATCTCGCCCTTGTCGTCAATAATCTTGCTCAGCGCCTTGCTGATATTGGGGTCGAGATCCACATGGGTAGATAATTCATGAAGATACGGATATTTGGCAGCGTCGTCATGCTGAAAGAAGCGCAGACACTCGGTGATGGTCCGCAGCGAGCATTTAAAATCGAAAAGTGCTTGCAGTTCAATCACTGAGCCAACAATCTTCAGTCTAATCAGTTCATCGGTCAGGTCGATAAAGTCCTGCGACGGGAAGCTGTTCTCCAGCATCAATATTTGGCGGAACTCCTCAGTCTGCTGCAATTCTCGCACCACGCGGTCGTAATTGCTGGAGAAAGCCATCTCCTGAGTCATACGCACAGCCAGGCTGTTGGTGCACTCCTGTGCCACCAACTCACGTATCTTAGTGAAACCCAGTTTATCTTCTAGTGTCATTATCAAATGTCGGTTTAGTCAAAATCTAAATAAAAAGGCCACCGTTGGCGGAAACCCTCCAACTGGCCGTGGTTCAATGTGGCCAAGGCAACCTCCTCGGTGCCAGGCTTGCACGAGCTCATCACCATTCCTTTATAATCAATTACGGCACAATGGCCGGCATAAGGTATGCCCACGCCATCAATTCCTACCCGGTTGACTCCGGCCACGTATGCCAGATTCTCTATAGCCCTGGCTTTGAGCAGTGTATCCCATGCCTCGGCTCGCGATGCAGGCCAATTGGCACAGAACACCAACAGGTCGTAGTCCGGCGGATTGCCATTGCGCAGCCACTTGGGAAAGCGCAAGTCGTAGCAGACCGCGGGCTTGATGCGCCAGCCTCGCCATTCAAAAATCGGCCTCTCAGTGCCGCGCTCAAGCTGGCTGGCCTCAGAACTGACGCGGAAAGTGTGTCCTTTGTCGTAATGGCCATAGTTACCGTCGGGGCGCACCCAGTGCAACCTATTGTAAACCACCTCAGCTCCACTGGTGTTCTTATCCTTCACAGTCCATGTGCCAACAAACAGGGCATCGTATTTCTGAGCCATCCGCAGGGCAAAACGGTAGGTCTCGCCCTCGGGATTCTCGGCCATAGCGGCCATATTGTCAGAAAACCCCGTGGTGAAAGTTTCCGGCACAATGAGCACATCCACAGCCCCTTCCACTTTGGCGAAAGCCGCCTCCACCCGGCGGAAATTCTCCTGTGGGTCTTCCCATGCTATATCCTGCTGGTAGAAAGCCAGTGTCAATTCATTCTTTCTCATCATCTAATCGGTACAATTACAAGCATAGTCCCATTTCTTTTTCGTTGTCGGCAATATGGCCTCGATAGCCTTCTGGTCATCCAGCATCAAAGGGCAGTCGCGCAAGTCCAACAGCTGCAGCTGGCCGTCGAGCTTTGCAAAACTGCCGGGCACCGCATTCACATAAGTCGACCACAGCACCAGCTCACTCAGCTCTGGCATCTCGGCCATGGCCGGCGGCAGCTCCATCAAGGGGTTGCGACTCAGCTCCAGGCGTTGTAGATTGGTCAGCAGGGCAATGCTGTCGTCGAGGTATGCAATCTTATTGCCACGCAAGTCTAGCTCGCGCAAATTTTTCATCTGATACACCAGCGAGGGCACACGTTTCAGTCGTTTGCCATGTAGCTGCAGCACAAACACATCGTCCACACAAGCCACTTCGTCCAGCGACTTATACACCCTGCCCTCCTGCGCCGGCACATTCGCCACCAGCAGCACCAAGCAAAACACAATCAACGCCACCCTCTTCATCTCACTCCTCTCCCCTATTCAGCACCGCAATGGCGGCCTCTCGGTCGGCCTTCAACTGAGCAACCAGCTGGTCGGCATCCTGGAAACGGCTCACCTCGCGCAGCCTGTCAACAAATTCCACGCACAGCGTCTGCCCATACAAATCGGCCTCATAATCAAAAATATTCACCTCAAACACAGGCCTTTCCAATCCAAAAGTCGGCTGTCCGCCCATATTGGCCATGCCCATCATTGGTTGCTCCATGCCCTGGCAGAAAACCCTGACGGCATATACGCCTTCTTTAGGCAGAATTTTCACAGCATCGTCCAAGCACACATTGGCTGTGGGGAAGCCCAGTTTGCGTCCCACCTGCCTGCCCTTTTCCACCCGGCCACAGAGCCGGTAGCCATGCCGCATCATCTGGAAGGCCAGGCGCACATCGCCTTCTATCAATGCCTTGCGAATCTGGGTGGAACTCACCTCCACATCGCCCAGCCGCACTGCGCTGTCATGCAGCACCCTCACACCCATCTCTTCCGCCATCACGGGCAGCCGGTCAAAATCATAATGGGCCTTGCTGCCGAACACATTGTCATAGCCCAGCACCAGAGCCTTGACTCGCAACTTGGCCAACAGCACTTGTTCAAAGAAGTCGCAGGCCGACAGCGCCGCCATCTCTGGCGTAAAATGCACTTCCACCACATCGTTGATGCCATATTGCCGGAGCAAGGCATAGCGTTCTTCGTTGGTAGTGATGCGGTAGAACTTGTCGCCACCTTTGCCCAAAACTTGCCGTGGATGGAGGTCGAAAGTGACCACCACCGGGGTAAGCCCAGTGCGTTCGGCCACGGCCTTCAGCATCTGCAAAATATGCTGATGACCCACATGCACACCGTCAAACATGCCGACTGTGATAGCCGTGTCCTGGCTTAAAGAACTAATATTATTTAATTTATATATATTCATCTAGCAAATTAAGAATTGCAAAGGTACGATTTTTGAGCCACATAGCAAAAAAAACTTGCCAAACGAACAATTTTTAAGTATTGCCGACCGCATCGGAGGTCGCCCTAGGGCACAGCCGCGCGTAATCATGCAGGGTGAAGCAGACTTTCACCTCTGGTGCCATACAGTTGAGTCAGTCGGTAACTTTGGTCCAGCACTTTAAGAAAAACAGCAGGTGCTCCTCCCCCCCTGATTTCCGAGACGCGGAAGAACCCCACAAAGCCATAATTCTGCACTTCCGGGCTCAAAATCTCGCCATGCTCATTCAAAACAGGTGCGGAAATCATCACAGTCCTAACCCCGCAAAAATAGCACGAATCGCCCAACACACACATATCTCTCAACTCATAGCGGTCAAAGCCTTCTTCCTGCTCAAAGCCTAGGCGCACCACCAACTCTTGCGATTCCTCATTATCCTAGCTCACCAATGCGAAATGATGGCCGCTACGGATCGGCATCCTCCACGTGATGCACCACTACAGAACTTCCGTCATAGTTGCGCGCTATCACATTGTAACCCAAGCAAGAGGGAATGTGCGACACCCCGCTGGCAAACACACGATAACCTATCTGTGCAGAAGCCGGCAGAGCCAATTGCAAAACAAATAAATACATTAATAGTTTTTTCATTATACCAATTTTATAATCAAACAATTAATGTTCTTTAAAAAAAAATCCGACTGCAAAGATACAAAAAAAAACAATATACAAATGTTTTTTGAGAAAAAACCACGAACTGCCCCCTAAAACATAAAACTGATATCCACGACAGAATTTCTTCGCCCTATAGGGCAATGCCAGAGCGAAGGAAGAGCGAAGGAAGAGCGAAAGAACACAGAAATACACCCTGCACAAATCAACCGCCAGCCAAAGATAAAAATAAGCCACCAAACCACCCCGCAACCAAGCCTCACAGCACAGTAGACCCGCCCTAAGCCCGTTCCTTATCCTATATTTATACCTTATTTATACTATATTTATCCTATATATAATAGAATATCTAAGGTATAACTATAGTATAACTAAGGTAAATCTAGCGAAGCTTGGGCGAAGGCTGCGATGCCGAAGGCTACGGCATCGCAGAAAAAAATTTGTACATACAAAGAAAAAATAGTATATTTGCAAAGCAAATAAGCCTGAGACAACAGCCGCAATAAATTAAAAAACATTATTTTACACAACAACTAACACAATCGCCATGAAGAAAATTGTAACCATATTATTATTGTTCGTATCTTTCCATTTTGCGTTTTCGCAAGACACACTGCACCGTTCGAGTCGATACCTTTACATGGACGAAGACTCTGTGGGGCGCTGGCGATGGTCAGGCCATGAGCACACTGCACAACAGCTATGGCCTTGGTTCCGTGGAAACGAATACTCTGTCGACACGCCTACAGTCATTTATGGAGTGGCCGTGACGACGACAGCCCCCTTACCCAAAGACATTGCGATATGGGGTATGTTGGTGGAAAAAGACAAGGATAGCGCTGACTCCTACCATGTTGTTGATTCTTCGGCCAAGAGCCTTTACCGCGAGCCAGACAAGTACTACGCATATCCGCTCAACGACAGCTGCAGTAGCAGTGCACCGATAACTTACGATTACCGCCCGGTATATGAATTTTTCTACCCCACCCCTCACCTGTACCTCAAAGCTGACACCTTTTACGTCGGATGCAAAGCATTCAACAAAGATTGCGGCGATAACATGAGCTTTGACTATCCTCTTGTTATAGGACACGAATATTCCATTCTGTCAAACTGTTGGGATGCCCCAGACCACTACTGCATACATTTTAATTGGTATAATGATAGTTGGTATCGCAATCTTAGTACTATAGCTTACTATCCAATCCTGGTGCCACCGGACACCACACAGCACGGCGCTACCTGCGACGCCGACCTGGCATGCGATGCCGAAGTTGAGGGCTTCCGCCTGTACAACTACTACCAGCATCAGCCCATCTTCCAATGGCGGACCGAACCCGGGCAGTCCTACCAGCTGGGCTACGC